>NZ_JBDJNT010000006.1:0-169511 GCF_039674525.1 Stenotrophomonas sp. TWI377
ACCCCCATGAACCCCGGTAGAGCCGACCGTTGGTCGGCTGCCGTTGTTCGTACCGCCGGCCTCAGGCCGCCTGCGACTGCTCCCGGCGCGGGCCTTCCTTCAACGCGCGGCCGACCAGGCCGACCAGCAGGTCCAGCTCTTCGCCGTCCATGCCGAAGTGCGGGGTGAAGCGCAGCGAGTTCTCGCCGCCATGGATCACATTGATGCCATGGTTGCGCAGCCACTCTTCGGTGGAGCCGGTGCCATAGCACTTGAACTGCGGGGCCAGCTCGCAGGAGAACAGCAGGCCGGTGCCTTGGACCTTGGTGATCAGCCCGCCCAGCTCGGTCTTGAGCTGTTCCAGCTTGCGCACGGCTTCCTCGCCGCGCACGCGGATGTTCTCGCGCACCTGCGGGGTCAGCAGCGACAGTGTTGCGCAGGCCACGTCCAGCGCCCGCGGGTTGGAGGTCATGGTGTTGCCGTAGATGCCCTTGCGATACAGCTGCGCCGCATGCTCGGTCACGGCCAGCACGGAAAGCGGGAACTGGGCCGCGTTGAGCGCCTTGGAGTAGGTTTCCATGTCCGGCACATCCAGGCCTTCGAAGCCCGGGTAATCCACGATCGAGAGCACGCCGTGCGCGCGCAGGCCGGCCTGGATCGAATCCAGCAGCAGCAGGCTGCCGTGCTGGCGGGTCAGTTCGCGGGCCAGCGCATAGAACGCGGGCGGCACCGAGCGGCCGGGGTCGCCTTCGCCCATCACCGGCTCCAGGAAGACCGCCTCGATAAACCAGCGGTTCTGTTCGGCCTCGGCGAACACGCGCTTGAGCGCCTCCTCGTCATAGGGCGCGATCGCGATCACCGTGTCCTCGCCGCGGTAGCTGGCCAGGTGCTGCATGTAAGTCTTGCGACTGGAATCGGAATACAGGCCCGGGCGGTCGGTGCGGCCGTGGAAGCTGCCCTTCACCACCACGCGCTTGATCTTCGCACCGGCGTGGCGGGCGCCCGGATCGGTCTGCAGCTTGGCGTTGACATCGGCGATGCGGGCGGCCAGCCCTACCGCTTCGGAGCCCGAGTTCAGGCACATGAAGTGGCTGTACGGGCAGCCGCCACGACGGTGGCCGATCTCCTTGCGCAACGCCTGGATGAAGCGCTGCTGGGACAGGCTGGGGGTCATCACATTGGCCATGACCTGCGGCGCGGCCATCGCCTGCATCACCGCCTCGGGGGTGTGCCCGAAGCCGAGCATGCCGTAGCCGCCGGCGTCGTACAGCACCGCGCCCTTCAGGGTGACCACCCATGCGCCACGGGCGGCGAGGGCGACGTACGGGGTGACCGCATCATCGGCATAGAAATTGACGAACCCCTCCTGCATCGCATCGATCTGGGCGCGCTCGTCCAGTGCCAGCAGGCCGCCAAGATCGGCGCGCACGCGCTCGAATTCAGCGGCGGCGGCGTCGATGGCGGCGACCAGGGCGGGGTGGCCGGCGGCCAGGCGTTCGAGGGTGGCGTCATCCAGGCCGGTGGTGAGGCGGGTGCCGGGCTGGGCGCGGAGCGGGGCGAGACGTTCGATGAAGCTCATTGCAGATCTCCTGAAACGATGGCGGCACGGCGGAAAAGCAAAACGCGCGTCTATTCGCGCGCGCTTCGGGCATTCCTGCTCGTGCATCAGACTTCCGGCTCGATGCTAGCACGCGGTTTTTCGCGCGATAACCCCGTCAAAAACTGTTGCAAAGCAGCATTTTGCGCGACGTTTGGCGAATCCTTCGTTGCCACCGAGAGCCAGTCGTACAATGGCCGACATTGCCTACACGTTGCCGTGCGCTCCCTTGAAGAAGTCCGATTTCAACTACGACCTGCCGCCTGAACTGATTGCCCAGGCGCCGCTCGCCGAGCGCTCGGCGAGCCGCCTGATGGTGGTGCCGCCGGCCCCGGCCGCGTTTGATCACCGCCAGGTGCGCGATCTGCCCGACCTGCTGCAGCCCGGCGACCTGCTGGTCTTCAACGACACCCGGGTGATCCCGGCCCGTCTGTTCGGCCAGAAGGCCAGCGGCGGCCGTGTCGAGATCCTGATCGAGCGCCTGCTCGGTGGCCAGCAGGCCCGCGCGCAGGTCGGCGCCAGCAAGTCGCCCAAGCCAGGCAGCCGCATCGCGCTCGACGCCGGTGGCGAGGCCGAGGTGCTGGGCCGCGACGGCGAGTTCTACGTGCTGCAGTTCCACGTGCCCGAGGCGCTGGAGCAATGGCTGCTGCACGCCGGTCGGCTGCCGCTGCCGCCCTACATCCAGCGCGAACCGGGCGTGGACGACCGCGAGCGCTACCAGACCGTGTTCGCGCGCGAGATCGGCGCGGTGGCCGCCCCGACCGCCGGCCTGCACTTCGATGAGGCCCTGCTGGCCACGTTGAAGGACAAGGGCGTGGCGTTCGGCCACGTGACCCTGCACGTGGGTGCGGGCACCTTCCAGCCGGTCCGCGTGGACGATCTGAAAGAACACGTGATGCACCGTGAGTGGCTGAACGTCGGGGCTGAACTGGTCCAGCAGGTGCGCCGCACCCGGGCTGCGGGCGGCCGGGTGATCGGCGTCGGGACCACCGTGGTGCGCGCGCTGGAAAGCGCCATGCGCGAGGGCGAACTGCTGCCCTACGCCGGGGAAACCCAGATCTTCATCACGCCGGGCTACCGGATCCGCAGCGTGGACGCGATGGTGACCAACTTCCATCTGCCGGAAAGCACGCTGCTGATGATGATCTCGGCGTTTGCCGGCCAGGCCCGGGTGTTCGAGGCCTACCAGGCCGCGATCGCGGAGAAGTACCGCTTCTTCAGCTATGGCGATGCGATGCTGCTGTTCCCGCAGGGGGAATGACGGCAGCGGGGCAGGCGCGGCCGTTTTCGGCGACAATGGCAGACTATTTGCCCGAATGACCGCTCCATGTCCCGACTCCAGTTCCAGCTCCAGACCACCGACGGTCGCGCCCGCCGCGGCCGCCTGACCTTCCCGCGCGGGACCGTGGAAACCCCGGCCTTCATGCCGGTGGGGACCTATGGCTCGGTGAAGGGCATCCTGCCGGAGCAGATCCGCGCGCTGGGTGCGGAAATCATCCTCGGCAACACCTTCCATCTCTACCTGCGCCCGGGCCTGGACGTGATCGCCGACCACGGCGGCCTGCATGGCTTCGCGCGCTGGAACGGCCCGATCCTGACCGACTCCGGCGGCTTCCAGGTGTTCTCGCTGGCCCACCGCCGCAAGATCACCGAGCAGGGCGTGACGTTCTCCTCGCCGACCGACGGCGCCCGTGTGTTCCTGGGCCCGGAAGAGAGCATGCGCATCCAGAAGGTGCTCGATTCGGACGTGGTGATGATCTTCGACGAGTGCACCCCGTACCCGGCCACCGAGCCGGTCGCGCGCACCTCGATGGAGCTGAGCCTGCGCTGGGCGCAGCGCAGCCGTAACGCGCACGATGAACTGGGCAACGACGCGGCGCTGTTCGGCATCGTCCAGGGCGGCGTCCATCACGACCTGCGCAGCCGCTCGGCCGAGGGTCTGCAGCAGATCGGCTTCGACGGCTACGCCATCGGCGGCCTGGCCGTGGGCGAGCCCGAGCACGAACGCAACGCCATGCTCGACCATATGCACCCGATCCTGCCGGCCGATCGCCCGCGCTACCTGATGGGCGTCGGCCGCCCGGAGGATCTGGTCGAAGGCGTCGCCCGCGGCGTGGACATGTTCGATTGTGTGATGCCGACCCGGAATGCCCGCAACGGCCACTATTTCACCTCGTTCGGCACGGTCCGCATCCGCAACGCCCGCTACGAGCGCGACATGGACACCATCGAGCCGGGCTGCGGCTGCCATGCCTGCACCAGCGGCTATACCCGCTCGTATCTGCGCCACCTGGACCGCTGCAACGAGATGCTGGCGCCGATGCTGGGCACCATCCACAACCTCTATTACTACGAGAAGTTGATGGCCGACATGCGCGAGGCGATCGCGGCGGGAACCTTTACCGCCTTCCGCGAGTCCTTCTACGCGGCCCGTGGTGCGGTCACGCCCGCGCTGTAAAGTGCCCCCCGCCAGCCGATCCAGCGCGCGAACCCTGCCAAACGGCCCAAGGACGAACTCCCGGGGCCATGGCATACTTCGAGGCTGACCCCCGTTTCGCGGCGACTCCCCGACCCTCAAAGAGGGCAGGGCGCCTCCCAACCCAAGGACACACTATGAACCTGCTCGCCTTCCTGATTCCCACCGCCAACGCCCAGGCCGCCGGTGGCCAGCCGCAGGGCATGGGTCTGACCACCCTGCTGTTCCCGATCATCCTGATCGCGATCATGTACTTCCTGATGATCCGCCCGCAGATGAAGCGCCAGAAGGAACACAAGGCCATGCTGGAGAAGGTCAAGCGCGGTGACGAAGTGCTGACCAACGGCGGCATCGCCGGCGTGGTCACCGACATCGGCGACAACTTCATCACCATCGAAGTGGCCGAGAACGTGCGCATCCGCGTGCAGAAGGGCGCCGTGGGCAATGTGCTGCCGACCGGCACGCTGAAGTCGGCCAACTGATCCACTCCCTTTCCGTTCAACCGCGGTGCCGGGACGGGCACCGCGCGGGACCCAAGCAATGCTCGAATTTCCACGCTGGAAGTATTTCCTCATCCTGATCGTGTTGGCGGTCAGTGCGTTGTACGCACTGCCCAACATCTACCAGAAGGACCCTGCCGTGCAGATCACCGCCAACCGTGGCGGGCAGATCGACGACGCCCTGCGCGACCGCGTGCTGGGTGACCTCAAGCAGGCCGGCGTGGAGCCGCTGTCGGTGGCCAAGGAAGGCGACAGCCTGATCGTGCGCCTGCCGACGCTGCAGGCGCAGACCGCCGCCAACGACGCCCTGCGCGACGAGATGGGCGAGGACTACGTGGTCGCCCTGAACCTGGCCTCCACCGTGCCGGAGTGGCTGAGCGACCTCGGCGCCAAGCCGATGGTGCTCGGCCTGGATCTGCAGGGCGGCGTGCACTTCGTGCTGCAGGTCGACCAGAAGGCTGCACTGGACAAGCGTCTGGACGCCTACGCCGAAGACGTGCGGACCAGCCTGCGCGATGCCCGCATCGCCTACCAGTCGGTTGAGCGTCGTGGCGACAACACCATCGTGGCCACCATCAGCCCGTCCGCCGGTGCCGATGCCGCCGCGCGCGCCCGCGAAGTCATGGTCAAGGCGCAGCCGACGCTGGGCTACGAGGTGGCGGGCAACCGCATCACCGTGAGCATGCCGGAGACGGAACTGACCGCGATCGCCAACGGCGCCATCGAGCAGAACGTCAACACGCTGCGCAACCGCGTCAATCAGCTCGGCGTGGCCGAGCCGATCATCCAGCGCCAGGGTGCCGACCGCGTGGTCGTGCAGCTGCCGGGCGTGCAGGACACCGCTGAAGCCAAGCGCATGATCGGTGCCACCGCGACGCTGGAGTACCGCGCCGTGGTCGAGGGCAATGCCCAGGACGCGATCACCAGCGGCCGTATCCCGCCGGAGGCCAAGGTCTACCAGCAGCGTGACAACCGTGGCCCGATCCTGCTCAACAAGCGCGTGATCGTGACCGGTGACCAGATGGTCGCCGCCCAGGCCACCACCGACCAGAACGGCGCTGCGGCCGTGAGCGTGACGCTGAACAATGTCGGCGGCCAGCGCATGTTTGATTTCACCAGCGCCAACGTCAACAAGCCGATGGCGGTGGTCTACACCGAACGCATCCCGACCGTGAACGTGGTCGATGGCAAGGAAGTGCGCAGCTTCCGCGTCAAGGAAGAAGTGATCTCGGTCGCCAACATCAACGGCGTGTTCGGCAAGAACTTCCAGACCACCGGCCTTGAGAAGACCGAGGCGGAAAACCTGGCCAAGCTGCTGAAATCCGGTTCGCTGGCCGCACCGATGGACTTCGTTGAAGAACGCATCGTCGGCCCGAGCCTGGGTGCGGAGAACGTCGAGCGCGGCGTGACCGCGGTCGGCTTCGCGTTCCTGTTCACGCTTATCTTCTTCACCGTGTACTACCGGATGTTCGGCGTGATCACCTCGGTGGCCATGCTGTTCAACCTGCTGATCGTAGTGGCGGTGATGTCGCTGTTCGGTGCGACGATGACGCTGCCCGGCTTCGCCGGTCTGGCGCTGTCGATCGGCCTGTCGGTCGACGCCAACGTGCTGATCAACGAGCGTATCCGTGAAGAGCTGCGGGCCGGCATGCCGCCCAAGACGGCCATCGTGGCCGGTTACGAGAAGGCCTCCGGGACCATCCTGGACGCCAACCTCACCGGCATCCTGGCGGGTGTGGCGTTGTATGCGTTCGGTACCGGTCCGTTGAAGGGCTTCGCCGTGACCATGATCGTCGGCATCCTGGCCTCCATGTTCACTGCAATCACCGTCTCGCGTGCCCTTGCCGTGCTGGTCTACAGCCGCCGCAAGAAGCTCAAGACCCTGGCCATTTGACGGGAAGCGAATAGAAACCATGAAACTTTTCCCGTTGCATCTGATCCCGAACGACACCAAGTTCGACTTCATGCGCACCCGCTGGGTGGCCATCGGCCTGGCGGCGCTGGTGTTCATTGCCGCCATCGGCTGCATTGCCTTCAAGGGCTTCAACTACGCGCTGGACTTCACCGGCGGCACCGTGGTCGAAGTCCGCTTCGACAAGCCCGCTGACGTCGATGCCGTGCGCGACCATCTGGAAGGCGCCGGCTATGCCGGGGCCCAGGTGCAGAGCTTCGGCAGCGGCAGCAACCTGCTGATCCGTCTGCAGCCGCAGGAGATGGCCGAAGGCGAGAACGCCGGTGAGGCCAACAACCGCACCGCCGAAGCCGTGCAGAAAGCGATCTCGATGGAGGGCAACCAGGCCGCCATCGTGGGTGCCGAGTTTGTCGGCCCGCAGGTGGGTAAAGAGCTGGCGCTGAACGGCCTGTACGCAGCGCTGTTCGTGCTGATCGGCTTCCTGATCTACATCGGTTTCCGCTTCGAGTGGAAGTTCGCGATGGTGGCGATCATCACCACGCTGTTCGACGTGCTGGTGGTGGCCGGTTACTTCTCGCTGAGTGGCCGTGAGTTCGATCTGACCGTGCTGGCAGGTCTGCTGTCGGTGATGGGCTTCTCGATCAACGACACCATCGTGGTCTTCGACCGTGTGCGTGAGAACTTCCGCAGCCTGCGCGTGGAGCCGCTGGAAGTGATGAACCGGTCGATCAACCAGACGCTGTCGCGCACGATCATCACCTCGCTGGTGTTCTTCCTGTCGGTGCTGGCGCTGTACCTGTACGGCGGTGGTTCGCTGGAAGGGCTGGCGCTGAGCCAGATGATCGGTGCGGTGATCGGTACGCTGTCGTCGATCTTCATTGCCTGCCCGCTGCTGACGATGGGCGCGCTGGCGGTGACCAAGCAGGATCTGCTGCCGAAGGCCAAGGACGTGGAAGCGTTGGAGCGTCGTCCGTAAGTTTTCTGGTGGTGTGAAACATCTGAGAGGCCGCGCATTGCGCGGCCTTTCTTTTTGTTTGGGGCCAGCGCCGGAGTTAGAGCCGGAGCCGGAGCTGGAGCCAGACCCAGAGCCGCAGCCAGAGCGGCGCCTTGGATGTTCACTATTGGAGGGCGACGGATAGCGCTGTGCTGGACCCGCCGTAAACCCATCCCTGGGGGCTCGTGAGCGCCATCCATGGCGCTCCAACGGTCCTGCACATCGCTATCCGTCACCCTCCAGACAGGGGGCTGGATGGCGGTTGGTAGGGCAGAGCGAAGCAAGGCAAAGCCACGCAAAGCAAAGCCACGCAAAGCAAAGCCACGCAAAGCAAAGCAACGGCACCCGCGCTGGCGTGGATCTACGTGGGGCAAGAATCGGCCTTGGCATTGGTGACTCTCTGCACGCGCGATCCTGGTTCGGCGACAGTCGGCCAATCTCCAAGAGTCAGCATCCACTGCACTCGTCACAGCGTCAGGTGTGGCAGGTAGAGCCACGCCATGCGTGGCTGCTCTCCGTCCGCAGCGACCCTGTGTCGGGCAGGGGCCGGTGAGGGCAGGGCGGGACCGTCACCCGCATGGATGCGGATGTCGAGCCTCCAGGGGCGGATTCACGGCGCGTCCCGACCTGCCCTCACCGGTCCCAGGCCACGAGGAACATACACCCCCGTCGGTTGTACTAAGCAGCGCTGCGCACTACGATCCCTTGCGTTCCGCGCAGCCGCTCCGGTGGCGCGCGACCTCCCTTTTCATCGCGCCGGTCCGCCCTGCGCCAGTCCCCTCGAGGTTTACATGGTCATCAAACCGCGTGTGCGCGGCTTCATCTGCGTCACCACCCATCCCGTCGGCTGCGATGCGGCCGTCAAGCAGCAGATCGATTACATCCAGTCCAAGCCGAAGATCACCAATGGCCCGAAGAAGGTGCTGGTGCTCGGCGCCTCCACCGGCTACGGGCTGGCCGCGCGCATCACTGCCGCCTTCGGCAGCGATGCCGCCACGCTGGGCGTGTTCTTCGAGCGCCCGGGCACCGAGACCAAGCCCGGCACCGCCGGCTGGTACAACACCGCCGCGTTCCACAAGTACGCCGAGCAGGCCGGTCTGTACGCCAAGAGCGTCAATGGCGATGCGTTCTCCGATGAGGTCAAGGCCAAGGTCATCGAGCTGATCAAGCAGGACCTCGGCCAGGTCGACCAGGTGGTGTACAGCCTGGCCGCGCCGCGCCGCAAGCATCCCAAGACCGGTGAAGTGATCAGCTCCACGCTCAAGCCGATCGGTGCGCCGATCACGCTGCGTGGCCTGGATACCGACAAGGAAGTGATCACCGAGACCACGATCGAGCCGGCCACGCCCGAAGAGATCGCCGGCACCGTCGCCGTCATGGGCGGCGAAGACTGGCAGATGTGGATCGATGCGCTGCTCGAGGCCGGTGTGCTGGCCGAGGGCGCGACCACCACGGCCTTCACCTATGTCGGTGAGGAAATCACCCAGGCGATCTACTGGAACGGCTCCATCGGCGCGGCCAAGAAGGATCTGGACGAGAAGGTCGTCGGTCTGCGCCAGAAGCTGGCCCCGATCGGTGGCGATGCGCGCGTGTCGGTGCTCAAGGCGGTGGTCACCCAGGCCAGCTCGGCCATCCCGACCATGCCGCTGTACCTGTCGCTGCTGTTCAAGGTGATGAAGGCCAAGGGCACGCATGAAGGCTGCATCGAGCAGCTCGATACGCTGTACGACATCCTCTACGGCGGCAAGGATGCGGGCACCGCAACCGAGCGCCTGCGCCACGATCTGGTCACCGATGGCGGCCGCAAGGTCGAGCTGATCGATGACGCCGGCCGCCTGCGCGCGGACTACAAGGAAATGGCACCGGAGGTGCAGGGCGAGGTGGTCGCGCTGTGGCCGCAGGTGACCAACGAGAACCTGTACGAGATCAGCGATCTGGCCGGCTACAAGGCTGATTTCCTGCGTCTGTTCGGGTTCGGCGTGGAAGGCGTGGATTACGACGCCGATGTCGCCACCGACGTGAAGATTCCGAACCTGGTCGAGATGGCCTGATCGGAAGGAGGGATGCCGACCAACGGTCGGCATCTACCGGTGTGGTGCGCGCAGATGCCCACGCGCCGCGCCGTGACGCCCATGCGGCGCACCGGGATGCGCCGGCAGCGCACCCGGATGTCCGGGAAGCCGTAGGTCACGACCGTTGGTCGTGACGCTCAGACGCTCAGCTGAAGTCGAAGTTCATCACCGGCCCCGCCGGGCCGACGAACTCACCCTGCACGTAGTCCACGCCGGCACTGAAGAGCAGGCTCATCGAGTTGGCATCGGCGACGAACTCGGCGATGGTCCGGATGTTGGCGGCCTGCGCACGCGCGGTGATCTCGCTGATCTTCTCGCTGTGCTCGCGGGTGCGGGCGAAGTCGGACGTGAAGTCGCGGTCCAGCTTGAGGAACTGCGGCTGGAAGTGCGCCAGCAGCTGGAACGAATCCAGCCCTGATCCGAACTGCTCCAGACCGATCCGGCAACCCAGCGGGGCGACCGCGGCCAGGAACTGCTGGGCATTGCGCAGGTGGGTGAACACCTTGGCCTCCGGCGCGTGCAGCCACAGCTGTTCGCCCGGCACGCCCTGCGCCTCGAGTTCGCGCCGGAGCGTGGCGATCATCTGCGGGTCGTTGAACGACTCCGGGGTGATCTTCACCATCAGGTGGGTCACATGGCCCTCGCGCTTGCGCGCGGCGAGCATGCCGATCGCGTGGGTGACCACCCAGCGGTTGATGTCGGCCAGCAACCCGTGATCCTCGGCGATGCCCAGGAAGGCTGTCGGGCTGAGCAGCTCGCCGTTGTGGTCCAGGCGCAGGTAGGCTTCGTAGAGCTCCAGCGCTTCGCCCTGCAGGTTGAGCACCGGCTGGTAATGCAGCTGGAAGCCATCGCCGGCCAAGGCCTGGCGGATGCGTGCCACCCAGTGCTGGATGCGTTCTTCTTCCACGCGATCCACCGCGGCCGGATCGAATACGCGGGTGGTGTTGCCCAGCTCCAGTGCCGCCTGGGTGCACTCGGTGGCACGCGCCAGCACCTGGCCGATGCTCGCGATCTTTTCACCGACCTGCACACCGCCCACGCTGACCGTGACCGTGGCCGAGCGCTCGCCGATGCTGAACACCTGCGAGGCGAATGCCTCACGGATCTGGTCGGCCAGGGCGACGGTCTGCGCGTAGGGCGCTTCGGTCAGCACGGCAAAGCTGTGCTCGCCGAAGCGCGCCACCTGTGCGGTGTCGCCCACCGAGTGGGCCAGCACGCGGGCGAGGGCACCGATCAGCGTGTCGGCCGAGTCCAGGCCGATCTCCGGCAGCAGGCGCGCGTAATGATCCGGTTCGATCAACAGCAGGCCGAACCGGCCCTCGCTGCGACCGGCCTGGGCCACGGCATGTTCGACATGCAACATGAAGGTCGGGCGGTTGAGCAGGCCGGTGACCTGGTCGCGCTGGCGCAGGTCCTCGACCTCGCGCGCCAGCTCCGGATCGAACTCCATGCGGCGGCGGAACACCACCTGCAGGCACGATTCGCCCTCATAGCTGGCCTGGGTGAACTCCATCGTGGCCGGGAACACCGCGCCGTCCTGGTTGCGCGCATCCACCTGGTACTGCGGCGGCGGCGCATCGCCCTTGCTCATGGATTTGAGCAGCTGCTTGAAGCCGTCCACATGCTGCGGGGCGACCATGTCCAGCAGCGAGATGCCTTCCACATCGTCGAAGGTTTCGTAGCCGAACATCTCCAGGTAGGCCTCGTTGGCCCGGATGTGCATGCCTTCATGGATGTAGGCGATCGGGTCGCGCGAGGAGGAGATCAGCGCATCGCAGCGGCGCTCGGTCTCGCGCATCTGCGCCTCGATCCGGCGCAGCCCGCGGCGCGCATGCAGATCGGTCCATTCGTTGCGCACTACCGCCAGCAGGTGCTCGGGGCGGTGGCGCAGGGCGATGGCGCGGATGCCATTGGCCCCGGCCTCGACCCACTCGGTTTCGTTGATCGATTCGGCCAGCAGGATCATCGGGATGTCCTTGCCGCTGGCCGCGATCTGCTGGGTCACCTGCAGCAGTGGGATGCTCTGCGCCGCGGTGACCAGCACCAGGTCGATCGGCTGGGTACCCAGTGCCTGGGCCAGTTCCTCACTGTGCTGCGGGCGCGTCGGGCGCACCGCGATGCCGCTGTTGCGCAGCGTGCTGACGATGGTCTCGGCGTTCTCGCCGCTGTCGTCCACGATCAGCAGGCGGACCGTCATGTCATTCGCGTTCTGCATTCACTACTCCCCGGACTGCAAACTTGATACACGATGCGTGTGACTACGTCCATGCGGCAAACGGTAGCCGATCACGGAACGCTGGTTCCGGCTCAGGCCACGCTCCCTGCCGCATGGCCACAGGCCCAGGCCCACTGGAAGTTGTAGCCCCCCAGCCAGCCGGTCACGTCCAGCACCTCCCCAATGAAGTGCAGGCCGGGAACCACGTGCGATTCAAAGGTACTGGAGGACACCTTCCGGGTGTCGACTCCGCCCAGCGTCACTTCGGCGGTACGGTACCCCTCGGTGCCACTGGCCACCAGCGGGAAATTCTGCAACAGCTCGGCCGCCTCGCGCAGCTGTGGCTCGTCGATCTGGCGCACCAGCCGGTCCGGGAGCCAGTGCTCGCACAGGCGCAGCGCCAGCCGGCGCGGCAACACCTCCGACAGCACCGTGCGCAGCTCGGCGGCACCGCGTTCGGCCTTCATCCGGCGCAGCCACTCCAGCGCGTCCTGGCCGGGGAGCAGGTCCAGGTGCAGCGTATCGCCGGGCTGCCAGTACGAGGAGATCTGCAGGATCGCCGGGCCGCTGATGCCGCGGTGGGTGATCAGCATGGAGTTGCGGAACTCGGTGCCGTTGCAGCGCGCTTCGATCGGCAGGGCCACGCCGCTGAGATCGTTGAAGCGCTCCTGATGCTTGCCACTCAGGGTCAGTGGCACCAGCCCGGCGCGGGTCGGCAGGACCTCATGACCGAACTGGCGGGCCAGCTCATAGCCGAAGCCGGTCGCGCCCATGCTCGGGATCGACAGGCCACCCGTGGCCACCACCAGCGAGGCGGCATGGAAGTGCCCCTGCGCGGTGTGCACGTGGAAGCCGTCCGCGCCGCGCTCCACCTTCTGCACGCCGCAGTCGGTGCGGATCTGCACGCCGGCGGCCTGGCATTCGTCCACCAGCATCTTCACGATCTGCTTGGAGGAGATGTCGCAGAACAGCTGGCCCAGCTCTTTTTCGTGATACGCGATGCCGTGCCGCTCCACCATCTCGATGAAGTGGTATGGCGTGTAACGGGCCAGCGCGGATTTGCAGAAGTGCGGATTGGCCGACAGGAAGTTGGCCGCCGTGGTGCCGGTGTTGGTGAAGTTGCAGCGCCCGCCGCCGGACATCAGGATCTTCTTGCCAACCTTGTTGGCATGGTCGATCACCTGCACCAGGCGCCCGCGTTTGCCTGCGGTCATCGCGCACATCAGCCCGGCCGCGCCGGCCCCGATGACCAGCACATCACAGCGGATCACACTCACGCCTGCGGCTTCTGCTTGCGCCAGGTGGGGATGACGCTGAGCTGCGCCTTGTCGGACGTCAACTGCACTTCGCCGTCCTGGATCTGTACGTCCCACTGCATCGTGCGTTCGATCTGCGCGCCCCATTCGGTGACGAACTCGCCCGGCAGGTCCATCACGTCCAGCGTGGACAGCTTCTTCAGTGCGGAGGCGTTGCGGTCCCACCAGATGTCGGCGGCGCGGCCGCCGTAGGTGACCAGCTGCACCGCGCGCGCGCGGCCGGCGGCCTTGCGCAGGCGCGACTCGTCGGGCTGGCCCAGTTCGATCCACAGCTCGACGTCACCGGTGTAGTCGCGTCGCCACAGGTCCGGCTCGTCGTCCACGCTCAGGCCGCGGCCGAACTCCAGCCGGTCATCGGCGTTCAGCGCGAAGGTGAGCAGGCGCACCATCAGGCGGTCGTCGGTCTCGGACGGGTGCTGGGCCAGCGTCAGCGTATGGCTGGCGTAATAGCCGCGATCCATGTCGCTGATCTGTAGTTCGGCCTTGCGGATGGTGGCGGTGAGGGCCATGGGGATACCTGAAACAAAGAGCGCCATGATAATGGTTCGCCATGAGCCCGTCCGATCCGATCCTCGCTGCCCCCGCACCCAGCCGCCTGCAGTTGCCCCCCGGCGACTGGCCGAGCCTGCTGGAGGGACTGTGTGCGCGCTTTCCGCGCATCGACCGCGCGCAGTGGGCAGACCGCTTCGCCCGGGGGCGGGTGCAGGACGCGCAGGGCAGGGCGCTCGCGCCGGACCAGGCCTGGCAGGTGGGGCTGGAGATCGTGTATTTCCGTGAAGTGGCCGATGAGCCGGTGATTCCCTTCGCCGAGGCCATCGTCCACCAGGACGCGGACCTGCTGGTGGCCGACAAGCCGCACTTCCTGCCGGTCACTCCTGCCGGCGGTTACGTGCGCGAGACGCTGCTGGCCCGGCTGGTGGCGCGCACCGGCAACCGGGATCTGGTGCCGCTGCACCGCCTGGACCGGCTGACCGCCGGGCTGGTGCTGTTCTCCACCCGGCCAGACAGCCGCGATGCCTACCAGCGCCTGTTCCGCGAGCGGCGCATCGAGAAGGTGTACGAAGCCTTGGCGCCGGCATTGCCGCCCCTGGCGTTCCCGCTGGAACGCCATACGCGACTGGTCCCCGGTGAGCCGTTCTTCCGCATGACCGAGGCGCCCGGTGAGCCCAATGCCCGAACCCGCATCGAGGTGGCCGACAGCACCGGACCGGTCTGGCGCTACCGGCTGCACCCGGTCACCGGCCGCAAGCACCAGCTGCGCGTGCACATGGCGGGGCTGGGCGCGCCGATCCTGGGCGATGATCTGTACCCAGACCTGCTCGCGGACGGGCCGGCGGATACGCCGCTGCAGTTGCTGGCGAAGGAACTGACATTCGATGACCCGCTGACCGGGCAGCGGCGCACGTTCACCAGCGGCCTGTCGCTCCACCTGTAGAGCCGGCCGCTGGCCGGCTGCCGGGGTGTGTGGTGGTCACCAAGCGCTACGGAGGAGCCGGCCGGCGGCCGGCACTACCGGGCCGCGACTTTCCGCCGCGCCGGACCTCGACCCGCCATCCGTCCGTTCATCTTGCCGAACGCTTGGCCAGCCAGCGGTCCAGTTGCGCGGCAAAGGCCTGCTTGTCCCGCGCATGCAGCGGCGGAGGGCCGCCGGTCTGAACGCCGGCGCCGCGCAGTTCCTCCATGAAATTGCGCATCGACAGCCGCTCGGCCATGTTGTTCGGGGTGTACAGGTCGCCGCGCGGGTTCAATGCGACGGCCTTTTTGTCCAACACCAGGGCCGCCAGCGGGATGTCCTGCGTGACGACCAGATCGCCCGGCTGGACCCGTTCCACGATCACACTGTCGGCCACATCCAAGCCCGGCGGAACCTGGATCGAGCGGATGAAACGGGACGGAGGGGTCCGCAGCCAGTGGTTCGCGACCAGCGTCATCTCGATCCCGGCGCGCTCGGCGGCCCGGAACAGGATCTCCTTGATGACGGCCGGACAGGCGTCGGCGTCCACCCAGATGTGAACTTTAGGGGTCGGGGCATCGGTCATTTGGCTGATCTTAAGGTAGGAAAAATCTGAATAGGGGGTGCGATTTCGTGTAGGATCGCCCGACCCCTTGTCCTGTCAGGCGGGAGGGGGAGGATGGCTGAATCACCCAGCTATCGCTTTTTCGGTAAAACACGAGTATCGTCACCCACACTGTGTTTGCTAGGGTCACCGTGAATCGTGGCCTGGTGCAGTTGATCTCACGATCTGCTCATCGATCCGCTTTACCAACGCCTGCAACTCAGTCTCGGCTCCGATACGCGGCGGCCGCGATTATTTCAACTATTGTTTCAGGAGTTAGTACATGTCTGATCGTCAGCAGGGCACCGTGAAGTGGTTCAACGACGCCAAGGGCTTCGGCTTCATCACCCCGGAAAGCGGCCCGGACCTCTTCGTGCATTTCCGCGCGATCCAGGGCACCGGCTTCAAGTCGCTGCAGGAAGGCCAGAAGGTGACTTTCGTCGCCGTGCAGGGCCAGAAGGGTATGCAGGCTGACCAGGTGCAGGCGGTCTAATCGACCCCCCGCCACCGTAAGGTCGCCTAAAACGCCGGAAGCGAAAGCTTCCGGCGTTTTTTATTGGGCGGCGTCCGGCCATCGTCGACGCAGAGCCGTTGAAGACGTCATCGCAGACCCCGTTGAAGACGTCATCGTTCCTGTTGCCCGGTTACGATGCCGCTTTGACCCTGCGGAACCCTCGATGATCAAGGTGCACCATCTGGACCACTCGCGCTCGCTGCGCGTGCTGTGGATGCTCGAAGAACTGGGCCTGCCGTACCAGGTCGTCAACTACCAGCGCGATCCCAAGACCTGGCTGGCACCGCAGGCGCTGCGCGACGTGCACCCGCTGGGAAAATCGCCGGTGCTGCAGGACGATGCCCTGGTCCTGGCCGAATCCGGCGCGATCCTGGAATACCTGGCCGACCGCTACGACAGCGGCCGCCAGCTCTCGCCCGAGCCGATGCCGGCCCAGGCCCCCGAGCGCGTGCGTTACCGCTACTGGATGCACTACGCCGAAGGCTCGGCAATGCCGCCGCTGGTGATGACGCTGGTGTTTTCGCGGCTGCGCAAGGCGCCGATGCCGTTCTTCGCCAAGCCGATCGCACGCTCCATCGCCGACAAGGCGCTGAACGGCTTCGTGCGTCCGCAGGTAAAGCTGCACATGGACTGGATGGAACGCGAGCTCGGCCAGTCGCCGTGGTTTGCCGGTGAACGCTTCACCGCTGCCGATATCCAGATGAGCTTCCCGATCCAGGCCGCCGGCGCGCGCGGTGGCGACATGACCGCCTATCCACGGCTGCAGGCGTACCTGGCGCGGATCGAGCAGCGCCCGGCGTACCAGCGTGCGGTGGAGCGCGGCGGTCCGTTGAACCTCGGCGGCGGTTCGCGCTGAACTTGCGGGGCAGCCGGTCTGCCCCCATTTCATACCGATGAGCACCCAGCCCCTGCGTTTCGACAACCGTTTCATCCGCGACCTGCCCGGCGACCCGGAAACCGGCCCGCGCGTGCGGGAGGTGCGCGAGGCCGCGTGGTCTTCGGTCATGCCGACGCCGGTCGCCGCGCCACAGCTGCTGGCGTACTCGCCTGAGGTGGCCACGCTGTTGGGCATGGGCGAGGACCTGATCGAGAGCGAGGATTTCGCGCGGGTGTTCGGCGGCAATGCGCTGTATGCCGGGATGGCACCGTGGGCGGCCAACTACGGTGGGCATCAGTTCGGCCATTGGGCGGGGCAACTCGGCGATGGCCGTGCGATCTCGCTGGGCGAGCTGCTCACTCCGGATGGTGCGCATTGGGAGCTGCAGTTGAAGGGTGCCGGGCGCACACCGTACTCGCGGGGCGCCGACGGGCGGGCGGTGCTGCGCTCGTCCATCCGCGAGTTCCTGTGCAGCGAAGCGATGCATCACCTCGGTGTGCCGACCACGCGGGCGCTGAGTCTGGTTGGCACCGGCGATGCCGTGGTGCGCGACATGTTCTACGACGGTCGCCCTGAAGCCGAGCCCGGCGCGATCGTGTGTCGCGTCGCGCCGTCGTTCATCCGCTTTGGCAGCTTCGAACTGCCGGCGTCGCGCGGCGACACGACGTTGCTGCGGCAGTTGGCCGATGTCTGCATCGCGCGCGATTTTCCTGCGCTGGCAGAGGCGGGCGAGGCGCGCCATGCGCGCTGGTTTGCCGACATCTGCGAGCGCACCGCGGTGCTTGTCGCGCATTGGATGCGCGTCGGTTTCGTGCATGGCGTGATGAACACCGACAACCTCTCCATCCTCGGGCTCACCATCGATTACGGCCCGTATGGCTGGGTCGAGGATTACGATACCGAGTGGACCCCCAACACCACCGACGCGCAGGGCCGACGCTATCGTTTCGGCACGCAGCCGCAGGTGGCGTACTGGAATCTCACCCGGCTGGCGCAGGCCTTGGCGCCGCTGTTCGAGGATGTCACCCCGCTGCATGACGGGCTGGCGCGCTTCCAGCAGGTGCACGCGCAATGCGAGCGCGCCGACATCGCCGCGAAGCTGGGCCTGGACGGCTGCCGCGATGACGACGTGGCGTTGATGGCGGCTTGGCTGGAGATCCTGCACGAGGGCGAGATGGACATGACGCTCGCGTTCCGCGGGCTGATGGCGATCGATCCTGCATCGCCTTCGGTGGCGGTGCTGGAGGAGGCGTTCTACAGCCCGGCCCGTCGCGAAGCGGTGCTGCCGTCGCTGCAGGCATGGCTGCAGCAGTACGCGGTGCGCCTGCGTTCCGATGGCTTGAGTGCACAGGCGCGTCAGCAGCAGATGGGCCGCGCCAACCCGGTCTACGTGCTGCGCAACTGGCTGGCCCAGGAGGCGATCGAGCAGGCGGAGCAGGGCGATCTCAGTGGCGTGCACACGCTGCTGGAGGTGCTGCGGCGCCCGTATGACGTGCAGCCCGGGCGCGAGCACTTCGCGGCCAAGCGACCCGAGTGGGCGCGTGTGAAGGCCGGCTGCTCGATGCTGTCCTGCAGCTCGTAGGGCGCTCGGTTACCCTATGCCACCCTTTGTGCTGTGCCGATCATGACCGAGTCTTCCGCCACGCCCGCCTGGGCCGGCCGCCTGCGCGACATCGCCGATTTCCCCAAGCCGGGCATCCTGTTCAAGGACATCATGCCGTTGCTCGCCGACGGCCCGGATTTCGCGGCCGCCATCGATGCGATGGTCGCGCCCTGGCGCGACGCCAATCTGCAGGCGGTGATGGGGATCGAGTCGCGCGGTTTCATCCTCGGCGCGGCCATGGCGCGGGTGCTGGGCGTGGGCTTCGTGCCGGTGCGCAAGCCGGGCAAGCTGCCGGGCAAGGTGCTGCGCCAGGATTACACCCTGGAATACCGCACCGACAGCATCGAAGTGCACGCCGATGCCTTGCCGGCCGGTGCACGCGTGCTGGTGATCGATGATGTGCTCGCCACGGGCGGCACCCTGCTGGCGGCGTTGTCGCTGGCCCGCCAGCTGCAGGTCGAGGTGGTCGGCGCGGCCGTGCTGGTGGAACTGGCGGGCCTTGGCGGCCGCGACCGCTGGACGGATGACGTCCCGCTGCTGGCCAACCTGGTCTATTGAGCCGGACATCCGCGCGGGCGCGCCGGCACTGGTAGTGCCGGCCGCTGGCCGGCACCTCAAACGCCCCGACGCAAGTGCAGCCGACCAACGGTCGGCTCTACCCAATGCGTGAAGCGATCAGCCGACCAACGGTCGGCTCTACCGCTCAGACATCCATCTTGCGGACGCGGAACCGGCGGCCCTTGATCTTGCCGGCCTCCAGCTGGGCGATCGCCCGGCCGGCATGTTCGCGCGCGATTGCCACATACGAACGCGTGGCGTAGATGTCGATCTTGCCGATGTACTTGGCTGCCAGCCCGGCATCGCCGGTCAGTGCGCCGAGGATGTCGCCCGGGCGCAGCTTGTCGGTCTTGCCGCCATCGATGCGCAGCGTGGTCATCGCGGCCTGCGGCAGCACCGGCGGGCGCGCGGTGGCCAGCGGCGTCTTCTGCCAGTCCAGCGGCTTGCCCTGTGCCATTTCCAGCGCATCGGCGCGGTTGCGCTCGCGGTGCGTCACCAGGCTGATCGCCAGGCCCGTGGCACCGGCGCGGCCGGTGCGGCCAACGCGATGCTCGTAGGTTTCGATATCGGTCGGCAGCTCGTAATTGATCACCGCGGCCAGATCCTGCACATCCAGGCCCCGCGCGGCGACGTCACTGGCGACCAGCACGTTGCAGCTGCGGTTGGCGAAGCGCACCAGCACTTCATCGCGGTCGCGCTGCTCCATCTCGCCGTGCAGCGGCAGCGCGGAGAACCCGAACTGCTGCAGCGAAATGGCGACATCGTCGACATCGCGGCGGGTGTTGCAGAACACCACGGCCGATTCCGGCGTGTACTTGAGCAGCAGGCCGGCCAGCGCCTTCTGCTTCAGTGCCAGCTCGGTCTCGCAGAACAGGTGGCGGATCGCCGGCGCGTGATCGGCGCCTTCCACGGTCACTTCCACCGGATCGCGCAGCAGCACGCGGGCGATCTCGCGGATCTCATCCGGGAAGGTCGCCGAGAACAGCAGCGTCTGGCGGTCCTTGCTGGTGCGCCCGGCGATCTCGCGGATCGGCTCTTCAAAGCCCATGTCGAGCATGCGGTCGGCTTCATCCAGCACCAGGGTGGTCACGCCGCCCAGATGCAGGACGCGCTTGCGGCCCAGCTCCTGGATGCGCCCGGGGGTGCCGACGACGACCTGGGGATCGTGTGCCTCCAGCGAGGCCAGCTGCGGGCCCAGCGGCATGCCGCCGGTCAGCACCAGCAGCTTCAGGTTCGGAATGCCGGTGGCCAGCTTGCGGATCTGCTTGCCGACCTGGTCGGCCAGCTCGCGGGTCGGGCACAGCACCAGCGCCTGGGCGCGGGTCACGGACGGGTCCAGCGCCTGCAGCAGGCCCAGCCCGAAGGCCGCGGTCTTGCCGCTGCCGGTCGGGGCCTGTGCGATGACATCGCGGCGCTCAAGGATGGCCGGCAGGCTCTGGGCCTGCACGGGGGTGAGCGAGGTATAGCCCATGGCATCGATGCCGGGCAGCAGCGCTGGTTTCAGCGGCAGGGAGGAGAATTCAGACATGCGGTAGTGTCGCAGAAGTCCGCCCGGCGTGCCTCAGCCGAGCAGCGCGTGCACGCCCAGGTTGATCCCCAACCCGCCCGCCAACAGCCAGCCGAACAGCAGCAGCGCCAGCAGCAGCGGCTTCATCCCGGCCTTGCGCAGCGCCGAGGCGTGCGTGGTCAGACCGAGCGCGGCCATCGCCATCGCCAGCAACACGGTGTCCAGATCGATCGCTGCACTGACGATGGCCGCCGGCAGCACCTGCAGCGAATTGAGCCCGGCCACGGCCACGAAGCCGAACGCGAACCAGGGCACCACGATCTTCGCGCGCTGGCCGTCAGCGGCTCCCTTGCGGCCCCGTGCCAGCAGCATCGACAGCCCGATCAGGAACGGCGCCAGCATCATCACCCGCACCATCTTGGCAATCACGGCGGTGTCGGCCGCCGGCGCACTCACTGCACGCCCGGCAGCGACCACCTGGGCCACCTCATGCACGGTCGAGCCGGTGAACACGCCGTAGACCTGCGCGCTCATCGGGATCCAGCCGTGCGCCTGATTGAGCTGGTACAGCAGCGGGTACAGGAACATCGCGAGCGTGCCGAACACCACCACGGTGGAAACGGCCACCGTCACCTGCTCGGCGCGCCCGCGCACCACCGGTTCGGCCGCCATCACCGCCGCCGCCCCGCAGATCGAGCTGCCGGCGCCGATCAGCAGGGCGCTTTCCTTCTCGAGACCGAACCATCGCGTGCCGGCCCACCAGGCCAGCGCGAACGTGCTGGTCAGCACCAGCGCATCGATCAGCACCCCGCTGATACCGACCTGGCCGATATCCTGGAAGGTCAGGCGCAGGCCGTACAGCACGATGCCCGCCCGCAGCAGCCAGTGCTTGGAAAAGCCGACCCCGGCGCCGGCATGGACCGCCAGCCGCGGGTAAAGGGTGTTGCCCAGCGCGATGCCCAGCACGATGGCCAGGGTGAGCGCGCTGATGCCGTGCGCCTGCAGCCACGGCAGTGGCGCCAGTCCCATGGCCGCAGCTGCAACGGCGCCGGTCAGCAGCAGCCCGGGCAGGCGGCCGCGCCAGCGCTGCGCGGTGGTGGGTGAGGGCAGGGCGGCGGCAGAAGTGTTCACAAGGGTCTCCAGTCAAAGCACAGCCCTAGGCTGCGCGTCGCCGATGAACCTGTAAAACGCATTGTTCATGTCAATTCGACCTGTTTGGTGCGTTAATTGGCCTCATGCACCTCACCCTCCGCCAATGGCAGGTTTTCGTCTCCATTGCCGACGCCGGCACCACGGCCGCGGCGGGCGCGCAGCTGGCGTTGTCGCAGTCGGCCACCAGTGCCGCGCTCAACGAACTGGAGAGCCACCTGGCCAGCCCGTTGTTCGACCGGATCGGGCGTCGGCTGGTGCTCAATCCGCAGGGGCGGGCGCTGCTGGATCCGGCCCGCGCGCTGCTGGTCGCCGCCGCCGATCTGGAGCGGCTCGCCGGCGCAGGGCAGTCCAGCGCCGGCGTCCTGCCTCTGCTGCTGCGGCTCGGGGCCAGCACCACGATCGGCAACTACCTGCTGCCGTCCTGCGTCGCCGCGCTGCTGGCCGATAACCCGCAGGCGCAGGTGGACCTGCGGATCGGCAACAGCGCGGACGTTGTCGCGGCCGTACAGCGGCTGGAGGTCGATCTGGGCCTGATTGAAGGCCCGTGCCATGAAAGCGGCCTGCAGGTGCTGCCGTGGCAACGCGATGATCTGGTCATCGTGGCCGCGCCGGGAACGACGCCCACGTGCATGGACGTCGCGGCGCTGGCGCAGGCCCGCTGGCTGCTGCGTGAGCCGGGTTCGGGCACCCGCGAGGAGGTCGAGCAGGCGCTGCTGCCGCACCTGCATCACTTTGCCCGCGCCATGCAGTTGGCCAGCACCGAGGCGATCAAGCAGGCGGCTGCGGCCGGGCTTGGCCTGGCGTGCCTGTCGCGGCATGCGGTGGCCGATCTGCTCGCGCTGGGCAGCGTGCGCGTCGTGGAAACGCCGGTGCCGCCGATGTCGCGCCAGCTGTGGGTGGTACGCCATCCGGCCAAGCGGGTGCCCGCGGCGCTGTGGGCGCTGCTGGGGCTGCCTGCGGACGCGTTCGGTCAGGAGTAAGCGACGCGGTTGCCGTCAGACCGTACAATGGTCAGATGCCTCTGATTACTCTGCAAAACGTCGACTTCAGCGTCGGCGGCCCCCTGTTGCTGGAAAAAGCCGAACTGTCGATCGAGCCGGGCGAGCGTATCGCCCTGATCGGGCGCAATGGCGCCGGCAAATCGACCCTGCTCAAACTGCTGTCCGGCGATCACAAGCCCGATGATGGCGAAGTCCGCGTGCAGCAGGGGGTGCGCATCACCCGCCTGGAACAGGAGGTGCCGCACGGTGCCGCCGGCAGCGTCTTCGACGTGGTCGCCGACGGCCTGGGCGAACTGGGCCAGTGGCTGGCCGAATTCCATCACCTGAGCATGGCCGACGATTTCGACGGCGATGCGCTGTCGGCCGTGCAGGCCAAGATCGACGCCGCCAACGGCTGGGGCCTGGACCAGCGCGTCAGCGAAACCCTGACCAAGCTCGACCTGGATGGCGAGGCCGAATTCGCGCGCCTGTCCGGCGGCATGAAGCGCCGCGTGCTGCTGGGCCGCGCGCTGGTGTCCTCGCCGGATCTGCTGCTGCTCGACGAACCGACCAACCACCTGGACATCGAAGCCATCGACTGGCTCGAAATGTTCCTCAAGAACTGGAACGGCAGCGTGGTGTTCGTCACCCATGACCGTCGCTTCCTGCGTGCACTGGCCACCCGCATTGTCGAGATCGACCGCGGCCAGGTCACCAGCTGGCCGGGCGACTGGGCCAACTACGAACGCCGCCGCGAAGAGCGCATGAACGCGCAGGCGCAGGAAAACGCACGCTTCGACAAACTGCTTGCGCAGGAAGAGATCTGGATCCGCCAGGGCATCAAGGCCCGCCGCACCCGCGACGAAGGCCGTGTGCGCCGCCTCAAGGCAATGCGCAACGATCGCTCGCAGCGCCGCGAACTCGGCGGCAACGTGCGCATGGAAGCGGCGCAGGCGGAGAACTCCGGCAAGAAGGTGATCGACGTCAAGGACATCTCGTTCGCCTTCGGCGAGCGCGTGATGGTCAAGGACTTCAGCACCGTCATCCTGCGCGGCGACCGCATCGGCCTGATCGGGCCGAACGGCAGCGGCAAGACCACGCTGCTCAAGCTGCTGCTGGGCGACCTGCAGCCGCAGAGCGGCGAAGTGCGCGCCGGTACCAACCTGCAGATCGCGTATTTCGACCAGTACCGTGCGGTGCTGCGCGAAGACTGGACCGCGATCGAGAACGTGGCCGAGGGCCGCGATTTCATCGAGTTCAACGGCAAGCGCAAGCACGTGCACGCCTACCTGCAGGACTTCCTGTTCTCGCCCGAGCGCGCCCGCGCGCCGATCACCCGTTTGTCCGGTGGTGAGCGCAACCGCCTGCTGCTGGCCAAGCTGTTCGCGCAGCCGTCCAACCTGCTGGTGATGGATGAACCGACCAACGATCTGGACGTGGAAACCCTCGAGCTGCTCGAAGAGCTGCTGAGCGATTACACCGGCACGTTGCTGCTGGTCAGCCATGACCGTGACTTCCTGGACAACGTGGTGACCTCCACGATGGTGATGGAAGGCGACGGCGTGGTCGGCGAGTACGTCGGCGGCTACACCGATTGGCAGCGCCATGCTGCACGCGTGGCCGCCGCGGCTGCGTCCGCACCGGTGGTGGCGGCCAAGCCGGTTGCTGCGGCCGCCGCTGCTGCCGCGCCGGCCGAGCCCAAGCGCAAGCTGAGCTACAAGGACGCGCGCGAGCTGGAACAGCTGCCGCTGAAGATCGAAACGCTGGAGAAGGACGTCGAAGGCCTCACCGCCGCGATGAACGACCCGGCGTTCTATCAGCGCAGCGCGCCCGACATGGCCGCGCACAATGCGAAGCTCGCCAAGGTGCAGGCCGAGCTGGATGCCGCGTACGCGCGCTGGGAAGAGCTGGACGCCTGATCCAGCGATCGATGTAGAGCCGACCGTTGGTCGGCTGGCGTTGCCATACCGGTAGTGCCGGCCGCTGGCCGGCTCCAGGCAATCCAGCGGAGAGCCGGCCAGCGGCCAGCACTACCTCATGGCGCCCGGACGGAAGGCAGCCGACCAACGGTCGGCTCTACCGCCGTCACTTCAAGCCGTGCAGATCCCGCAGCTGGGTCGGCCGTGAGCCGAAATAGGCCGCCAGATCGGCGATGTCCTGATCACTCAGGTCGGTCGCCTGCGGGGTCATCAGCGCGTGCTGGCGATCCCCCGCGCGGTAGGCCTGCAGGCTGTGCGCCAGGTAATCCCCGTACTGCCCACCCAGTTTCGGGTAGGTCGGGTCGATCGGCTTGTTGCCGTCCGCCCCGTGGCAGTCGATGCAGCTCTGGCCGGTGGCTTTGCCCTTGACCTGGGCACGCGCCTCACCGGCGGCGATGCGGCCGGCCG
Organism: Stenotrophomonas sp. TWI377; assembly: GCF_039674525.1. Lineage (NCBI taxonomy): Bacteria > Pseudomonadati > Pseudomonadota > Gammaproteobacteria > Lysobacterales > Lysobacteraceae > Stenotrophomonas > Stenotrophomonas sp. TWI377. The sequence goes on from NZ_JBDJNT010000006.1 coordinate 24,697, forward strand.
GCAGGCCGGCGGAGGAGCCGGACCCGTGTTCACCACTGGCGTGGCCCGGATCGGCGGCGGAATCTGCGCTGTTCTCCACCTGTGACTGCGAGCACGCAGTCATCAGCAGGGCAACGGACAGGGCGATGGCGTAACGCTGGAGTGGCGTGGCTTTCGACATGAGCGCGCTTATTTGACGGTGGACAGGTAAACAGCGAGATCGGCGATCTCCTGTTCGCTGAAACTCATCGACTGCGCCTGCATCGTCGGATGCTTGCGCTTGCCGTGGCGGTACTCGGTCAGCGCCTGGCTGAGGTACTCACGGGTCTGCCCGCCGATCTTGGGCACCTTGTAGCTGGGGTAGGCGTTCTTGTACCCGGTGATGCCGTGGCACCCCTGGCACGTGTACGCCAGGACCCGGCCATTGTCGAACCGGCCGGTGACGGCGGCGGGCGCCGGCGCGGTGGCGGCCGGAGCGGGGGTGGCGGGTACTGCAGGAGCGGGTGTTGCGGCCTGTGCGGCGGCCCCGAGGGGCAGGAGGACGGCCAGAACGAGACAAGCGGCGAGCGGCTGCGGGCGCATGATGTCCTTTTCCGATAAACGGGTCTGGTCGTTCCGGCGTGGGGTACGGAACTGGGCCGAGTATAGCCTGCCATTTCATCTAGCTGAAACCGGGCCCGGGAAGCCGTCGCCGCAGGTCACCATGACCTTTGGGATATGGTGTGGTCGTGACGTGGTGCATTACTTTGCTACCACACCTGCCCACGCATCCTTAGGGACACGACGATGTCGCGACACACTTTCCTGCTCGGCCGCACCGGACGCTGTGCCGCTGCACTGCTGATCACCTCCACCCTGCTGCTGAGCGGCTGCGGTGGCGCCGGCCCCGCCGAAGCCAACGCTGCTGAAAAGGACGGCAAGGCCGAGAAGAAGGTCGATGCGGTACCGGTCGAAGCCGTCGCTGCCAGCCGTCGCGCCGTCGCCGCCAGCTATACCGGCACGGCCGCACTGGAACCGCGGGGCGAGTCGCAGGTGGTCGCCAAGACCTCTGGCGTCGCGCTGGTCGTTCTGGTCGAAGAAGGGCAGCAGGTACGTGCCGGCCAGCCGCTGGTGCGGCTGGACCCGGACCGTGCGCGCCTGGCGGTTGCCCAGAGCGAAGCGCAGATGCGCAAGCTGGAGAACAATTACCAGCGTGCCCACAAGCTGGTCGGCGAGCAGATGGTCAGCGCCGCCGATGTCGACCAGATCAAGTACGACCTCGACAACGCCCGCGCGCAGTACCGCCTGGCCACGCTCGAACTGTCCTACACCACGGTGGTCGCGCCGATCTCGGGCGTGATCGCCTCGCGCTCGATCAAGACCGGCAACTTCGTGCAGATCAACACACCGATCTTCCGCATCGTCGACAACTCGCGCCTGGAAGCCACGCTCAACGTGCCCGAGCGCGAGCTGGCCACGCTGCGCCCGGGCCAGCCGGTCACGCTGATCGCCGACGCGCTGCCGGGCAAGACCTTCCCGGGCACGGTGGACCGCATCTCGCCGGTGGTCGATGCCGGCAGCGGCACCTTCCGCGTGGTCAGCGGCTTTGGCGAAGATGCTGAAGGCCTTCAGCCGGGCATGTTCGGCCGCATCCGTATCGACTACGACCAGCGTGCCGATGCTCTGGTGGTGCCGCGGATCGCACTGCTCGACGATGGCGAGCCGGCGGTATTCCGCGTGCGCGAGGGCAAGGCCGCACGCGTGCCGGTCAAGCTGGGCTATGCCGAAGGCCCGTGGGTGGAAATCCGCGAGGGCCTGGCCGCCGGCGACCAGGTGGTTACGGCCGGCAAGGTGGCGCTGCGTGACGGCACCGCGGTGCAGGTGATCGGCGCCAAGCCGGCCGCCACTGCCGTCGCCAAGCCGGCGCCGGCCAAGGCGGAGAGCCGTCAATGACAGCGGCCGGCAACGACCACGGCAATGGTCCGCACCAGGGCGAGCGCCCCGGTGCCCAGGGCGGCGGCCTGGTGGAATTCGCCACCCGCCGCCGCGTCACCATCGCGATGTTCACCGTCACGCTGATGCTGTTCGGCTTCATCGCGCTGGGCAATCTCAAGGTCAATCTGCTGCCCGACCTGAGCTACCCGACCCTGACCGTGCGCACCGAATACACCGGTGCAGCGCCGGCGGAAATCGAAACGCTGATCACCGAGCCGGTCGAAGAAGCCGTCGGCGTGGTCAAGAACCTGCGCAAGCTCAAATCGATTTCGCGTACCGGCCAGAGCGATGTGGTGCTCGAGTTCGCCTGGGGCACCAACATGGACCAGGCCAGCCTGGAGGTGCGCGACAAGATGGAAGCGCTGAACCTGCCGCTGGAGGCGAAGTCCCCGGTGCTGCTGCGCTTCAATCCGTCCACCGAACCGATCATGCGGCTGGTGATCTCGGCGAAGACCGATCCGTCCAGCGATGCCGAGGCCGTGCGCCAGCTCACCGAGCTGCGCCGCTACGCCGATGAAGACCTGAAAAAGAAGCTGGAGCCGGTCACCGGCGTGGCGGCGGTCAAGGTCGGCGGCGGTCTGGAGGATGAAATCCAGGTCGACATCGACCAGCAGAAGCTGGCCCAGCTCAACCTGCCGATCGACAATGTCATCAAGCGGCTCAAGGAAGAGAACATCAACATCTCCGGCGGTCGCCTGGAGGAAGGCTCGCAGCGTTACCTGGTGCGCACCGTCAACCAGTTCGCCGATCTGGAGGACATCCGCAACCTGCTGGTGACCACCCAGAGCAGCAACGGCAGCGCGGCCGATGCAGCGATGCAGCAGATGTTCGCCATCGCCGCCTCGACCGGCTCGGATGCCGCCGTGGCCGCCGCCTCGGCCGCGCAGAGCGCATCCAGCAGCAGCTCCACCAACATCGCCAACGGCGTGCCGGTGCGGCTGAAGGATGTCGCCACCGTGCGCCAGGGCTACAAGGAACGCGAAGCGATCATCCGTCTGGGTGGCAAGGAAGCGGTCGAGCTGGCGATCTACAAGGAGGGCGATGCCAACACGGTGTCGACCGCCGAAGCGCTGCGTGCGCGGCTGGAGCAGATCAAGGGCCAGGTGCCCGGCGATGCCGAGCTGACCACGATCGAAGACCAGTCGCGCTTCATCGAACACGCCATCAGCGACGTCAAGAAAGACGCCGTGATCGGCGGCATCCTCGCCATTCTGATCATCTTCCTGTTCCTGCGCGATGGCTGGAGCACGTTTGTGATCAGCCTGTCACTGCCGGTCTCGATCATCACCACGTTCTTCTTCATGGGCCAGCTCGGCCTGAGCTTGAACGTGATGTCGCTGGGCGGTCTGGCGCTGGCCACCGGCCTGGTGGTGGACGACTCCATCGTGGTGCTGGAGAGCATCGCCAAGGCGCGCGAGCGTGGCCTGAGCATCCTGCAGGCCGCCATCGTCGGCACCCGTGAAGTGAGCATGGCCGTGGTCGCCTCGACCCTGACCACCATCGCGGTGTTCCTGCCGCTGGTGTTCGTGGATGGCATCGCCGGCCAGCTGTTCCGCGACCAGGCGCTGACCGTGGCGATCGCGATCGCGATCTCGCTGTTGGTCTCGATGACCCTGATCCCGATGCTGAGCTCGCTCAAGGGCCGCCCACCGCTGGCCTTCCCGGAAGAACCCGCGCATCAGCCGTGGCAGCCGGACAGCCGCTGGTTGAAGCCGGTCGCCGGCAGCCGTCGTGGCGTAGGCACGCTGGTGCGCTGGATCTGCTTCGGGATGGCCTGGTCGGTGATCCGCGTCTGGCGCGGTCTGGTGGCCGTGGTCGGCCCGGTGATGCGCAAGGCCAGCGATGTGGCGATGAAGCCGTACGCCGGTGCCGAACGCGGTTACCTGAAGCTGCTGCCGGGCGCGCTGCACCACCCGGGCAAGGTGCTGGGTCTGGCCGCGCTGGCCTTCGTCGGCACGATGGCGCTGGTGCCGATGCTGGGTGCGGATCTGATCCCGCAGCTGGCCCAGGACCGCTTCGAAATGACCGCCAAGCTGCCGGCCGGCACGCCGCTGAAGCAGACCGATGCACTGGTCCGCGAGATGCAGCTGGCCCATGCCAAGGACGACAGCATCGCCTCGTTGTACGGCGTCAGTGGCAGCGGCACGCGCCTGGATGCCAGCCCGACCGAGAGTGGCGAAAACATCGGCAAGCTGACCGTGGTGATGGCCGGTGGCGGCAACGCACGCACCGAAGCGGCGATCACCGAGCGTCTGCGTGAGTCGATGCAGCAGCATCCCGGCGTGCAGGTCGATTTCGCCCGCCCGGCGCTCTTCAGCTTCTCCACCCCGCTGGAAGTGGAACTGCGCGGCCAGGACATGGCCACGCTGGAAACGGCCGGCAAGGCGCTGGCCGCGATGCTGCGCAACAACCCGCACTACGCAGACGTCAAATCCACGGTGGAAGAGGGCTTCCCGGAGATCCAGATCCGCTTCGACCAGGAGCGCGCCGGTGCCTTGGGCCTGACCACGCGGCAGATCGCCGATGTGGTGGTCAAGAAGGTGCGCGGTGATGTGGCCACGCGCTACAGCTTCCGCGACCGCAAGATCGACGTGCTGGTCCGTGCCCAGGAAGGCGACCGGGCCAGCGTGGACAGCATCCGCCGGCTGATCGTCAATCCGGGCAGCAACCGGCCGGTGACGCTGGATTCGGTGGCCGAGGTGGTCGCCACCAACGGCCCGAGCGAGATCCATCGCGCCGATCAGACCCGCGTGGCGGTAGTCTCGGCCAACCTGCGCGATATCGACCTGGGCGGCGCCGTGCGCGAAGTGCAGGACATGGTCGCCAAGCAGCCGCTGGGTGCCGGTGTGGGCATGCACATCGGCGGCCAGGGTGAGGAGCTGGCCGATTCGGCGCGCTCGCTGATCTTCGCCTTCGGCCTGGCCATCTTCCTGGTGTATCTGGTGATGGCCTCGCAGTTCGAGTCGCTGCTGCACCCGTTCGTCATCCTGTTCACCATCCCGCTGGCGCTGGTCGGTGCGATCCTGGCGTTGATGCTGACCGGCAAGCCGATCTCGGTGGTCGTGTTCATCGGGTTGATCCTGCTGGTGGGCCTGGTGACCAAGAACGCGATCATCCTGATCGACAAGGTCAACCAGCTGCGCGAGGCCGGTGTGCCCAAGCGCGAGGCGTTGGTGGAAGGCGCGCGCTCCCGCCTGCGGCCGATCATCATGACCACCCTGTGCACGCTGTTCGGCTTCCTGCCGCTGGCGGTGGCGATGGGCGAAGGCGCCGAAGTGCGTGCGCCGATGGCGATCACCGTGATCGGTGGCCTGCTGGTCTCCACCCTGCTGACCCTGGTGGTGATCCCGGTGGTGTACGACCTGCTGGATCGTCGTGGCGACGCCTACTACCGCGCGCGTGGCCGGCACCTCAAGACGCCGCTGGCCGATGCCGGCCATGACACCGCACAGGAGCCGGCATGAGCATTGCCGAGTTCTCCATCCGCCGGCCCATCACCACGATCATGTGTTTTGTGTCGTTGGCGGTGGTGGGCCTGATCGCCTCGTTCCGGCTGCCGCTGGAAGCACTGCCGGACATCTCCGCGCCATTCCTGTTCGTGCAGGTCCCGTACACCGGTTCCACGCCGGAAGAGGTCGAGCGCAACATCATCCGGCCCACCGAAGAAGCGCTGGCAACGATGACCGGGATCAAGCGCATGCGCTCCTCGGCCACCTCCGAAGGTGCCAGCATCTTCATCGAGTTCACCGACTGGGACCGCGACATCGCCATCGCGGCCTCCGATGCCCGCGAGCGCATCGATGCGATCCGCAGCGACCTGCCTGACGACCTGCAGCGCTACAACGTGTTCAAGTGGTCCAGCAGCGATGACCCGGTGCTGAAGGTGCGCCTGGCCAGTGCCACCGACCTGACCGGCGCATACGACATGCTCGACCGCGAGTTCAAGCGGCGGATCGAGCGCATCCCGGGGGTGGCGCGGGTCAACATCTCCGGTGCCCCGCCGAACGAGGTCGAGATCGCGATCAGCCCGGACCGGTTGACCGCGCACAACCTGAGCATCAACGAGCTCAGCGATCGCCTGCGCACGCTGAACTTCTCGATCTCGGCCGGGCAGATCGACGACAACGGCCAGCGCGTGCGCATCCAGCCGGTGGGCGAGATCACCGACCTGCAGGAACTGCGCGATCTGGTGATCGACACCAAGGGCCTGCGCCTGGGCGACATCGCCGAGATCCGGCTCAAGCCCACGCGCATGAACTACGGTCGCCGCCTGGACGGCAACCCGGCCGTCGGCCTGGATATCTACAAGGAGCGCAGCGCCAACCTGGTGGAGGTCTCGCGTGCCGCGCTGGCGGAAGTGGAGGCGATCCGCACGCAGCCCTCGATGCGCGATGTGCAGATCAAGGTGATCGACAACCAGGGCAAGATGGTGACGTCTTCGCTGCTGGAGCTGGCCGAGGCGGGTGCAGTGGGCCTGCTGTTGTCGATCACGGTGCTGTTCTTCTTCCTGCGCCATTGGCCCTCCACGCTGATGGTGACCCTGGCGATCCCGATCTGTTTCGTGATCACGCTGGGCTTCATGTATTTCGCCGGCGTCACGCTCAACATCCTGACCATGATGGGCCTGCTGCTGGCGGTCGGCATGCTGGTGGACAACGCCGTGGTGGTGGTGGAGAGCATTTACCAGGAACGTGAGCGGATGCCTGACCAGCCACGGCTGGCCTCGATCATCGGCACCCGCAACGTGGCCATCGCGCTGAGCGCCGGCACGCTGTGCCACTGCATCGTGTTCGTGCCGAACCTGTTCGGCGAGACCAACAACATCAGCATCTTCATGTCGCAGATCGCCATCACGATCTCGGTCTCGCTGCTGGCCTCCTGGCTGGTCGCGGTGAGCCTGATCCCGATGCTGTCCGCGCGTATGCAGACGCCCAAGCTGGTGCATTCGGACAGCGGGGTGATCGCCCGCCTGCAGCGCCGCTACGCCACACTGCTGCAGTGGACGCTGGAGCATCGCGGTTGGAGCGTGTTCGGCATCCTGATGGTGATCCTGATCAGCCTGGTGCCGATGAAGCTGACCAAGATCGACATGTTCGGTGGCGAGGGTGGCCACGAGGTGTTCATCGGGTACAACTGGAAGGGCGCCTATACCTTCGGGCAGATGTCCGAGGAAGTGGCACGCGTCGAACGCTACCTGGATGACAACCGCGAGGCGCTGCACATCACCCAGGTGTATTCCTGGTACAGCGAGCAGGAAGGCAGCAGCACGATCGTGACCTTCGATACCGCGCACGCCAAGAGCATGCCGGCCGTGCAGGAGGCACTGCGCAAGGGCCTGCCGCGGTCGGCGCGTGCCGATTACGTGGTCGGCAACTCGGGCGACGGCGGCGGCGGTGGCAACAACCAGGTGCAGGTGCAGCTGGTCGGCGACTCGACCAAGATGCTGCAGGAGATCGGCGAGGAAGTGGTGCCGCTGCTGGCCCAGCGCAAGGAACTGCGCGACGTGCGCATCGACAACGGCGAGAAGGGCAGCGAGTTGTCCATCCATGTGGACCGCGAGCGCGCGGCCGCGTTCGGCTTCAATGCCGAGCAGGTGGCCAGTTTCGTCGGCCTGGCCCTGCGTGGCGCGCCGCTGCGCGAGTTCCGCCGCGGTGACAGCGAAGTGCCGGTGTGGGTGCGTTTCGCCGGGGCCGAGCAGAGCAGTCCGGAAGACCTGGCCAGCTACACCGTGCGCACCGGTGACGGCCGCTCGGTGCCGCTGCTGAGCCTGGTGGATGTGGCGATCAAACCCTCGGCCACGCAGATCGGCCGCACCAACCGCCAGACCACGCTGACCATCAAGGCCAACCTGGCCGAGAAGGTCACCGTGCCGGAAGGGCGCAAGGCCATGGAGGAGATGCTCACGCCGATGAGTTTCCCGGCCGGCTACACCTTCAGCTTCGACGGCGGCGACTACGGCGACGACGACCAGGCGATGTCGCAGATGATGTTCAATCTGGTGATCGCATTGGTGATGATCTACGTGGTGATGGCGGCCGTGTTCGAGTCGCTGCTGTTCCCGGCGGCAATCATGAGCGGCGTGCTGTTCTCGATCTTCGGCGTGTTCTGGCTGTTCTGGATCACCGGCACCTCGTTCGGGATCATGTCCTTCATCGGCATCCTGGTGTTGATGGGCGTGGTGGTGAACAACGGCATCGTGATGATCGAGCACATCAACAACCTGCGCCGTCGCGGGATGGGGCGGACCCAGGCGCTGGTGGAAGGCTCACGCGAGCGCCTGCGCCCGATCATGATGACGATGGGCACCGCGATCCTGGCGATGATCCCGATCTCCATGACCGACACCCAGCTGCTCGGCAATGGTCCGCCGTACTACCCGATGGCCCGCGCCATCGCTGGCGGCCTGGCGTTCTCCACGGTGGTGAGCCTGCTGTTCCTGCCGACCATCTACGCGATGCTCGATGACATGAGCACGGCGGTGTCGCGGATCATCCGGCGCGCGCGTGGCCGCGGCGTGGATGCTCCGGTGGTCGAGCCGGGCGCAGAATCGATTTGAGGGTGGATGGAGGCCCGTTGGGCGGGCCTCCTTTTTTCGCGGACCGCATCCACGCATGGCGTGGATCTGCCGTTGAGAACCCCCAATTCTGCCGCATGGCAAGGGATTACACGCTTGGCGGTAGTGCCGGCCGCTGGCCGGCTCACGCGGTATCGACCGGAGACAGGAGACGGCCAGCGGCCGGTACCACCAAGTGCGTAGCCGGCCAGCGGCCGGCACCACCAAGTGCGTAGCCGGCCAGCGGCCGGCACTACCCGCGGTTCCCACATGCGTGCACAAAAAAGGCCACGCATTGCGTGGCCTTTCGATTCACAGCCGGCGCGGGAATCACCCCGCGACCTTGCCCCACACCTGGAACCCGGTCAGCCACAACCCGAGCATGCTGCCCAGGTTGGTCAGCATGAAGGTCAGCACCACGCGGGTCACCCGGTTGCGGTACCAGCCCTTGACGCTCTGCGCATCGTCGCGCAGCTTCAGGAAATCCTCGTAGGCCGGTTTGCGCAGGCGCGCTTCCACCAGGGCCGAGAACGCACCGGTCGGGATGCTCAGCCGGAACGGCTTGAACGGGGCCACCACGATCGCGGTCAGGATGCTCAGCGGGTGGCTGCCGGCCAACAGGCAGCCCAGGCCGGCCAGACCGCCGGTGTACATCGCCCAGACCGCCAGCAGCTCACTGCCGACACCCAGGCCACCGCGATAGAAGCCCACGCCGATACCGGTCAGCACGATGGCCAGGATCGCCAGCGTGATCCACGGGATGTTGCGCTTCTTCGGCACGTCTTCCAGCGACTCGCGCAGCGGGCCCGGCGCGTCGGTGTCGGTTTCCAGGTACCTGGCCAGCCCGGCCAGATGACCGGCACCGACCACGGCCAGCACTTCGCGCTGGGCCGGATCGTGCACTTCGCGCAGGCGCGTGGCCATGTAGCGGTCGCGCTCGCCGATGATGGTTTCGTACAGGGCCGGGCTCTCGCTGGCGAACTCGCCGAAGCTGGCTTCGAGCATGTCGCCCTGCTTGAGCTTCTCGATCTCGTCTTCGCCGACTTCCTCGGACGCGAACAGGCCAGCGCCCAGGCCCATCACCAGCTTGATCTTGCCGAAGAAGCCCAGGCGCTGCGAGGCACGCCGGAACGTCAGGCCGACCTCGCGGTCGATCAGATGCACGGGCAGGTTGCGTTCGTTGGCCAGGGTGACCGCGCGCTTGAGCTCGGCACCCGGCTCGATCTCGAGCTGTTCGGCCAGGCGGCGCTGGTAGGCGGCCAAGGCCAGGTTGGCGGCGAACAGGGCGACGCGGCCCTTGCGGATTACCTCGACCAGGTCCAGCTTGGCCAGCGCATCCGGATCGGTCAGTGCCTGCAGGCGCTGGGCGTCCAGTTCGACCGCGACCGCATCGAAGCGGCCACTCTCGATCGCACGCTCCACCGCTTCCACGCTGGCCTGCGAGACGTGCGCGGTGCCCAGCAGGGTGTAGCGCACGCCATCGCGTTCGACGATGCGGACGGGCTGGCCGGCGAACAACGTGTCGCCGGCGTCAATCAGGGTATCGGTCATTGCATCATTCATTCGAAGGGGCGCTGTCGGCACCATCGCCGAGCGCGCGCTGCATCTGGACGGTATCCAGCCAGCGGCCATGCTTGCGGCCGAGGCCGCGGAAAACGCCGACGGTATGGAAACCGAAACGCTCGTGCAGTTTGATGGAGGCGGTGTTGGTGGGCTCGCCGATGACGGCCACCATCTGCCGGTAACCGCGCGCGACGCAGGCATCGATCAGGCCCTGCATCAGCGCGGTGCCGACACCGCGGCCCTGGAACGCCGCGTCCACATAGACCGAGTTCTCCACGGTCCACTGATAGGCGATCCGGCCGCGGTAGGTATTGGCGTAGGCATAGCCGGCCACCTGGCCATCGACCTCGGCCACGATGTACGGAAAGCCGCGGCCAACGATGTCCTGCATGCGGCGGTGCATTTCCGCCGCCTCCGGGATCTCGTACTCGTAGGTGTTGACGAAGTCGGTCACTTCCACCGCATAGATCGCGGTGATGGCCGCGATATCGGCATCGGTGGCATCGCGCAGGTGCACGGTCACGGTGGGGTGTCCTGGTCGGTCAGTCGATGTAGCGCTTGAGCAGATCGCCGTATGCATCGATGCGGCGATCACGCAGGAACGGCCAGATGCGGCGGACGTGTTCGCTGCGCTGCAGGTCCACATCGCAGACCAGCACGGTCGGCTCGCCACCGGCTTCGGCGATGAATTCACCCTGCGGGCCCAGCACGTGGCTGTTGCCCCAGAACTGGATGCCCGAAGCACCCATCGGCGAGGCTTCATGGCCGACGCGGTTGCAGCTCAGCACCGGCACGCCGTTGGCCACGGCATGGCCGCGGTGGCTCAGCACCCACGCATCACGCTGGCGGCCCTGTTCGTCGCGCTGGTCGTCCGGGTCCCAGCCGATCGCGGTGGGATAGAGCAGCAGCTCGGCACCGGCCAGCGCCATCAGGCGCGCCGCTTCCGGATACCACTGGTCCCAGCACACGAGCACGCCGAGGCGACCCACCGAGGTATCGATCGGGGTGAAGCCCAGATCGCCCGGGGTGAAGTAGAACTTCTCGTAGAAGCCCGGATCATCCGGGATGTGCATCTTGCGGTACTTGCCGAGCAGGGTGCCGTCTTTCTCGAAGACCACCGCGGTGTTGTGGTACAGCCCGGCAGCGCGACGCTCGAACAGCGACCCGACGATCACCACGCCATGCTTCCTGGCCAGCGCGCCCAGGCGCTCCGTGCTCGGGCCCGGGATCGGCTCGGCCAGATCGAATTCATCCACTGATTCGTGCTGGCAGAAGTACGCGCCGTTGTGCAGTTCCTGCAGCAGGATCAGCTTGGCACCCTGCGCGGCCGCTTCAGCCACGCGCGCTTCGATGACGGCCAGATTGGCCTCGGCATCGCCGTGGTTGCGCTCCTGGATCAGGGCGACGGAAAGGGTGTGGCGTGAGCTCATCCGGAGACGGTCCTGCAAGGGGAAAAACGCAGTTTATCGCGGATGGGTGCACGCAGCGTGCTGGCTGCTAAATGGAAAGCGCCCACGCCTCGGTAGTGCCGGCCGCTGGCCGGCTCTGCAGGATGACCGGAACATCGGCGGACAGGCCACAACCCTCGGTCGTGGGCTGTCGCTCTTCCATCGGCTGCCGACCCGCTCCGACACGCCAGGCCGAGGCGCTCACTGGTCGATCAGGCCAGCAACCCCGCCGGCAGCTGCATCGTGATGCAGTGCAGGCTGCCGTTCTGCCAGATCAGCGAACGGCACGGGACCGGCACGATCTCGCGGTCCGGATAGGCCTGGGCCAACACCGCACGCGCCGCTTCGTCGGCCGCATCGCCGTAGGCCGGCATCAGCACCGCGCCGTTGAGGATCAGGTAGTTCGCATACGAAGCCGCCAGGCGGCGGCCATCGTCGATCACCGGCTGCGCCCACGGCAGCGGGAACAGGCGGTACGGCTGGCCGTCGGTGGTACGCAGCGCCGCCAGCTCGGCACCCATCGCCTGCAGTTCGGCGTAGTGCGAATCGCCGGCGTCGTCGCAGGCCTGGTAGACGATGCTGTCGGTCGAGGCGAAGCGGGCCAGGGTATCGATGTGGGCGTCGGTATCGTCGCCTTCCAGATAGCCATGGTCCAGCCACAGCACGCGGTCCTGGGCCAGCCAGGTGGCCAGGTCGGCGCTGAGCGAGTCGCGGCTGCGGTCCGGATGACGCTCGTGCAGGCACTGCCAGGTGGTCAGCAGGGTGCCGGCGCCGTCGGTCTCGATGCCGCCGCCCTCCAGCGCGAACGGAATGCTCTGCAGCTCCGCGTTGTTGAACAGGCCCGCCGCGTGCAGGACGCCGACCAGCTGGTCATCCAGGCTGGCGTCGAACTTGCCGCCCCAGCCGGTGAAGCGGAAATCCAGCAGGCGGAAGCCGCCATCGGCACGCGTGAGCGTGATCGGACCGGAGTCGCGCAGCCAGGTATCGTCGTACTGGGCAGTCACGAACCGCACGCGGTCCGTGTCGATCCGGTTCGAACGCAGGCGCGCATCGGCGTACGCCTCCAGGTCGTCGTCGGCAACGATGATCACCATCGGCTGGAAGCGGGTGATGGCCGCGACGAGCGCGATGTAGGTGTCCTCGACGTCACCCAGGCGGTCGGCCCAGTCGGTGTCGGCGTGGGGCCAGGCGATCAGGATGGCGGACTGGGATTCCCATTCGGCCGGAAAGCGGAGCGTGTCGTTCATGATCTCAGTGCGATGGCCCGCCGGCTGGCGGGCAAAGGGAAAGGGGTCAGCGGATCGGCGGTTTCGGACCGATCTCGTTGGCGTCGGCGCGGTTGGCGACCACGTCGATCACCTTCTGCTTTTCGAAGTACACGGTGAACTGCGGGTAGACCCAGCGGTTGATCGTGGGCCACTGGCGCTTCTGCCCGCCGCGGGGTTCCAGGCGTTCGCCCGGGTCGCCGAACTGGGCCTGGACCTGCTGCATGCTCTGGCCGCGGACGGGCAGGGCGACGGCGGGCTTTTCACGGCTGCGGTCGATCAGCAGCGTGTCGGCGTGGGCGCTGGAAACGGCCAGTACGGCCAGCAACGGCAAGGTGGTCAGGTAACGCTTCATCTCGATCTACTCCCCAGTGGTCAAGAATGCGGAAGGTCTCACGACTGCAGGTCTCACGACCAACGGTCGTAAGCTACTTGGCGATTACACCAAAAATGGCAGCAAAAAGCCGCCCGGAGGCGGCTTTTTGTTCATCACCCGGTCCGGTGGGGGACCGATGGCGGCCGTGAGGCCAGCCGGCTCAGCGCTGGCGAGCCTTGAAGCGCGGGTTCGACTTGCAGATCACGAAGATCTTGCCGCGACGACGGACGACCTTGCAGTCGCGGTGACGGGTCTTGGCCGACTTCAGGGAAGACAGGACTTTCATTGCATACCTCGGCGTAAACGTTGGATTCGGTTGGAGCGCGGCCGCGATATGCAGATGACAATCGGCAGGTGACGCCCGTTCAAGCCCGCCATTCTACCGGCCTTTTTCCCATCCTTTCAAGTGGTTGGGCCAAAAAAGTCTCAGGGCGCCCCGGGCAGGGGCTAGAATGGGCGGTCACATCTACCGGGAAACCCATGAATCAGCTTCCATCCGTGCTCACCATCGACGGTCCTTCCGGGGCCGGCAAAGGCACTGTCAGCCGCATTGTCGCACGCCGCCTGGGCTGGCATTACCTGGATTCGGGCGCCCTGTACCGGGCGGTGGGCGTGGCCGCCAGCTGGGCTGATATCGATACCTCCGACGCTTCGGCGCTGGTGCGCTGCACCTTCGACACCCACGTGCGCTTCGTGGAATCGGCCGATGGCGGGCTGCGGGTGCTGGTCAACGAGACCGATGCCACCGACGAGCTGCGCCTGGAGACCACCGGCGCGCTGGCCTCGGCCATTGCCGCCATCCCGGAGGTCCGGGCGGCGCTGAAAGAGCGCCAGCGCGCATTCAGGATGGAGCCGGGGCTGGTCGCCGACGGACGGGACATGGGTACGGTCATCTTCCCGGACGCTCCATTCAAGGTGTTTTTGACCGCCAGCGCCGAGGAACGGGCCGAGCGGCGGCATAAGCAGTTGAAAGACAAGGGTGTTTCGGTTAACTTTGACGACCTCCTGCGCGAGATCATGGCCCGCGACGCCCGTGATGCACAGCGCACAGTGGCGCCCCTGAAGCCGGCAGACGATGCCGTCGTCATCGACACCAGTGGTATTGGCATCGACGCTGTCGTTGCCAAGGTATTGGATCTGCTTCCGGTTTCGGGTGCCTGATCCGTTGTAAAGGAGGGCCGTCAATCCATCGACGGTGTCGCACCATCGCAAGGCAACAAAAGCTCCGTCCCGCAATGATGCGTGGCGGTTTTCCTACTTAACACACGACCTGCCTTACCGGGGTCGACCAACAGGCGGGCAGTAAGCGGTTCCCTTCGGGGGCCAATGCCCATGTGTCCAACAGAGTAAATCTAATGACCGAATCATTTGCAGAGCTGTTCGAAGCCAGTCAGGCCAATCTGGCCAAGCTGAAGCCGGGCTCGATCGTCAGCGGTGTCGTTGTTGAAGTCCGCGGCGATGTCGTGGTGATCAACGCCGGCCTGAAGTCCGAAGGCATCGTGCCGATCGAACAGTTCCGTAACGACGCTGGCGAGATCGACGTTGCTGAAGGCGACGTCGTCAAGGTCGCCCTCGATTCCATCGAGAACGGCTTCGGTGAAACCGTTCTGTCGCGTGAGAAAGCCAAGCGCGCGATGGTGTGGGACGAGCTGGAAGAAGCGTTGGAAAAGAACGAAACCATCACCGGCCGCATCAGCGGCAAGGTCAAGGGTGGTTTCACCGTGGACATCAAGGATGTCCGCGCGTTCCTGCCCGGTTCGCTGGTGGATGTGCGCCCCGTGCGCGACCCGGCCTACCTGGAAGGCAAGGAGCTGGAATTCAAGCTCATCAAGCTGGACCGCAAGCGTAACAACGTCGTTGTGTCCCGTCGTGCAGTCGTCGAAAGCGAGCATTCGGAAGAGCGCGAGCAGCTGATGGACAAGCTGCAGGAAGGCGCGATCCTGAAGGGTGTCGTCAAGAACCTGACCGATTACGGCGCATTCGTGGACCTGGGCGGTATCGACGGCCTGCTGCACATCACCGACATGGCCTGGAAGCGCGTGCGCCATCCGTCCGAAGTCGTGAACGTCGGCGACGAGCTGGACGTGCGCGTGCTGAAGTTCGACCGCGAGCGCAACCGCGTTTCGCTGGGTCTGAAGCAGCTGGGTGAAGATCCGTGGGACAACATCGCCCGTCGTTACCCGGCCAACAGCCGCGTCTTCGGCAAGGTCTCCAACGTCACCGATTACGGCGCATTCGTCGAGATCGAGCCGGGCGTCGAAGGTCTGGTGCACGTCTCCGAAATGGATTGGACCAACAAGAACGTCAACCCGTCCAAGGTTGTGCAGGTCGGTGACGAAGTTGAAGTCATGGTCCTGGACGTCGACGAGGAGCGTCGCCGCATCTCGCTGGGCATGAAGCAGGTTGCCGCCAATCCGTGGGAAACCTTCGCTGCCATCCACAAGAAGGGCGACAAGGTGTCGGGCCAGATCAAGTCGATCACCGACTTCGGCATCTTCATCGGCCTGGACGGCGGTATCGATGGCCTGGTGCACCTGTCCGACATCAGCTGGAACACCACCGGCGAAGACGTGGTCCGCAACTACAAGAAGGGCGACAACCTGGACGCAGTGGTCCTGGCCGTCGATCCGGAGCGCGAGCGCATCAGCCTGGGCGTCAAGCAGCTGGAGCAGGATCCGTTCGGTCAGTACATGGCGGCCAACCCGAAGGGTTCCAAGGTCGAAGGCGTGGTCAAGGAAGTGGACGCCAAGGGCGCTACCATCGAACTGGCTGACGGCATCGAAGGCTACGTGGCCGCTCGCGACGTTGCGAACGAGCGCGTGGACGACGCGACCCAGTTCCTGAAGGTCGGCGACAAGGTGGAAGCCAAGTTCGTGGGCATGGATCGCAAGGGTCGTACCCTGCAGCTGTCGATCAAGGCCAAGGACGACGCTGAAATGCGCGAAGTGCTGGAGGAATACCAGTCCTCTTCGGCTTCCAGCGGCACCACCCAGCTCGGCGCGCTGCTGCGTGCACAGCTGAACGGCAACAAGTCCGAGTAATCGGTCTGTCGCTGTCGTAGTTTCCTGGGCGGCCCGGACATCAGTCCGGGCCGTTTCAGGGTCTGAGTTCCTCCCCAAGAGCCCGTAATGACCAAATCCGAGCTGATCGAAATCCTGGCGCGCCGACAGGCGCATTTGAAGTCGGACGATGTCGATCTGGCCGTGAAGTCGTTGCTGGAAATGATGGGTGGGGCGCTGGCCGGCGGGGATCGCATCGAGATCCGCGGGTTCGGCAGTTTTTCGTTGCACTACCGGCCCGCACGGCTGGGGCGCAATCCCAAGACCGGGGAATCGGTCGCGTTGCCGGGCAAGCATGTCCCGCACTTCAAGCCGGGCAAGGAACTGCGCGAGCGCGTCAGCGCCGTGGTACCGCTGGAAAGCGATCCTGCGTAGAGCCGACCGTTGGTCCGCTGCTTTTTTCGTTCCGGGCCTCTTTGTCCCACTGCTCTATATTCCGCTACTCTTGAATCTCCCGGAACTGGAGCTGCTGCATGAACATCGTACGTCTGCTGATCCTGCTGGCGGTTCTGGTCGTGGGTCTCATCATCGGCGCCCTCAACTCGCAGCCGATCATCATCAGCCTGGGCTTTACCCAGATCAATTCCACCACCGGCGTGGCGATCATCATCGCCCTGTTGTCCGGTGCAATCATCGGCGGCGGCCTCGTGCTCGCCAGTGTGGTGATCCCGTTGTACGCCAAACTGCGCCGTGCGCAGAAGGCCGCGCCTGCCGTGGTCGTGGCACCCCCTTCTTCTTCTACATTCGACGGACGCTGAGCGCCGATGGAATTTGTCTCCGAGTGGTTCTGGTTCTTCCTGTTCCTGCCCCTGGCCGCGTTGTCGGGCTGGGTGATCGGGCGTCGCGGCGGTCAACGCCATGGCGACAACCAGGTCAGCCATCTGTCCAGCACGTACTTCCGCGGCCTGAACTATCTGCTCAACGAGCAGCCGGACAAGGCGATCGAGCTGTTCCTGCACATCGCCGAACTGGACAAGGAAACCTTCGAGACCCAGGTCGCGCTGGGCCATCTGTTCCGCCGCCGCGGTGAGGTTGATCGTGCGATCCGCCTGCACCAGGGCCTGGTCAACCGCGCGGACCTGAGTGATCAGCAGCGTGTCCAGGCACTGCTGGCGCTGGGCGAGGACTACATGAAGTCCGGCCTGCTTGATCGCGCCGAAACCGTGTTCACCGAGCTCGCCCAGATCGACCAGCGCGCACCGCAGGCGCTCAAGCACCTGATCGGCATCTACCAGGCCGAGCGCGACTGGGAAAAGGCGATCGACAACGCCAGCCGCTTCGAAGAGGTCACCGGCGAGCCGATGGGCAAGCTGATCGGACAGTTCGAATGCGAGCTGGCCGAGCGTTACCGTGGCGCTGGCAAGATCGAAGAGGCCCGCGCGGCCATCGCGCGCGCCTACCAGGCCGATGCGATGTCGGTGCGTGCCGGCATCATCGAAGGGCGCCTGGAGAACGATGCGGGCAATGCCGAAGCCGCCGTGCGTGCCTTCGAGCGGGCCGCCCGCAACGATCCGGAGTACCTGCCGGAAGTGCTGCAGGCGCTGATGCAGAACTACCGCAAGGTCGGCGACCTCGGTGGCGCGCGCGCGTTCCTCTCGGAGATGACCGAGCACTATCGCGGCATCGCCCCGGTGCTGGCCCTGACCCAGCTGATGGAAGAGCAGGAGGGTGTCGCTCCGGCGCGCGCCTACCTCGGCCGCCAGCTCAAGGATCGTCCGTCGGTGCGTGGCGAGTCGGCCCTGATCGACCTGACCCTGGCCGAGGGCGCGGATTCCACCGCGACCCTGCACGACCTCAAGCACATCACCGACCAGTTGCTGGTCCGCAATCCAGCGTACCGCTGCACCCGCTGTGGCTTCGGCGCGCGCACGCATCACTGGCAGTGCCCGAGCTGCAAGGAATGGGGCACCGTCAAGCCGCTGCTCAACTACGCGGTGCTCTGAACCATGATGGTCGCCTGGATGGCGGGGCTGCTGGCGGTGCTGGCGGTATCGGCGGGCCTCACCTGGGGCGCACGCGCCTATGCGCTGCGCCGCAATCTACTGGATGAGCCCGGCGAGCGCCGCAGCCACGGGGTGGCGACGCCACGCGGCGGCGGCATCGCGATCGTGCTGACCCTGCTGCTGGCCTGCGTGGTCGCCGCGGTGATCTGGCCCACGGCCGGGCTCACCCTGGCGGTATTCGCGCTGGGGCTGGTGCTGGTCGCGGGGATCGGTTGGTGGGACGACCATCGGCCGCTGCCGGCGGTGCGTCGCCTGTTGGTCCATGTCATCGCGGCCGCGCTGCTGGCTGGGTTGGTCTGGCACGCCAGTGGTAATCCCTGGCAGGCGCTGCTGGCGCTGTTGTTTGCCACTTCGTTGATCAACATCTGGAACTTCATGGATGGGATCAACGGGATAGCCACCACGCAGGCGATCCTGGCCGGTCTCGCGTTCGCCCTCGTCCTGCCGCCACCTTATGGGCTGGCCGGCGTGGTGTTGGGGCTGGCCTGCCTGGGCTTCCTGCCGTTCAACTACCCGAAGGCGCGCATCTTCATGGGTGACGTGGGCAGCGGGGCGCTGGGCTATGCGATCGCGGCGCTGGTCTGTCTGGTCAGTGTGCGCACCGATATCCACTGGCTGCTGTTGCTGGTGCCGCTTTCGGCCTTTCTTGTGGACGCAGGCTTCACATTGCTTTCGCGCATCCTGTCCGGACAGCGCTGGATGGAACCCCACACGCAGCATCTCTATCAGCGCGCGGTGAAAGGTGGTGCAAGCCACACTTTCGTCACCGGGATGTATCTTGTTTTTGGAATATTCAGTGCGGCAGTGTTTAATGCATGCACGAATTTGCAGCCGAGGTGGGAGGCTGCCGTGGCCATCGCGTGGTTGATCTTCGCGTCCGGCCTTTGGCTGCTCCTGCGCAAGGGAATGCGCAACTAGAAGGATTACGTTGTTTATGACGCCTTGGCAGGACCGACTTACCGGCTTGATGCCCCGCGCGGCCATCGTCGCCCACGACCTGTTCATGGTCTGGGCGTGCTGGCAGTTGCTGCACGCCGGACGCTACTCGATGCTGGTCGACGCGCCGGCGTTGCCGCTGTGGAACATCGACACCTCGCTGGTGCTGGTCATCCAGGCCGTGGTGTTCTGGCGGGTGGGCCTGTACCGCGGCCTGTGGCGCTTTGCCAGCGTCGCCGATCTGCTCAATATTTTCAAAGCCAGCTTCATCGGCCTGCTCGCCGTCGTGGTGGCCTTGGCGTACAAGCGCTTTGAAGGCGTGCCGATGTCGGTGCTGGTCATCTACCCCTTCGCGCTGTCCGCGCTGCTGGGCGCGCCGCGCCTGCTGTACCGCGCATGGAAGGACTATCAGGCGCTGCAGTCCGACGTCACCGCGCGCCGTGTGCTGATCCTGGGTGCCGGCCAGGCGGCCGAGGCCCTGGTCCGCGACCTGCGCCGCTCGGGTGATTTCGAGCCGGTCGGCCTGCTCGACGACGCCCCTCACCTGCAGGGCGCCAAGCTGCAGGGCCTGCCGATCCTGGGCACCCTGGAAGATGCCCCGGCCGTGGTCCGCGAGACCGCCGCCAAGCTGCTGGTGATCGCCATTCCCTCGCTGGATGCCGTGGGCATGCAGCGGGTGGTGGCCATCTGCGAAAGCACCGGGGTGCCGTTCCGGATGGTGCCCAAGCTCAACGACATCCTGCTGGGTCATTCCTTGCCGGGTGAGCTCAAGGAAGTGGCGATCGAGGACCTGCTCGGCCGCAAGCCGATCCTGCCGGACTGGGCGCTGATCCGTGGCTGGCTGGGCGGGCGCACCGTGCTGGTCACCGGCGCGGGCGGTTCGATCGGTTCGGAGCTGTGCCGCCAGTGTGCACGCCACGGGGCAGGGCGCATCGTCCTGGTGGAGATGAGCGAGCTGCTCCTGCTCACCATCGAGGCCGAGCTGCAGCGCAGCTTCCCGGATCTGGTGGTGGAAGCGGTGCTGGGTGACTGCGGCGACCCCGCGGTGATCCGCCATGCGCTGTCGCTGTCACGGGTGGACTCGGTCTTCCATGCCGCCGCCTACAAGCAGGTGCCGGTGCTGGAGCGCCAGCTCCGCGAGGCGGTGCGCAACAACATCCTCTCCACCGAAACGGTGGCGCGTGCCTGCGTCGAAGCGCGCATCGAGCATTTCGTCTTCATCTCCACCGACAAGGCGGTCGATCCGGTCAACGCCCTGGGTGCCAGCAAGCGCTACGCGGAGATGATCTGCCAGAGCCTGGACCAGAAGACCAGCCACACCCGTTTCGTGACCGTGCGCTTCGGCAACGTGCTGGCCTCGGCCGGCAGCGTGGTGCCGGTGTTCCGCGAGCAGATTCTCAAGGGTGGCCCGGTCACCGTGACCGACCCGGAAGTCACCCGCTACTTCATGACCATTCCCGAGGCCTGTCAGCTGATCCTGCAGGCGGCCGCGTCGGCCTCGCATGGGGCGATCTATACGCTGGACATGGGCGAGCCGGTGCCGATCCGCGTGCTGGCCGAGCAGATGATCCGCCTGGCCGGCAAGCAGCCGTACAAGGACATCGCCATCGTCTATACGGGCCTGCGCCCGGGCGAGAAACTGCACGAAACGCTGTTCTATTCCGACGAAGATTATCGTCCGACCGCGCACCCGAAGATTCTC
Organism: Stenotrophomonas sp. TWI377; assembly: GCF_039674525.1. Lineage (NCBI taxonomy): Bacteria > Pseudomonadati > Pseudomonadota > Gammaproteobacteria > Lysobacterales > Lysobacteraceae > Stenotrophomonas > Stenotrophomonas sp. TWI377. The sequence goes on from NZ_JBDJNT010000006.1 coordinate 45,555, forward strand.
GAGGCCGGCGTACGCACGTTCGCGCGCGAACAGGTATTGGCCAATGTGCCGAAACTGCGCGAGGCGATTGCCAGCTACGATACTGATGCGATCAACAGCATTCTGTTTGCGACCATGCCGGAATTTTCTCCGCTGCAACAGGACGATCACGTCAGTTCTGCTAAAGTGCTCGCCTTTCCGGCGCGTGAGGCCACTAGGTTCTGATGAGCAAGCGTATTCGCAAGGCGGTATTTCCTGTCGCAGGGTTGGGAACGCGATTCCTTCCGGCTACCAAAACCGTTCCGAAGGAAATGCTGCCGATCATTGATCGGCCGTTGATCCAATATGCCGTGGATGAGGCGATCGAGGCGGGCTGTGACACGCTGATCTTCATCACCAACCGCTACAAGCATGCGGTCGCAGATTATTTCGACAAGGCCTACGAGCTGGAGCAGAAGCTCGAGCGCGCCGGCAAGCAGGAGCAGCTCGAACTGGTTCGCCATGTGCTGCCCAATGGCGTGCGCGCCGTGTTCGTGACCCAGGCTGAAGCGCTGGGCCTGGGCCATGCGGTGCTGTGCGCCAAGGCGATTGTCGGTGACGAGCCGTTCGCCGTGCTGCTGCCGGACGATCTGATCTGGAACCGCGGCAACGGTGCGCTCAAGCAGATGGCCGACGCCAACGAAGCCACCGGCGCCAGCATCATCGCGGTCGAAGACGTACCGCATGACAAGACCGGCAGCTACGGCATCGTGGCCACCGAAGCCTTCGACGGCCGCCAGGGCAGGATCAGTGCCATCGTCGAAAAGCCCAAGCCCGAAGATGCCCCGAGCGACCTGGCCGTGGTCGGCCGTTACGTGCTCAGCCCGAAGATCTTCGAGCTGCTCGAAGCAACCGGGACCGGTGCAGGTGGCGAAATCCAGCTGACCGACGCGATCGCCGAGCTGCTCAAGAGCGAACGTGTCGACGCGTTCCGCTTTGAAGGCCGTCGCTTCGACTGCGGCACCCATCTGGGCCTGGTCGAAGCCACGATCCGCTTTGCGCTCGACAACGAGAAGCTGGCCGGTCCGGCGCGCGAAGTGCTCCAGAAGATGCTGGCTGAAGGCTGAGGACGAGCTGCCGCCGCGCGATGCAGCGGCGGTAGTGCCGGCCGCTGGCCGGCTCCTCAAGCAGCTGTGGTAGTGCCGGCCTCTGGCCGGCTCCCGGCAGAACAGAAAAGGGCAGCCGCGAGGCTGCCCTTTTCGTTTCCGACCGTGCACCGACCAACGGTCGGTGCCTACCCGTTGCATTGGTGCCACCAGTAGGGCCGGTGATACCCGTTGCATTGATGCCACCAGTAGGGCCGGTGATACCCGTTGCATTGGTGCCACCGGTGGGGCCGGTTATCCGCCGCATCGGCGCCGACCCGTGGGCCGGCACCGATCAATGCCTTACAGCGATTCGAAGATACCCGCCGCGCCCATGCCGGTGCCGATGCACATGGTCACCATGCCGTACTTCTGCTGACGACGGCGCAGGCCGTGCAACAGGGTGGCGGTGCGGATCGCGCCGGTGGCGCCCAGCGGGTGGCCCAGGGCGATCGCGCCGCCCAGCGGGTTGACCTTGGACGGGTCCAGGCCGCAATCGCGGATCACCGCCAGCGACTGTGCGGCGAAGGCTTCGTTGAGCTCGATCCAGTCCAGCTGGTCCTGGGTCAGGCCGGCCTGCTTGAGCGCCTTGGGGATCGCGGCGATCGGGCCGATGCCCATCACTTCGGGGCGCACACCGGCGACCGAGAAGCTGACGAAGCGGGCCAGCGGGGTCAGGCCGTAGTCCTTGATCGCCTGCTCGGAGGCCAGCAGCACCGCACCGGCGCCATCGCTCATCTGCGAGGAGTTGCCGGCGGTGACCGTGCCGCCGAACTGGCCGTTGCGGAACACCGGGCGCAGCTTGGCCAGGCCTTCAGCGGAGGAATCCAGGCGCGGGCCTTCGTCGGTATCCACGATCGTGTCGCGGGTGATGATGCGGCGGCCGTCGGCCAGGTCTGGCTGGCGGGTGCGCACGTCGTACGGGCTGATCTCGTCCTTGAACTCGCCGTTCTGGATCGCGGCGATGGCCTTCTGGTGCGAGGCGAGGGCGAAGGCGTCCTGCTCCTCACGCGAGACCTTCCATTCTTCGGCGACCTTCTCGGCGGTGATGCCCATGCCGTAGGCAATGGCGACGTGGTCGTTGTCGAACACGCTCGGTGCCATCGCGATCTTGTTGCCCATCATCGGCACCATCGACATCGACTCGGTACCACCGGCCAGCATCAGGTCCGAATTGCCCAGACGGATCTGGTCGGCGGCCATGGCCACGGCCTGCAGGCCGGAGGAGCAGAAGCGATTGACGGTCTGCGCGGCGATGGTGTCCGGCAGGCCGGCCAGCAGCACGCCGATGCGGGCCACGTTCATGCCCTGCTCGGCTTCGGGCATCGCGCAGCCGATGATCGCGTCATCGATGCGGTTGAGGTCGATGCCCGGCGCCTGTGCGACCACGGAGCGGAGCACATGGGCCAGCATGTCGTCGGGACGGGTATTGCGGAACACGCCCTTGGGCGCCTTGCCCACCGGGGTACGGGTGGCGGCGACGATGTAGGCGTCCTGGATTTGCTTGGTCATTGCAGTGATCTCTCTAAAAGGGTCAGTTGCGCAGCGGCTTGCCGGTCTTGAGCATGTGCGCGATGCGGGCCTGGGTCTTTTCCTGCTGGGCCAGTTCGACGAAGTGCTTGCGTTCCAGGGTCAGCAGCCACTCTTCGTCCACCAGCGTGCCGCGATCCACTTCGCCACCGCACAGCACGGTGGCGATGCGCACGGCGATCTCGTAGTCGTACGGGCTGATGAAGCGGCCTTCCAGCATGTTGACCAGCATCATCTTGAACGTGGCGATGCCGACGTCACCGGCGACCTGGATGCGGCGGGCCGGCATCGGCGGACGGTAGCCACCTTCGGCCAGCGCCAGCACTTCGGCCTTGGCGATGTGCAGCGTCTCGAAGCTGTTGAACACCACCTTGTCGGTCGCGCGCATCAGGCCCAGTTCCTTGGCGTTGACCGCCGAGTTGGAGACCTTGGCCATCGCGACGGTTTCGAAGGTCTTCTTCAGCTCGGCGAACACGTCACCGCCTGGACCGGCGGCCTGCGAGGCGCGCACGGCCAGTTCCTTCAGGCCACCACCGGCCGGCAGCAGACCCACGCCCGCTTCAACCAGACCGATGTAGCTTTCCAGCGCGGCCACGCTCTTGGCGCTGTGCATCTGGAACTCGCAGCCACCGCCCAAGGCCAGGCCGCGCACCGCGGTCACCACCGGCACCAGCGAATACTTGATCGCCTGGCTGGTGCGCTGGAAGTTGTGCACCATCTCTTCGAACTGGTCCACCTTGCCGGCCTGCAGCAGGCCGAGCGCACCGGACAGATCGGCGCCGGCGGAGAAGGGTTCCTTCTGCTGCCAGATCACCAGGCCCTTGTAGTCCTGCTCGGCGCGCTTGATCGCTTCCTGCAGGCCGTTGAGCACGTGGTCGGACACGGTGTTCATCTTGGTCTTGAAGCTGACCACCGCGATGCCGTCGCCGTCGTGCCACATGCGCACGCCGTCGTTCTCGAACACGGTTTCGCCCGGGCTGAAGGTCTCGCCCAGCAGCGGATCCGGGAAGCGCTGGCGCTGGTACACCGGCAGCGCCGAACGCGGCAGCTTGGCATTGCGCGACGGGCTGTAGCTGCCTTCGGCGGCGTGCACGCCGTCGCGGCCGTCGAACACCCAATCGGGCAGCGGTGCGCTGCTCATGCTCTTGCCGGCCACGATGTCATCGGCGATCCACTGCGCGACCTGCTTCCAGCCGGCGGCCTGCCAGGTTTCGAACGGGCCGAGCGACCAGCCGTAGCCCCAGCGGATGGCCAGATCGACGTCGCGCGCGGTTTCGGCGATGTCGGCCAGGTGGTAGGCGCTGTAGTGGAACAGGTCGCGGAAGGTCGCCCACAGGAACTGCGCCTGCGGGTGCTGGCTTTCGCGCAGCTTGGCGAACTTCTCGGCCGGGTTCTTGATCTTCAGGATCTCGACCACTTCCGGTGCGGCGGTGCGGTCGGCGGGGCGGTAGTCCTGCTTCTCCAGGTCCAGCACCACGATGTCCTTGCCGACCTTGCGGAAGATGCCGGCACCGGTCTTCTGGCCGAGCGCGCCCTTGGAAATCAGCGCGTCCAGCCACTTCGGCGACTTGAAGAATTCATGCCACGGATCGTTGGGCAGAGTGTCGCCCATGGTCTTGATCACGTGGGCCATGGTGTCCAGGCCGACCACGTCGGAGGTGCGGTAGGTGGCGGACTTCGGGCGGCCGACCAGCGGGCCGGTCAGGCCGTCCACTTCATCGAAGCCCAGTCCGAATTCCTGGGTATGGTGGATGGTGGACAGGATCGAGAACACGCCGATGCGGTTGCCGATGAAGTTCGGGGTGTCCTTGGCGTACACCACGCCCTTGCCCAGCGTGGTGACCAGGAACGCTTCCAGGCCTTCCAGCACGGCGGCGTCGGTGGTGGTCGCCGGGATCAGCTCGGCCAGGTGCATGTAGCGCGGCGGGTTGAAGAAATGCACACCGCAGAAGCGGTGGCGCAGCTGTTCTGGCAGTACGTCGGCGAGCTTGTTGATGCCCAGGCCCGAGGTGTTGGAGGCCAGCACGGCGTGATCGGCCACGAACGGGGCGATCTTCTTGTACAGGTCCTGCTTCCAGTCCATCCGTTCGGCGATGGCCTCGATGATCAGGTCGCAGTCCTTCAACTGCTCCAGGCCGGTTTCGTAGTTGGCCGGCGTGATCGCCTCGGCGTAGGACTTGCTGGCGAGCGGGGCAGGGCTGAGCTTGCCCAGGTTGGCAATCGCCTTGAGCACGATGCCATCGGCCGGACCTTCCTTGGCGGGCAGGTCGAACAGCACCGTGTCGACGCCGGCGTTGGTCAGGTGGGCGGCGATCTGGGCACCCATGACGCCGGCACCCAGCACGGCGGCACGGCGGACTAGCAGGGAATTGGACATGTCGATAAGCCTTTGGTTGTCTGGAAGCCGGTCAACGCCCGGCTCTACGGGGTGGAAAGGGAGGTCGTCGAAGCGCTCGAGGCCGCGCTGGCGCGGAATCCGGCTTCGGCGAAATGAATCAGTTCCTGGGCGGCATGGGCACGATGCGCCGCTTCGGTGACACCGGCGGGTCGCTTGATCAGGCCGAAGTCGGCCATCGCGTAAGTCAGCGAGCCGGCGAGGAAATCCAGGCGCCAGTACAGCTCTTCCTTGCTCAGCTCCGGCACGCAGGCGGAGATCGCCTTGCCGAAGTCGCGCAGGACGTGGCCGTAATGGTCGGACAGGAACTTGCGCAGGTTGTCGTTCTTTTCGGCGTAGGCGCGGGCGATGACCCGCACGAACGCGCCGCCGGTCTGGCGGTCCTGGGCCATTGCCAGGGCCGGCTCGACGAAGGCGGCCAGCACCGGGCGCAGCGCGCCGGGGTGCTCACGGCGTGCAGCCTCCAGCTGGGCCAGGCGGGCCGAGGTCATCTCGTCCATCCGGCGGCGGAAGACCTCGTTGACGAGGTTCTCCTTGGAGCCGAAGTGGTAGTTGACCGCGGCGATGTTCACATCGGCCTGGCTGGTGACCTGGCGCAGCGAGGTGCCCGCGAACCCGTGCAGGGCGAACAGTTCTTCAGCGGCGCCGAGGATGCGGTCCTTGGTGGAGAAGTGGGCAGGTTTGGCCATGGGGCAGGGCAGTTCAATCAAACGATTGTTTGATATTAGACCTGCGGCTGCGGCATCGCATTGTGCGGCGCAGCAGAAATAGGCCTCCGTTCATCCGCCCCCGGGTAGTGCCGGCCGCTGGCCGGCAACCCTTCATTCCATGAACGGGGCGAGCGATCCCATGCGGTCCAAGCCTGCCACGCATGGCGTGGCACTACCGGAGATGGGGAGGACACGTTAGAATTGGCGCACGTATATCAGGCTAAGCCCGCGTTTTGACGCGGGTTTTTTTCATGTTAACCTCGGGCCGATCAAGTGGCCCGCCCAACGGAGTATTCCCATGGCGCTGGAGCGCACCCTTTCCATCATCAAGCCGGACGCCGTCGCCAAGAACGTCATCGGCGAAATCTACGCCCGCTTTGAAAAGGCCGGCCTGAAAGTCGTCGCCGCCAAGTACAAGCAGCTGTCGCGCCGTGAAGCCGAAGGCTTCTACGCCGTGCACCGCGAGCGTCCGTTCTTCAACGCGCTGGTCGAGTTCATGATCTCCGGCCCGGTGATGATCCAGGCGCTGGAAGGCGAGAACGCCGTGCTGGCCCACCGCGACCTGCTGGGCGCCACCAACCCGAAGGAAGCCGCCGCAGGCACCATCCGCGCCGACTTCGCTGAATCCATCGATGCCAATGCCGCCCACGGCTCGGACTCGGTTGAGAATGCCGCGATCGAAATCGCCTACTTCTTCGCCGCGACTGAAGTCGTCTCGCGCTGAGAGTGATGCCGTGAACGAGGTCGTACAGCCAACCGCCATCCCATCCGTGCTCATCTCGAGCCCGGTTGTGGCCAAGCAGAACCTGCTCGACCTCGATCGCGAGGGTCTGGAGCGCTTCTTCGCCGAGACACTCGGCGAAGCGCGCTACCGTGCCCACCAGGTGATGAAGTGGATCCACCATCACTACGTCACCGATTTCGATGACATGACCGACCTCGGCAAGGCGTTGCGCGCCAAGCTCAAGCAGCATGCCGAGGTGCTGGTTCCGAACATCGTGTTCGACAAGCCCTCCGCCGATGGCACCCACAAGTGGCTGCTGGCCATGGGCACCGACGGCAAGAACGCGATTGAAGCGGTCTACATCCCGGACAAGAACCGCGGCACGCTGTGCGTATCGTCGCAGGTCGGCTGCGCGCTGAACTGCACCTTCTGTTCGACCGCCACCCAGGGCTTCAACCGCAACCTCTCCACCGCCGAAATCATCGGCCAGGTGTGGGTCGCGGCGCGCCATCTGGGCAACATCCCGCACAAGCAGCGTCGTCTCACCAATGTGGTGATGATGGGCATGGGCGAGCCGTTGATGAATTTCGACAACGTCGTGCGCGCCATGAGCGTGATGCGCGACGATCTGGGCTATGGCCTGGCCAACAAGCGCGTGACGCTGTCCACCTCCGGCCTGGTGCCGCAGATCGACCGCCTCTCCACCGAGAGTGACGTGTCGCTGGCGGTGTCGCTGCATGCGCCCAACGATGCACTGCGCGAGACCCTGGTCCCGCTCAACAAGAAGTACCCGATCGTCGAGCTGATGGCCTCGTGCGCACGTTACCTGCGCGCCAACAAGCGCCGCGAATCGGTCACCTTCGAATACACCCTGATGAAGGGCATCAATGACCAGCCCGAGCACGCCCGCCAGTTGGCGCGGCTGATGCGCCAGTTCGACAACGCCGTACAGGCCTCGAACTCGGGCAAGGTCAACCTGATTCCGTTCAATCCATTCCCGGGCACGCGCTATGAGCGCTCCGGCGAAACCGACATCCGCGCCTTCCAGAAGATCCTGCTCGATGCGAAGGTGCTGACGATGGTGCGACGCACCCGTGGCGACGACATCGATGCCGCCTGCGGCCAGCTCAAGGGCCAGGTCATGGATCGCACGCGCCGCCAGGCCGAGTTCAATAAAACGCTGCAGGACGGGAAAGGCCGGGATGCGGCTGCCTGATTGCCGATTGCCAGCCGTTGTTTTCCTCGCGCTGGCAGTGGTCGGCTGTGGCAAGCAAGGCATCAAACCGCCGTCCGGGCCCCTTGAGGTCGCGCCGACCTATGAGGCCCGGGACAACCCTGAGATCCGCAAGCGCGTGAACTACCAGGACCAGATGGTCCTGGCTGGCGAATCGCTGCGCGCAGGTGCCCCGGATGCCGCCGAGAAGCGGGTGCGGGCGGCCATGAAGATCGATGCGCGGCGTCCCGAGGCCTATATGCTGCTGGCGGCCATCGCCGCCCAGCGCGGCAACGAGGCCGAGGCCGGCCAGCTGTACGCCAAGGCCGCTGAGCTGGGCCCGGAGCGCGGCGACGTCCTCAACAATTATGGCGCGTGGCTATGTGCTCATGGCCGGCCGGCCGAGTCGCTGGTCTGGTTCGACCGGGCGCTGCAGGCCCCGGGCTACACCACGCCGGCGTCCGCCCTGGCCAATGCCGGTGGCTGTGCGCTGGACGCAGGCCAGCCCGAACGGGCCGTGCCGGACCTGCGACGGGCGCTTGAGATAGATCCCGTCAATGCCTATGCGCTGGAGTCGATGGCCCGCAACGAGTACGCCCAAGGGCGCTATTTCGAGGCCCGGGCCTTTTCGCAACGGCGTTTGACGGCTGCACCGGCCACACGTTCCGTGTTACAACTTGCCTCTCAAATCGAGGCGCGGCTTGGCGACAGCGTGGCATCCGGTCGCTATCTGCAGCGAATTCATGACGAATTTCCGCAGGATGCGGCACCTAATCCCCGGGGTTGAAGCATTGTGATTGATGACCAGACTGTGAACGCTTTTGATACTGCGGCCGGTTGCGGAGCTCGTCTTCGCCAGGCCCGGGAAGCGGCCGGACTGACCCTGGAGGCGGTGGGGCAGCAGCTGCATATGCCGGTTCAGGTACTCAAGTCCCTCGAAGAAGAACAGTGGCAGCGTCTCGGCGCGCCGGTCTTCGTCCGCGGCCAGCTGCGCAGTTATGCCCGCCTGCTCAAGGTGGACATCGGCGAGATCCTCGAGCAGGCGCATATCGGGCCGATCGTGCCGCCGCAGCTGGTCAGCCACACCCATACCCCGCGGGCCCGGCGCATTGCCGAGAGCCTGGGGCGTCGTGTCCTGTATGTCGGCATCACCGCCGTTCTGGCCGTGCCGGTCTGGTTCGCCACCCGCGGCCATTTCGATGGCACGGCGACCACCCCGAACACCGCCTCGCTGGATGTGATCCCGGCGGCGGTACCGGTGGCCGGTGGCGACACCCCGGACCCGGCCGCACCGGTGGCGGTCGAAGCGGCCAAGCCTTCGGCACCGGCGGCGCCGTATCTGGCATCGCTGACCCCGGTTCCGCGTCCGGCCGCTGCGCCGGCATCGCAGGCCGGCGCCCTGAGCCTGCAGTTCAAAGGCGACAGCTGGGTGGATATTTCCGGGCCCGACGGCACCACCGTCGAAAAGGCCCTGATCAAGTCGGGCGAGACCCGCAGCTTCGCGCCAGGCCAGGTGGCCCGCATGGTGCTGGGCAATGCATCGGCGGTCGAGGTTCAGCAGGCCGGCACTATCGTCGACCTTTCGCCGTACCAGCGAGCCAACGTGGCACGCTTTACGGTATCCTCTGACGGCTCCGTGGTCCCAGTTTCGCACTGAACCGCGTTTCCCCAATCCAATTCAAATAGCTCCTCCTCATGGGCGGGGCGAGAGTACGCATGGCGATCGACGACCTGCTCGACGAGCACGAACAAAGTGAACGCGTCCGCGGCTGGCTGCGGAAGAACGGTGTCAGCATCCTCGCTGGCGTAGCCATCGCGATCGGTGGCATCTGGGGCTGGAAAGAGTGGCAGACCCGGCACAGCAACAGCCTGGCCGGCGCCAACGTCCAATACCAGATCGTCCTCAAGAGCCTGGAAGAAAAGGATCTGGAGCAGGCCGCCAAGGGTGTGAAGGACCTGGAAAGCGGCAAGGCCAACATCTATGCCGATCTGGCCGCACTGCAGCTGGCCAAGGCCCAGGTCGATGCCGGCAAGAACGAAGATGCGCTGGCGACCCTGCGCGCGATCAAGGCCGACCCCGAATTCAAGCCGGTGATCGAGCAGCGCGTTGCGCGCCTGCTGGTGGCCACCGGCAAGACCGAGGATGCGATCAAGCAGCTCGGCACCGCAACCGACAGCGCCAGCCTGGAAATCCATGGCGACGCACTGATGGCGCAGGGCAAGCGTGATGCCGCCCGCGAGCAGTATGAGAAGGCGCTCAAGACGCTGGACGTGGCAGCGCCCCAGCGGCGCCTGCTGGAAACCAAGTTGACGGATGCCGGTGGCACCGTCACCGATCCTGCGGAGTCGGTGTAATGAATCAGATGGTCATGATCAAGCGCGTTGCCACGGTCGCCCTGTTGGGCATGGCCCTGACCGGCTGCAGCACGATGAAGGGCTGGTTCGCCGGCAAAGATGCGGCGGCCAAGAAGGCGCTGGAGCCGGCCGAGCTGGTCAAGTTCGATGCCACCGCCAAGGTCGACAAGATCTGGACGGCCAACGTCGGCAAGGGTGAGAAGCGCATCGGCGTCCGTCAGGGCCCGGTGGTCGCCGATGGTCGCGTGTACGCGGCCGCCATCTACGGTGGCGTGCATGCCATCGACCTGCAGACCGGCAAGAAGATCTGGACCTATGAACCGGCCAAGGTGAAGAAGCAGCCCAAGCTGCGTCTGTCCGGTGGCCCGGGCGTGGGTGACGGCCTGGTCGTCATCGGCACCCTGGATGGCGAAGTCATCGCGTTGAACGCGGCCGACGGCACTGAGAAGTGGCGTGCCAAGGTGCCGGGTGAAGTGATCTCCGCGCCGGCCGTGGGCCAGGGCATGGTGTTCGTGCGCAGCAACGACGGCCGCGTGACCGGCCTGGATGCCGAAAATGGCACCCAGCGCTGGTTCAACCCGCGCGAGCTGCCGGCACTGACCGTGCGTGGCAACGCGCCGGTCGTCGCCGGCCCGGGCGTGCTGTTCATCGGTAACGACGACGGTTCCATCGCCGCGCTGGCCATGCAGGACGGCCGCACGCTGTGGGACCAGATGGTCGGCACCGGCGAAGGCCGTACCGAGCTGGAGCGCATGGCCGATATCGATGGCGCCCCGGTGCTGGAAGGCAATACGCTGTTCGTCAGCAGTTTCAAGAACCAGACCATGGCGATCGAAGGCCCGACCGGCCGTCCGCTGTGGGCACGTGATCATGGTGGCGCCGGTGGCGTGGCCCTGACCTCGAGCAATGTGTTCGTCACCGACAACAAGGGCGGCGTGTTCGGCCTGGACAAGGCCAGCGGTTCGGCCATGTGGTCGCAGACGGGCCTGGCCCGTCGTTCGCTGACCGGTCCGGTCATCCACGGCGATTACGTTGTGGTCGGTGATTACAAGGGGTATCTGCACTGGTTGCGGACCGATAACGGTGAGTTCGCGGCGCGCGCCAAGAGTGGCGGCGACGCCCTCCTGGCACAGCCGGTAGCTGCCGATGGGATTCTGCTGGTGCAGAACGTTGATGGAAAGCTGACCGCGTTCCGGTTGGCACAATAAGGAGTTACCGCGATGCTGCCCTTGGTCGCCCTGGTTGGACGGCCGAATGTCGGCAAGTCCACGCTGTTCAATGCGTTTACCCGTACGCGCGACGCGCTGGTCCATGACCAGCCCGGCGTGACCCGGGACCGTAATTACGGTGTTTGTCGTCTTGATGAAGACCACCCGTTCCTGGTGGTCGATACCGGCGGTATCGCCGGTGAAGAAGAAGGTCTGGCCGGCGCTACTGCCCGCCAGGCCCGCGCCGCCGCCGCCGAGGCGGACCTGATCCTGTTCGTGGTCGATGCCCGTGAGGGCCCGATGGACGACGAGATCCTGTCCTGGCTGCGCAAACTGGCCCGTCCGACCCTGCTGCTGATCAACAAGATCGACGGCATGAACGAAGACACCGTGCGTTCGGAGTTTGCCCGTTACGGCTTCAGCGAAATGCTGACCGTCTCGGCCGCGCACCGTCAGGGCCTGGATGATCTGCTGGACGAGGTCGTGGAACGGTTGCCGGAAGAGGGCACCACCGAGACCCTGGACACCGATCCGAACCGCATTCGCATCGCCTTCGTCGGCCGCCCCAACGTGGGCAAGTCGACGCTGGTCAATCGTCTGCTCGGCGAAGAGCGCATGATCGCCTCCGAAGTGCCCGGTACCACCCGTGATTCGATCGCGGTGGACATGGAGCGTGACGGGCGCGAGTACCGCCTGATCGATACCGCGGGCCTGCGTCGCAAGGCGCGCGTCGAGGAAGTGGTCGAGAAGTTCAGCGTCATCAAGACCCTGCAGGCCATCGAGCAGTGCCAGGTCGCGGTGCTGATGCTCGATGCCTCTGAAGGTGTCACCGATCAGGACGCCAGCGTGCTGGGTGCGGTGCTCGATGCCGGCCGTGCGTTGGTGGTGGCGATCAACAAGTGGGATGGCCTGACCGATTACCAGCGCGAGCAGGCTGAAGCGCTGGTGTCGCGCAAGCTCGGCTTCGTGCCGTGGGCCGAAGTGGTGCGCATCTCGGCCAAGCACGGCTCGGGCCTGCGTGAGCTGTTCCGCTGCATCCACGCCGCGCATGCCTCGGCGACGCATGAGTTCAGCACCAGCGAAGTCAACAAGGCGCTGGAAACGGCCTACGAGACCAACCCGCCGCCGGCGATCCGTGGTCACGTGTCCAAGCTGCGCTACGTGCATCCGGGCGGTTCCAACCCGCCGACCTTCATCGTCCACGGCACCCGTCTGAAAGACCTGCCGGAGTCGTACAAGCGCTATCTGGAAAACTTCTTCCGCAAGCGCTTCAAGCTGGTCGGCACGCCCGTGCAGTTCATCTTCCGCGAGGGTGTGAACCCGTACGAGGGCAAGAAGAACGTGCTCACCGAACGTCAGCTCAAGCGCAAGCGCCGCTTGATCAAGCACGTCAAGGGCAAGTGATGCAGAAAGAGCCGGCGCAAGCCGGCTCTTTTCATTGGAGCTGCCGGCCAGTGGCCGCACGCAGCGGTAGTGCCGGCCGCTGGCCGGCAAACCGGACAAACCGGCGGCCGGCGCGCCCGTGCGCGATAATCCCCGCATGAGCACGATCCCCGAACTCACCCCGGCGCAGGCCCGCGAACGCCTCGCCCACGGCGCGCTGCTGATCGACGTCCGTGAGGCGCACGAGCGTGCCACCGGCATGGCCGAAGGCGCCGTTGGCATCGCCACGGGCGATCTCCAGGCCGAACCCCGCACGCACCTGCCGGCCATCGACCGCGAGGTCGTCCTGATCTGCCAGAGCGGCAAGCGCTCGATGGAGGCCGCGAACGTCCTGGCCGGTCTCGGCTATACGCATGTCGCCTCCGTCCACGGCGGCACGTCCGCGTGGCGCGCTGACGGGCTGCCGTTGGTGCAGCCGATGCAGAGCGACGCCGAGCGCGATTTCAACGAACGCTACTCGCGTCATCTGCTGTTGCCGCAGGTGGGTGTCCAGGGCCAGAAGACGCTGCTCGCCTCGCGCGTGCTGGTGCTCGGCGCCGGCGGTCTGGGCGCACCGGCCAGCTTCTACCTGGCCGCGGCCGGGGTAGGGCACCTGCGCATCGCCGACGACGACGTGGTGGATCGCAGCAACCTGCATCGGCAGATCATCCATACCGATGCCAGCGTCGGCGAGCCCAAGGTGCGCTCCGCCCGCGCGCGCCTGCTCGCGCTCAATCCCTCGCTGGATGTGGAGGCCGTGCAGGCGCGGGTCACCTCGGACAACATCGATGCGCTGCTCGAGGGGGTCGACGTGGTGCTGGATGGCTCGGACAACTTCCCGCTGCGTTATCTGCTCAACGATGCCTGCCTCCAGCACGGCATCCCGCTGGTGTATGGCGCGGTGGAGCGCTTTACCGGCCAGATCAGTGTGTTCGATGCCGGTCGCCAGCGTGGCACAGCGCCGTGCTACCGCTGCCTGTTCCCGGAGCCGCCGCCGCCCGAGTTCGCGCCCAACTGCTCGGAGGCCGGTGTCCTGGGCGTGCTGCCGGGCATGGTGGGTCTGCTGCAGGCCACCGAAGTGCTCAAGCTGCTGCTCGGCATCGGCGAGCCACTGATCGGACGCCTGCTGACCTTCGATGCGCTGGGCATGCGCTTCCGCGAGACGCGGCTCAGGCCGGACCCGGCCTGTCCGCTCTGCGCGCCCGGGCGCGCGTTCCCTGGGTACATCGATTACGCCGCGTTCTGCAGCGGCGCGTAGATCCACGCCATGCGTGGATGCGGTTCGCCGGGACGCTATGCGTGGATGCCGTTGGCGAGGGGCCGCCGGGTGAGCGCAGCCACGCGTGGCGTGGCTCTACCGGTGGGTTCGGTGGCGATTTCGGGACGATGTGGCATCCAGATTCAATATCGTTCTGAATTCAGCACGATAAAACGCATCATCCGCGCTATTGCCCTTCACCGCTTTGCCCTATCGTTGACCCATCTTGTGTAGTCCGGGGAAACAACCGCATGGCGGTGGAAGCAGGTGCCAGTGAACTGGTGAAAGTCGTCGCTCTGCTGGGCGCGGCAGTGGTCATGGTGCCGCTGTTCCGCCGGCTGGGGTTGGGCTCGGTGCTGGGCTATTTCGCCGCGGGCCTGGCCATCGGCCCGTTCGGGTTCGGCTGGTTCTCCGATCCGCAGGCCATCCTGCATACCGCCGAGCTCGGCGTGGTGATGTTCCTGTTCGTGATCGGCCTGGAGATGCGGCCCTCGCACCTGTGGAGTCTGCGCAACGAGATCTTCGGCCTGGGCACGCTGCAGATCGTGGTCTGCGGCGCGGTGCTGACCGGCGTGTGCATGCTGCTCGGCTTCCCCTTGCCGGTGGCCTTCATCGGCGCCGCCGGGTTCGTGTTGACCTCCACCGCGGTGGTGATGCAACTGCTTGCCGAACGCGGCGACATCGCGCTGCCGACCGGCCAGAAGATCGTCTCGATCCTGCTGTTCGAAGATCTGCTGATCGTGCCGCTGCTGGCGGTGGTCGCGTTCATGGCGCCGGTGCACAGTGATGCGGGCGAGAGCTCGCGCTGGGTCACCGTGGGTATCGCTGCCGGTGCGATCGTCGGCCTGGTGCTGGTCGGCCGCTTCCTGCTCAATCCGTTGTTCCGCATCCTCGCCGCCGCCAAGGCGCGCGAGGTGATGACGGCCGCTGCCCTGCTGGTCGTGCTCGGCGCCGCGCTGCTGATGCAGCTGGGTGGGTTGTCGATGGCGATGGGCGCGTTCCTCGCGGGCGTGCTGCTCAGCGAATCCACCTTCCGCCACCAGATCGAAGCGGACATCGAGCCGTTCCGCGGCATCCTGCTCGGCTTGTTCTTCCTCAGCGTCGGCATGGCGTTGGACCTCACCGTCGTGGCCAACAACTGGCCGCTGATCGTCTCCGGCGTGTTCGCGCTGATGCTGGCCAAGGCGGTCTGCATCTACGTGGTCGCGCGCATCCTGGGCAGTGATCATCGGCAGGCGCTGGACCGTGGCGTGGTGATGGCGCAGGGCGGCGAGTTCGCCTTCGTGCTGTTCTCCGCCGCGGCGGTGGCCGGTGTGATCGACGTACAGGTCAATGCCAATCTGACCGCGATCGTGGTGCTTTCGATGGCGCTGACGCCGCTGTTCGTGCTGCTGCACGACAAGCTGATGCCGGACCGGGAAGTCTCGCTCGATGGTGTCGAAGAAGCCGACGGCTTGTCCGGCAGCGTGCTGCTGATCGGCTTTGGTCGCTTCGGCCAGGTGGCGAGTCAGTCGCTGCTGGCGCGCGATGTGGATGTGACCATCATCGACAACGACGTGGACATGATCCACAACGCCGAGCGCTTCGGGTTCAAGATCTACTACGGCGACGGTACCCGGCTGGATGTACTGCATGCGTCCGGCGCGGGGTCGGCGCGTGCGATCGCGGTGTGCGTCAACAGCGACCAGGATGCCGATCGCATCGTCGAGCTGGTCACCCACGAGTTCCCCCAGGCCAAGCTGCTGGTGCGCTCGTTCGATCGCGAGCATTCGCTGCGCCTGATCCATGCCGGCGTGGACTTCCAGATCCGCGAGACCTTCGAGTCGGCGCTGCAGTTCGGCCAGGCCGCGTTGATGGAGCTGGGTGCCGATCCGGACGATGCGCGTGAGATCGCCGAGCAGATCCGCGAGCGTGATGCGGAACGCTTCGAGCTGGAGATGGCGGGCGGAGACCTGCGCGCCGGGGCGCACATGGTGTTCGGCACGGCGCTGCCGGGCGTGCCCACGCCGACCCCGTTCACCGCGCCCAAGCGCAAAGCGCGCACGCTCAACGCGGACGAGGTGCCGGAAGAAGAATAAGCAGGGTAGTGGCCGGCGCGGGGCGGGCCCCCCGGGGGGCCCCCCCCCCCGGCCGGCACCCAGGTGGGCCCATCCCACGTGCCGGCCAGCGGCCGGCACTACCGGTGGGCGGGGCGGGCCGAATCAGGGACAATAGCCGACCGTCGCCCCCACGCCTGCCGCCCTCGATGAGCTCACCGACTTCCGACACCGCTTCTTCCGCCCGCATTCTCGACGGCCGCCGCATCGCCGAAGACCTGCTGGACAGCCTCAAGGTCCGGGTAGATGCCCGCCTGGCTGCCGGTGGCAGCCGTCCGGGCCTGGCCGTGGTGCTGGTGGGTGGCGATCCGGCGTCGACCGTGTACGTGCGCAACAAGCGCCGCGCGGCCGAAAAAGTGGGCATCGAAGCCTTTGATTACGATCTGCCGGCCGGCACCACCGAGGCCGAGCTGCTGACGTTGATCGACCAGCTCAACGCCGATCCGAAGATCCACGGCATCCTGGTCCAGCTGCCGCTGCCGGGCATCCCGGACGCCAATCGCCTGATCCACCGCATCGACCCGCGCAAGGACGTGGACGGCTTCCACCCGGAAAACGTCGGCCATCTGGCCCTGCGCGAGTTCGGCCTGCGCCCGTGCACGCCGCGCGGCATCGTGACCCTGCTGGGCCATACCGACCAGCCGGTGCGCGGTCGCAACGCCACCATCGTCGGCGTCAGCAACCACGTCGGCCGCCCGATGGGCCTGGAGCTGCTGATCGCCGGCTGCACCGTGACCAGCTGCCACAAGTTCACCCCCAAGGACGTGCTGGAGCAGTCGGTGCGCAACGCCGACATCCTGGTGGTCGCCGTGGGCCGCCCGGGCATCGTCCCGGGCGAGTGGGTCAAGCCGGGCGCCGTGGTGATCGACGTGGGCATCAACCGCCTGGAGGATGGCCGCCTGGTCGGCGATGTCGGCTTTGAGGCCGCCGCCCAGCGCGCCAGCTGGATCACCCCGGTCCCGGGCGGGGTAGGGCCGATGACCGTGGCCACGTTGATGCAGAACACGATCGAGGCCGCCGAGGCGTTCTGACCGCCCTGTGCCGACCCACGGTCGGCACCTCCCGCGGCGGCGCCTCCGGGCGGACCGACACCTGCCGCCCCTGGTCGAGCCGCCGGGTGGCCGGCTGCTGTTGGGGCGGTGGCAGGGGTTTCCTGGCGCTCCCGCCCACCGGTCGGCTCTACCCGATCCAGGCGTAGCCGACCAACGGTCGGCTCTACCGGGTTCGTCGGCGCGACACAGCGTCGCACCTGCCCCCTGCCAAAGACGCCCGAATCAGGGTAAAATGTCGCGCTTCCCCACATCTCGGGTATGCCGATGCTGCGCATCCAGGCTGAAGCTCTCACCTACGACGACGTCTCCCTCGTCCCCGCTCATTCCATCATCCTGCCCAAGGATGTCAGTCTGGAAACGCGCCTGACGCGCGACCTGCGGCTGAAGCTTCCGATCCTCTCGGCTGCCATGGATACCGTCACCGAAGCCCGCCTGGCCATCGCCATGGCCCAGCTCGGCGGCATGGGCATCATCCACAAGAATCTGAGCGTCGAGCAGCAGGCTGCCGAAGTGGCCAAGGTCAAGAAGTTCGAGGCCGGCGTCATCCGCGACCCGATCACCGTCGGCCCGGAGACCACCATCCGCGACGTGCTGGCGCTGACCCAGGCGCGCAACATCTCCGGCGTGCCGGTAGTGGACGGCGGCGGCCAGCTGGTCGGCATCGTCACCCACCGTGACATGCGCTTCGAGACCGAGCTGGACGATCCGGTCCGCCACATCATGACCAAGAAGGATCGCCTGATCACGGTCAAGGAAGGCGCGGCCTCCGATGAAGTGCTGCAGCTGCTGCACCGCAACCGCATCGAGAAGATCCTGGTCGTCAACGATGAGTTCGCCCTGCGCGGCCTGATCACCGTCAAGGACATCCAGAAGAACACCGATTACCCGAATGCCGCCAAGGACACCGCCACCCGCCTGCTGGTCGGCGCGGCCGTCGGCGTCGGTGGTGATACCGACCGCCGGGTCGAGGCGCTGGTCGCCGCCGGGGTGGACGTGCTGGTGGTGGACACCGCGCACGGCCACTCGCAGGGCGTGCTGGACCGCGTCAGCTGGGTCAAGAAGCACTTCCCGCAGGTGCAGGTTGTCGGTGGCAACATCTGCACCGGTGAAGCCGCACTGGCGCTGCTGGACAGCGGCGCGGACGCGGTCAAGGTCGGCATCGGCCCGGGCTCGATCTGCACCACGCGCGTCGTCGCCGGTGTCGGCGTGCCGCAGATCACCGCGATCGACCTGGTCGCCGAGGCGCTGCAGGACCGCATCCCGCTGATCGCCGACGGTGGCATCCGTTACTCCGGCGACATCGGCAAGGCGCTGGCCGCCGGTGCCTCCACCATCATGATCGGTGGCCTGCTGGCCGGTACCGAGGAATCGCCCGGCGAGACCGAGCTGTTCCAGGGCCGCTCCTACAAGAGCTACCGCGGCATGGGCTCGCTGGCCGCGATGGAGAAGGGGTCCAAGGACCGCTACTTCCAGGACGCCTCCAGCGCCGACAAGCTGGTGCCCGAAGGCATCGAAGGCCGCGTGCCGTATCGCGGCCCGGTCGGCGGCATCATCCACCAGCTGATGGGCGGCCTGCGCGCCACCATGGGTTACGTGGGCTGCGGCACCGTCGAAGACATGCGCAGCAAGCCGAAGTTCGTCAAGATCAGCGGCGCCGGCCAACGTGAGAGCCACGTCCACGACGTGCAGATCACCAAAGAGCCGCCGAACTACCGCGCCTGACGCGGCATGAGCAAAGAGGAACGAGGAAGCTGATTCCCGTTCCTCTTTCTCTATCGGCCGCCGGTAACGACGCTGTGTTTCCCGTATTTACTCCTGCATTGCCCGGGCACCATGACCAACATCCATAACGACAAGATCCTCATCCTCGATTTCGGCGCCCAGTACACCCAGCTGATCGCGCGCCGCATCCGCGAGCTCGGCGTGTACTGCGAGATCTGGGCATGGGACCACAATCCGGCCGACATCGCCGCGTTCGGCGCCAAGGGCATCATCCTGTCCGGTGGCCCGGAATCGACTACGCTGCCGGGTGCGCCTGCCGCACCGCAGGAAGTGTTCGACAGCGGCCTGCCGATCTTCGGCATCTGCTACGGCATGCAGACCCTGGCCGCGCAGCTCGGTGGCGCCACCGAAGCGGCCGACCAGCGTGAGTTCGGCCATGCCGAAGTCAACGTCGTCGCCCCGGATGCGCTGTTCAAGGGTCTGAGCGACCACGGTGGCGAGCCGAAGTTGAATGTCTGGATGAGCCACGGCGACCACGTCTCCGTCGCGCCCCCGGGCTTCACCGTCACCGCCGTGACCGATCGCATCCCGGTGGCCGCGATGGCCAACGAAGAGAAGCGCTGGTACGGCGTGCAGTTCCACCCGGAAGTGACCCACACCCTGCAGGGCCAGGCGCTGCTGCGCCGCTTCGTGGTGGATGTGTGCGGCTGCGAGACCCTGTGGACCGCCGCCAACATCATCGACGACCAGATCGCCCGCGTGCGCGAGCAGGTCGGCGATGACGAAGTGATCCTGGGCTTGTCCGGCGGCGTCGATTCGTCCGTCGTGGCTGCGCTGCTGCACAAGGCGATCGGTGACAAGCTGACCTGCGTGTTCGTCGATACCGGCCTGCTGCGCTGGCAGGAAGGCGACCAGGTGATGGCGATGTTCGCCGAGCACATGGGCGTCAAGGTGATCCGCGTAAATGCAGCGGACCGCTACTTCAGCAAGCTCGAAGGCGTCAGCGATCCGGAAGCCAAGCGCAAGATCATCGGCAACCTGTTCGTGGACATCTTCGATGAAGAATCCACCAAGCTGAAGAATGCCAAGTGGCTGGCGCAGGGCACCATCTACCCCGACGTGATCGAGTCGGCCGGCAGCAAGACCGGCAAGGCCCACGTGATCAAGAGCCACCACAACGTCGGCGGCCTGCCGGAGCACATGAAGCTGGGCCTGGTCGAGCCGCTGCGTGAGCTGTTCAAGGACGAAGTGCGTCGCCTCGGCGTCGAGCTCGGCCTGCCGCGCAGCATGGTCTACCGCCATCCGTTCCCGGGTCCGGGCCTGGGCGTGCGCATCCTCGGCGAAGTGAAGCGCGAATACGCCGAACTGCTGGCCAAGGCCGATGCCATCTTCATCGACGAACTGCGCAAGGCCGATCTGTACGACAAGACCAGCCAGGCGTTCGCGGTGTTCCTGCCGGTGAAGTCGGTGGGCGTGGTCGGTGATGCGCGTGCGTATGAGTGGGTGATCGCGCTGCGCGCGGTGGAAACCATCGATTTCATGACGGCGCATTGGGCGCACCTGCCGTATGACTTCCTGGGCACGGTGAGCAACCGGATCATCAATGAGCTGCGGGGAGTGTCGCGGGTGGTTTATGACATCTCGGGGAAGCCGCCGGCGACGATCGAGTGGGAGTGAGTCTGCGTCCAGCCCTGGCTGGTATCTAGACACACGGACGTACACGGAAGCCCGCAGAAATGCGGGCTTTTTTGTTCTCTTCGGGTGTACGGGGTCAGAGGTGGTCGCGCATCAGCGCGATCACATCGCCAGCGGCACGTCGCACCGGCTTCCTGCGCAGCCACACCAGGTGCACCGGCATCGTCACGCCGTTCTCCAGGTTGTCGAACGCCAGCACTTTCACGCGTCCAGCAGAAACGGCGACCTCAACGACATCCGCCGGCAGGTTGGCCCAGCCAGCACCGCGTTCCACCAGCCCCAGCGCAGCCTCCACAGAGTCCACATGCCAGCGGGCGTCGGACACCAGCAGCCGACGATCTGCGACGTCGTCGTCTGGCCCAGCCACCACGATCTGGCGGCTGCCGCTGAGATCCTCCAGACGCCGAAGGCCCGCCGGGAGACCGGGCGTGTCCGCCGTGGCCGAAGCGACGGCGATGAAAAGAACGTTGGTGACATAGGTGAAGGCCTCTTCTCGGTCCACCTCCGTGGAGACGGGCAGCAGGACCAGATCGGCCCGCTCCTGGTGCAGCATCTCGCGAACCTGGTCCTGGGGCAGTCGAAGCAGGTTCACCCGCAGCAGAGGGTACCGACAGCCCACCCGGGCGAGCGCCTCCAGCAACGTCTGGTCCGGAACGCCGGCGGCGACAGCGACGGTCAGAGTGCTCTCCAGATTCTGCGAAAGCTCCACGGCATGGATCTGCAACAGCCGCAACCTGCTGGCGACGGAGCGCGCGTGGGGCAGCAGGGCCAGTGCTTGTGCGGTCGGCAACGCCTCGCGGCGCGAGCGGTCAAACAGTGGATAACCCAATCCGGCCTCGATGTTTGCGATGCCCATGCTCACTGCGGAGGGCACCCGACGCAGCGCGCGGGCCGCGCCGGAGAAGGAGCCGTGGTCGACCACAGCGAGGAAGAGATCGATGTCATCGCTGGAGAGGGACATATATCTTTCAATAATTCTGAAAGGAGATGACTTTTTCAGTCAGTGATTCTGAATATAGCATCCACACCCTTCGCCAGTGACCAAGCAGGAGGATGTGATGCAGGGCGTAAAACGCAAGGTGATCTACGTCGGGGGCTATGAGCTTCTGGGACTCGCGGTGGGAACGATGGTCATGACGGTGCTGACCGGCAAGTCACCGGCCACGACCGGACTGCTGGCGCTGATGATCACGGGGATAGCCACGGTATGGAACGTGAGCTTCAACTACCTGTTCGAGGCATGGGAGCGGCGCCAGCGCGACCGCACCCGCACGGTACGCCGACGTGTGCTGCATGCCGTGGCGTTCCAGCTGACCCTGGTGTGCTTTCTGGTCCCGCTCATCGCATGGTGGCTGGGCATCACGTTGACGCAGGCGTTCGTACTGGACCTGGTGTTCATCGTCTACATCCCTTTTTATACGTTCGCCTACAACTGGGCGTTCGACCGGTGCTTCGGCGTTCCCAGTTCCGCAGTGAATCACGAGGGGAACCCGCATCTTGGCTGATCAGAAAATTGTTTGACAGATCCGAAATTGCTTTGTAATCCTGTGAAGGTCCCCTTGCTGGATTGCCCCTGTGCTCGTTATCCCGCGCCTCTGCAGCCTGGCGAATGACCTAGACCACAGGGTGCGCGCATGAGCGCGCTCCGGTCATCCCGCGGCGTCGCACGCTACACGCTGCCACTGCTGCTCCTCAGCATCGTCATCGCCGCCTGGTCCGCCTGGAGCGCGCAGAAAACCCCGCCGCCAAAGCCAGCCACCATCGCCACCACCGAGTTCTCGGCCGCACGTGCGATGCAGCACCTGAGCTGGATCGCGGCCGAGCCCCATCCCACCGGCTCAGCGGCTGCGGCAAGGGTTCGCGACCAATTGGTGAACCACCTGCAGCAGGCCGGACTCCAGGTATCCGTGCAGCGTGGCCAGGCGGCTGCCGAGTACGGCAAGGGCGACGGTCGCGGTGTGCGGGCGGCCAATGTCGAGAACGTGGTTGCGGTGCTGCCGGGCCGCGATCGCAGCCTGCCGGCGGTGCTGCTGATGGCGCACTACGATACCGTTCCCCATTCGCCCGGCGCAGCCGACGATGGCCTCGGCGTGGCGGTGATGCTGGAGATCTCGCGTGCGCTGCAGAACGATCTGCGGCAGCGTGACGTGGTCTTCCTGTTCACCGATGCGGAGGAGGCCGGCCTGCTTGGCGCGCGTGCGTTCTTCGCCTCGCATCCGCTGTCGTCGCGTATCGGCACGGTCGTCAATCTGGAAGCCCGCGGCAGCAGCGGCCGTGCGGTGCTGTTTGAAACCGGGCCGGGCAACGCGGCGCTGCTGGGCACGTTCGCCAAACTCGCGCCGCAGCCGCTGGGCAATTCGCTGACCGGTTTCGTCTACCGCTACATGCCCAACGGCACCGACTTCACCGTGCCGGCGCAGAAGGGCATTCCGGGGCTCAATTTCGCGATCATCGGCAGCCAGATCGACTACCACGCCGCCACCGCGAGCGTGGCCAATCTCGACCCGGGCAGCGTGCAGCACATGGGCGCGCAGGTGCTGCCGCTGGTGCGCCGGCTGGCGACCTCGGCGACACTGCCGACCTCCACCCAGGATGCGATCTACAGCGATCTTCCTGGCGGCTGGATGATCAGCGTGCCGATGTGGTCAGGCTGGTGCGTGCTGGCGGTCGGGCTGCTGGTCATTGTCGTCGTCGCACGGCGTGCCACGTTCAACCTGGGCGGATGGCGCGGCGTGGTCAGTGGTGTGGCCTGGTGGCCGCTGGCACTGCTGTCGGTCGCGCTGGCGGTGCGTGTGTCTTACCGGTTGCTGGGCGGTGGCGATGCCACGCTGGTGATCAATCGCGACCTGCTGGCGGCATTCTCGACGCTGGCGGCGGGCGAGGGGCTGTTGTCCATCGGGGTGGTGGTGGGGTTGGGTGCGTTGCTGGCCTGCAAGGCTGCGCGCAAACCGGCTGCCGCACTGGCGCTGCTGGCCGGTGCGTGCGCCTCACTGCGGGGTGGGTTCGATGTGATCGGGCTGGTGCTGGGCGTGCTGGTTGCGCTGCTGGCCTGGACAAGCGCGGGAACCGCTGCACGCGGTGAAAGCGTGCGGCTGGGCGCCTTGCTGGTGGCCTGGATCATCGGCGCGGTCGTGCAGGTGCTCGCGCCGGAGCTGGCACCGTTGCTGCTGTGGCCGCTGCTGGCGGTGGCCGCGGTGGTCTGGCTGCTGCCGGCGCACGCGCCGCTGACCGCATTGCGTGTCCTTGTCGCGGCAGTGATCACCGCGTTTGCTCTGGCGCACGTCTTCCACTTTGCCCTGCAGCTGTTCGAGGCGATCGGCTTCGGCACGCCGGAGGTGCTGGCGTTGCCGTTCGCGTGGCTGGCCGTATTGCTGCTGCCGTGGGTACGTATAGCCGAGGGTGGACGCGGGTTCGCGATCGCTGCGCTCGTGACGTTGCTGGCGGCTGCGGGTGTACTGGCCGCCGCGTCATTCACCGAGGCGGACCGCACGCGCTACCCCGAGCTGTCCCAGGTGCTGTTCGTTGCGGACCCAGACAACCAGCACTACCACCGCGTCAGTTCACTGCCGCAGCTGTCTGACTGGAGCCGGCGTGCGTTGGGCGGCGCGCAGGCTGAACCTGCCCGCCTGCCGATTCCTGCGATGGATCTGACATCTGTCTGGGCAACGACGGCGGACGCCATTGCGGTGCCAGGGCCGGTGCGTTTCGAGCGCTCCTACGATGCCGATACGGGCCAGGCGATATTGCGCGTGCTGGCACCAGCAGGCACGCGCGAACTCCGTGTACGGCTCAAGAGCGGGGCAATCGTGCGCAATGTGCAGCTGCAGGGCGAGGATGCGCCCCTGCTGGACGAGGCAGGTCGCTGGTCACGACTGCGTTGGCAGGCGCCGGGCCCGGACGGGATCGAGCTGCGCTGGCCGGCAGACAGTGGCCCGGTCGAGGTGCAGGCCGCAGCCGGGATCGATGGCTGGCCCAGGGATGCGGCGCCATTGCCTGCGCGGTCTGCGCACATCGTGCCGTGGTCGACCTCGGACATGACCTGGATTCTGGGCGCGACGCGCGTGAGCCACGAGGGCGGAGCGCGGTAGGGCGGAGCGCATTGGGATCGGCGGCACTACGCACGATGGGATGGACGGCCGGTGGCCCATCCGCCACAGCCAACAGCCACGGCCGCTCGTTGCGGCGTACCGGAAGCAACACAAAGAAACGGCCCGCAGTGCGGGCCGTTTCTCTTCCTGCCTGGACATCCAGCGCTGCCGATGCCTCAGCAGCGCCTTGCAGATGCGTCAGATATGCAGCGCATGCCCCAGCGCACGCAGTGCCGCTTCCTGCACCGCCTCACCCAGCGTCGGGTGCGGATGGATCGTGCCGGCGATGTCTTCCAGCGTGGCGCCCATCTCAATCGACTGCACGAAGGCGATCGACAGTTCCGAGACCTGCACGCCCACGGCCTGCCAGCCGAGGATGCGGTGGTCGCTGCTGCGCGCGACGACGCGCACGAAACCATCGGTAGATTCCAGCGACATCGCACGGCCATTGGCGGCGAACGGGAACAGCGCGACCTTGGTCTCGATGCCCTGTGCCTTGGCTTCGTCCGGCGACAGCCCGACCACCACGATTTCCGGGTCGGTGAAGCACACCGCCGGAATCGCGGCCGGCACGAAGTGGCGCTTCTTGCCGCTGACGATCTCGGCCACCAGTTCGCCCTGCGCCATCGCCCGATGCGCGAGCATCGGCTCACCGGCGACATCGCCGATGGCCCACACGTTGCGCATCGAGGTCTTGCACTGGTCGTCGATCTTGATCGCCTTGCCGGTCAGATCCAGCTGCAGCGATTCGAGATTGAAGCCGTCGGTCTTCGGGCGGCGGCCCACCGCGACCAGGATCTGGTCGGCGTCCAGCGCGATTTCGTTACCGTCCTTGTCACGCACGCGCAGCTGGCCGTTGTCGGCCAGGCCGAGCACGCTGTGGCCGGTCAGCAGCTTCACGCCGGATTTCTCCAGATGCGTGGCCACTGGCTTGGTCAGCTCGGCGTCGTAGGCCGGCAGGATGCGTTCCTGGGCCTCGACCACGGTGACGTCGCAGCCGAGCTTGCGGTACACCGTGCCCAGCTCCAGGCCGATGTAGCCGCCACCGACGACGATCAACTGCTTCGGCAGCGAGGTCGGCGAGAGGGCTTCGGTGGAGGAGATGACCTTGCCGCCGAACGGCAGGAACGGCAGTTCCACCGGCACCGAGCCGGTCGCCAGCAGCAGGTGCTCGCAGGTGATGCGCAGCGTGCCGCCGTCTTCCGCGGCACCGGCGATCTCGACGGTCTTGCCGTCGACGATCGTCGCCCAGCCCTTGATCAGCTGCGCGCCGTTCTTCTTCAGCAGTGCGCTGACGCCACCGGTCAGCTTCTTGACGATGCCGGCCTTCCACGCGACGGTCTTGGCCAGGTCCAGCGACGGGGCCTGCACGCTGATGCCCAGCGGCGAGGTACCTGCCGCATAGGCGGTGACCTTGGCGAACTCCTCGGCGGCATGGATCAGCGCCTTGGAGGGAATGCAGCCGATGTTGAGGCAGGTGCCACCCGGATTGACGCCCTCGACCACGACGGTCTTGACGCCGAGCTGGCCGGCGCGGATGCCGGCGATGTAACCGCCGGGGCCGCCGCCGATGATCAGCAACTGGGTTTGAAGGGTATTGGACATCGCTTACTCCACGAACAGCAGGGCCGGGGTTTCCAGGCGCGTACGGATCGCCTGCACGAACTCGGCCGCATCCATGCCATCGACGATGCGATGGTCGAACGAGGACGACAGATTCATCAGCTTGCGCGCCACCACCTGGCCCTCGCGGAACATCGGGCGTTCGATGATGCGGTTCACACCGACGATCGCCACTTCCGGATGGTTGATGATCGGGGTCGACACCACACCGCCCACCGCACCGAGGCTGCTGATGGTGATGGTCGAGCCGGAGAGCTCCTCACGGGTCGCCTTGCCCACGCGCACGGCATTGGCCAGGCGCGCGATCTCGGTGGCGGTCTGCCACAGATCCAGCGACTCGGCATGCGCGACCACCGGGACCGACAGGCCGACCTCGCTCTGGGTCGCGATACCCAGCTGCACGCCCTCGTAGCGGGTCACGATGTTGGCCTGGTCATCAAAGCGGGCGTTCATCTGCGGGAAGTCGCGTGCGGCCAGCACCACGGCGCGTGCCAGCAGCGGCAGCAGGGTCAGCTTGCCGCGCTCCTTGGCCCAACGTTCGTTGAGCTTGGCACGCAGGGCTTCCACTTCCGTGACGTCGATTTCTTCCACATAGGTGATGTGCGGAATGGTCGTCCAGGACTGCTGCATCTTCTGCGCGATCTTGCGGCGCAGGCCGATGATCGGCACCTGCTGCTCGCCGGTGCGGCGCGCGTAGCTGCTGCCGCCGGCACTGCCACCGACCGGCTGCGCCTTGCCACCGGCGGCGGCGTAGGCATCCAGATCGGCCTGCAGGATGCGACCGCCCGGGCCGGTGGCCGGCACGTAGCGCAGCTCGATACCCAGGTCCCAGGCGCGGCGGCGCACGGCGGGCGAGGCCAGCGGGGCTTCACCGGCGTTGAGCACGCCGTTGGTGACCGCGCCACGCGCGTCCTGCTTGGCGGCACAGGCAGGTGCGGAGGCAGCGGCGGCCTTGGCCGGCGTCGCAGCCGGTGCGGCCTCGGCGGCGGTGGCAGGTGCAGCGGCCGGTGCAGCCGCCTTGGGCGCAGCAACCGGTTCGGCCGGCGCGGCAGCAGCCGGTGCACTGGCAGCACTGGCATTGCCGGCGCCTTCCACTTCCAGGCGGATCAGCTCGCTGCCGACGGCCATCATCTGGCCGGGCGTGCCGCCCAGCGAGACCACGGTGCCTGACACCGGCGAGGGGATTTCGACCATGGCCTTGTCGGTCATGACCTCGGCCACGACCTGGTCTTCGGCGACCGGGCCGCCGACCTCGACCTTCCAGGTGATCAGTTCGACTTCGGCGATACCTTCACCGATGTCCGGCATCTTGATGACGTGATGTCCCATGGTTCAGTCCTCCAGCACGCGCTGCATTGCATCGATGACCCGGGACGGACCCGGGAAGTAGTCCCATTCCTGCGCGTGCGGATACGGGGTGTCCCAGCCGGTAACGCGTTCCACCGGGGCCTGCAGATGGTAGAAGCAGTGCTCCTGCACCAGCGCGACCAGCTCGGCGCCGAAGCCGCAGGTGCGGGTGGCTTCGTGCAGCACGATGCAGCGGCCGGTCTTCTTGACCGAATTGACGATGGCGTCCAGGTCCAGCGGCCACAGGCTGCGCAGGTCGATCACTTCAGCATCGATCCCGGCATCTTCGGCGGCGGCCTTGGCCACCCACACGGTGGTGCCATAGGTGATGATCGTCAGTGCCTTGCCTTCGCGGGCGATGGCGGCCTTGTCCAGCGGCACGTTGTAGTAGCCCTCCGGCACCAGGTTGTCCGGGTACTTGGACCACGCGGTGACCGGGCGATCGTGGTGACCGTCGAACGGGCCGTTGTACAGGCGCTTGGGCTCCAGGAAGATCACCGGATCGTCGTTCTCGATCGAGGCGATCAGCAGGCCCTTGGCGTCGTACGGGTTGGACGGCATGACCGTGCGCAGGCCGGTGGCGTGGGCGAAGATCGCTTCCGGGCTCTGGCTGTGGGTCTGGCCACCGTAGATGCCACCGCCGCACGGGGTGCGGAACACCAGCGAGGAGGTGAAGCTGCCGCCGGAGCGATAGCGCATGCGCGCCGCTTCGGACACGATCTGGTCGTAGGCCGGGTAGATGTAATCGGCGAACTGGATTTCGGCGACCGGGCGCAGGCCGTAGGCGGCCATGCCGATCGCCGCGCCGGCGATGCCGTTCTCGGAAATCGGCGCATCGAACACGCGCTGCTTGCCGTACTTGGTCTGCAGGCCGTCGGTGCAGCGGAACACGCCGCCGAAGTAGCCCACGTCCTGGCCGAAGACCACCACGTTGTCGTCGCGTTCCAGCATCACGTCCATCGCCGAGCGCAGCGCCTGGATCATGGTCATCGGCGTACCGCCGGTGTTGTTCTGTTCAATCCCGCTCATGTGTTCAGACTCCCAACTGCTGACGCTGGCGACGGAGGTGTTCGGGCATGTCCTTGTAGACGTCTTCGAACATGAGGGCCGCGCCGGGACGGTTGTCGCTGCCGAGCAACCCGTGGGTCTCGGCTTCCTTGAGGGCACGCAGGATCTCGGCATCCAGTTCGGTGCGCAGTTCGTCGTGCTGCTGCTCGCTCCACAGGCCGCGCTTGATCAGGTGCTGCTTCAGGCGGTCGATCGGATCGCCGAGCGGGAACTGCTGGGCATCATCGGCGGGGCGGTACTTGGACGGATCATCCGAGGTCGAATGCGGCCCGGCGCGGTAGGTCACCCACTCGATCAGGGTCGGGCCAAGATTGCTGCGGGCGCGTTCGGCAGCCCAGCGCGAGGCGGCGTACACCGCCAGCAGATCGTTGCCATCCACACGCAGCGACGGAATGCCGTAGCCCACGCCGCGCGCGGCGAAGGTGGTGTTCTCACCGCCGGCAATCGCCTGGAAGGTGGAGATCGCCCACTGGTTGTTGACCACGTTGAGCACGACCGGGGCGCGGTACACGTGCGCGAAGGTCAGCGCGGCGTGGAAATCGCCTTCGGCGGTCGCGCCATCACCCACCCATGCGGTGGCGATGCGGGTGTCGCCCTTGATCGCCGAGGCCATCGCCCAGCCCACGGCCTGGATGTACTGGGTGGTCAGGTTGCCGGAGATCGAGAAGAAGCCGTAATCCTTGTACGAATACATGATCGGCAGCTGGCGGCCCTTCAGCGGGTCGGCCGCGTTGGACAGCACCTGGCAGATCATGTCGACCAGCGACACTTCCTTGGTGATCAGGATGCCCTGCTGGCGGTACGTCGGAAACTGCATGTCGTCATCGCGCAGCGCCAGGGTCTGGCCGACGGCGATCGCTTCCTCACCCAGGCACTGGATGTAGAACGAGGTCTTCTTCTGGCGCTGGGCGATCAGCAGGCGGGCGTCATAGGCGCGCGTCTTGAGCATGGCGTGCATCGCACGCAGCAGCACGGCGTCGTCGATGTCGGCAGCCCACGGGCCCACGGCGTCGCCGTTGTCATCCAGCACGCGGATCAGCTGGCCGGTCAGCGGTGCGGTCTGGCTGGCGCTCACATCCACGGGCGGTTTGTCGACCGCGCCGGCGGGGCTCAGCTTCAGATAGGAAAAGTCGGTGGCCTCGCCGGGACGGGCGCTGGGCTCGGGCACGTGCAAACGCAACGGTTCACGCGTGGCGGGGATCTGGGGTGATGACATGTCAGGGGCCTCGCTGGGCTTGGGTCATGGAGCTACAGGCATACCGCAGGCGGGGGGCAACGGTAATGGCGATGTTGGCGCGCCGACATCCGGGCGGGATCTCGTCGCGAAGCGGGTAAGGGCCAGCGCTTGCAAGGCGGCTGGGGCCATGGCGCATTGCACCCGGTGTGAAGTCTAGAGGCACAGCGGCTTATCGTAAATTTGTTTAATTGCGTATGAGGTATTGTTTATTCAGATATCTTCATTCCGTGGGAGCCCGTGCATGCAAATCCCCGCCAACATGACCCTGCGCCAGCTGCGGTACTTTGCCGAAGCGGCCGAGTTGGGGCAGTTTTCGCAGGCTGCGCGCAAGCTGCACGTCTCCCAGTCGGTCATCACCACCGCGGTCGCCCAGCTGGAAACCTCGCTGGGGCTGAAGCTGTTCGACCGCATGCCGCACGGGGTCGGATTGACCGCCGAGGGGCACCGCTTCCACCAGCATGTGCGGCACATCCTGGATACGTTGCAGGACGCGCTCAGCGAGCCGATGTTCCTGGCCAACACGCTGCCAGGCCGGGTGAGGATCGGCGCGTCCTACACGGTGCTGGGCTATTTCCTGCCGAGCCTGCTGGCGCGCTTCAAGCGCTCCTACCCGCAGGTGGAGGTGGATCTGGTCGACATGGACCGCGCGGCGATCGAACAGGGCGTCGGCAGCGGTGAGCTCGATTTCGGGCTGTGCATCATCTCCAACATGGCCGAGCCCTATGTGCTGCGGCGCCAGGTGCTGATCCGCTCGCGCCGCCAGCTGTGGCTGGCCGAGTCGCATCCGCTGCTGCAGCTGCCGGTGATCAGCCCGGCCGACGTCGAGCCGTACCCGTACATCATGCTGATGGTCGACGAAGGGCAGGAGTCGGCGATGCGCTACTGGCGCTCGGTCGGGCGCGAACCCAACGTGGTGTTCCGCACCTCGTCGCTGGAAGCGCTGCGTGGCATGGTCGCCTACGGCTTCGGGGTCAGCATCCTGTCGGACATGGTCTATCGACCGTGGTCGCTGGAGGGGCGCCGGATCGACGTACGCACCCTCACCGATGCGGTACCGCCGATGGAAGTCGGCCTGGTCTGGCGCCCGGACGAAGACCTGTCCGCGCCGGCACGCGCACTGCATCAGTTCCTGGTCTTCGCCTGTGGCGGATGAGCGCCGATGGCATCGGCCAGCGCGGGGCGCGGATCGGGCAGTTCACCCACGGGCGCGGTGAAGGCCTGCCCGCGGCGTGACCAGATCTGCCACGCCGAATAGGCCAGCAACGGCACCACGTAGGTGGCCAGGATGGCGTAGGCCAGCAGTCGGTAGCCCTTTGCGATCAGTGCGACCAGGCCGATGCCATCGGCCATGAACACGGCCATCAGCAGGATCGCCACGATGATCGCCACGCGGACCCCGCGCTTCGGTGCGGTACCGGTGCGTTCCTTCCAGTTGACGCTGATGCGGCCGTCCACCGAGGCCATCAGGGTGACGCCGGTTTCGACCAGGGCCACCATGATCATCAGGCGGAACAGCAGCTGGAACCACGGCAGGCCGAGCTGGCCAAGCATGAGGTCCGACGGCAGCGGCGCGTCGGCGATGTCCGGCAGGAACGCGAGCATGCAGACGTAGAACACGATCGCCGGCAGGATCGCCAGCGGGCCGGCCAGGGCGCCTGCGATCACCGCATCGCGTCGGCACAGCAGGTGGCGCACCACCAGCAGGATCGAGACCGCCGCGAACATGTTGTAGCCGGCGTAGGTCACGCCGTTGAGCACCCAGTCCTTGCCCAGTTCATGGGTGTTGGAGAGCTGTGCCATCGCGCCGCCACCGAAGCGGTACAGGATCAGGCACGCGGCAATGGCGTAGACCAGATACATGAAGGCCGACATCAGCTTGAACATGCGTTCGACGGCATTGGTGCCGGCCTGCACCACGCCGGTGATGATCGCCACCAGCAGCAGGGTGCCCACGATGCGCGGCCAGCCGAACATGGTCGCGGCCAGTTCGCCGGCGGCGGCACCGAACACGGCCAGCACCACCACGATCAGCGCCAGGTAGGCCACCTCGAAGGTCCACCAGCCACGGCCGAGCAGATGCCGGAAGAAGGTGCGGTAGTCGTTGGCACGGATCGCCCGTGCCAACAGGAACGTCAGGATGCAGATCACGCTCCAGATCAGCATCGACAACACCATCGCCGCCAGGCCGCCCCAGGGGCCCGAGGGCAGGAAAAACTCCGCCAGCTCACGGCCGGTGGCGTAGCCGCCGCCGATCACGGCCGACTTGAACGCCAGACCGGGCAACAGATACCGCTGGAACCGGCTGGCGGCGGCGGTCACTTGCGGGCGGCCGTGGGCTGCAGCAGGTAGAAGTCACGCACGGTGCGGGCGATCTCGGCGATCACACGCTCACGTTCGCTGCGCGGGGAATTGCTGGCTTTGACGAACACGGAGATCGCGAACTGGCTGCCATCGGGCAGGGTGACCACGCCCACATCGTTGACGGTGCCGGCCACGGTGCCGCTCTTGTCGGCCACCTTGGTGCCCGGCGGCAGGCTGCCCCGCAGGCGTGCACTGCAGGTGCGGCAACGTTCCATGATCTGCACCAGCACCTCGGTGCTGGCCGGGCTCAGCGCCTTGCCGGTGAACAGCTGGGTCAGCAGGGTCGACATCGCCCGCGGCGTGGAGGTGTCGCGCGGATCCTTGTCGAAGGCTTCATTGCCGGATTTGGTGCGCTTGACGACCTCGGGGTCGAGGGTCAGTTCGGCCACGCGCTCCTTGGTCAGCGGCTCGTCACCGAGGCCGAAGATATCGCTGAGCAGCTGCCGGGTGTTGCGATCCAGGCGCTGGCCTTCAATGCCCTGCGCGCGCAGCCAGGCAGTGACCGCAGCCGGCCCGCCAGCCTGCGCCACCAGCACGTCGGTGGCGGTGTTGTCGCTCTGGGTCAGCATCACTTCAAGCAGGTTGTGCACGGACAGGCTCACGCCGTCGTGGATGAAACGATCGGCGATCACTTCCGAATCGACATAGAACGATTTCGGCACCGGCACCATCGTGGTCAACGCCAGTTCGCCGGCATCGACCTTGGTCAGGATCACGGCCGCCACGGCGACCTTGAACGTGCTGGCCATCGGGAATGCTTCGTCGGGATTGAGATGGACCTGCGCCCCCTTGCCATCCAGGCGCCACGCCGAGACACCCACCTTGCCGTCGACCAGGGTAGCCAGGCGCGCGACTTCGGTTTCCACCGGGCTGGTCTTGCTGGCGCTGAACGCGGCGAGCGGACTCAGGCCCAGCAACGCGGCAACGCACAGGCTCAAGGTACGGGATGTCATCTTCATGCGATGCAGGCCTCCAGCAAACGGTTGAATTCCCCATCTTGCCGCATCGGGTCGGCCACCGGCAGACCAAGACGCGCGCTGACCTCGGCACAGGCGGCCGATGCCGCGGCCTCGGTCATGCCATGGGTGTTGAGACTGACGCCGACGCAGCGGATATCAGGATTGGTACGGCGTCCCAGCTGTACGGTCAACGCGATCACCTCTTCGATGGAGGGCAGCGGATAGTCCGGATACCCCAGCACGTGCTTGCGCCCCGGCTGGTGGCAGACCACGAACACATCCGGCTGGCTGCCATGCAGCAGACCGAGGCTGACGCCGGCGTAGGCGGGATGGAACAGCGAACCCTGGCCTTCGATGACATCCCAGTGATTGTCGGCCGCATTCGGGCTGAGCAGTTCGGCGGCACCGGCCGAGAAATCGGCGACCACCGCGTCCATCGGAATGCCGC
Organism: Stenotrophomonas sp. TWI377; assembly: GCF_039674525.1. Taxonomy (NCBI): domain Bacteria; kingdom Pseudomonadati; phylum Pseudomonadota; class Gammaproteobacteria; order Lysobacterales; family Lysobacteraceae; genus Stenotrophomonas; species Stenotrophomonas sp. TWI377. The sequence goes on from NZ_JBDJNT010000006.1 coordinate 79,169, forward strand.
TGCCGGCGATCAGGATGCCGGTCTGGCCGCTGGCACGGAAGTCGGCATCCACGCCGAGTCCACGCAGGCCGCGTGCCAGCGCCAGCGCGGTGTATTTCTTGCCCAGCGCGCAGTCCGTGCCGACGGTCAGCACGCGCTTGCCGGTGCGCTTGCGGCCGTTGCCAACCGGGATGCCGCGCGGCGGCACGCGCACGTTGATCAGCTCGCGTCCGTGGCGTTCGGCCGCGGCAGCCAGTTCCGGAATGTCATCCAGCTTCTGGTGCATGCCACTGACCAGGTCCAGGCCGTTTTCCAGTGCGTCCACCAGCGCCGGCAGCCACTGCGAGGGAATCACCCCACCGCCGTTGGCCACGCCGATCACCATCGCACGGGCACCGGCGGCGCGCGCCTGCGCGGGGGTCATGCTCGGCAGGCCGGTGGTGATCGGGCAGCCGGGCAGGCTCCACTCGGCCACGCACACTTCCGGCGCCCAGTCGTGCAGGCCGATCGCGGTCTTGGCGAAGCCCGCTTCGGTGGTATCGCCCAGGAACAGCAGGTACGGCTGGGGGAGGGCGGCGAGAGCCTGTACGGCAGCGGTGGGCGTTGCGCTCATGAGGGATCCAGTAGTCGGCGGAGAGAAGAGAGGGGAGGCATTCACGACGAGGGGCTCGTAGTTGTTAGACCTGGTTGGATCTGTATAAGTCCTAATCAGAGAATATGCAACCCAATCAGGATAATCCTTTAGTCTCTTCCGACGGTGGGCCCGGCGACGGCGTGCGCAACACCGGGCACGGCGCTACGGCACTCAGTAGCGATAGTCGATCGACATGCCGATCGTGCGGGGCTGCAGCGGCACGCCGGTCACCGCGACGTAGCGGTTGAGCGCGTCCCGCACCGAGCCGGTGGAGACGTAGGCACGCTCGTCGGTGGCATTGCGGGCGTACAGGCGGACCGTCCACGTCATGTTGGTCAGCTCGGCATGCAGGTCCAGCGCGTTGTAGCTGTCGATGTCGTACGCGCCGGCCACGCGCTCGCCGGTGACGCGGTAGCCGGCGCCGACCCGGCCCTGCCACTGGTCGCTCACATCGAAGTCGTAGTCGATCGTGCTCGACCAGCTCAGGCGCGGCGTCATCGGCATCCGGCTGCCGGACACCAGTCCGCTGGACGGCGGTACATCACCGATCTTCGAATCGATGTAGGCGGCATTGAGGCCGATCGTCAGGCGCTCGGCCGGGCGGACCATGAAGCTCAGTTCCGCCCCCTGGCTGCGCGCGCTGCCGGCGTTGCCCATCCAGCTCAGGCCGTTCTCGGAAACGCGCACCTGGATGTCGTCCCAGTCGATCCGGAACAGCGCCAGGTCGATCATCGCGCGGCGGTCCCAGAAGTGCGATTTGAAGCCGAGCTCGAGGTTGTCCAGCGTGTCGGCCTTGGTCATCGGCACCACGCCGGAGGTCGATACGTTCGGTCCACCCGGGCGATAGCCGGTGGCGTAGCGCGCGTAGATCATCGAACTGTCGTTGAGGTGCCAGCGCGAGGCCAGCTTCCACGTGGTCACGCTGTCATCGGCGGAGTCGGCCAGATCGATCGGCCGCGGGCCGTACAGCAGCCCGGTGCTGTGCTGTTCGAAATCCTGCTGGTTGCGCGCGTGCCGCACACCGGCGGAGACATCGAAGCGTGGGCTGAACTTATACGTGACGTCGGCAAAGATCGCCTGCTCGTCGTAGGTGCCGGGCAGGCTGGCGGCACCGGGGTTGAACGGCAGCGGGACGCCGTTTGCATCGTAGGCACTGACCTGCTGGCGGTTGGTGTTTTTCTCGCCGGTGAAGAAGGTGCCAAGCAACCATTCGAAGCGCTCGTTCTCCTTGGAGTTCAGGCGGAACTCCTGGGTCCACTTGCGCGTGCCGAGGAAGACATCGAACTGGGCCTGGCCGGCCGGGTACGGGGTCAGCAGCGGCCAGGCCACGCCATAGACCAGCGTGGAATCCTGCACTTCGTCCATGCGGGTTTCGGAGAAGCTGGTGGCGGAGACGAAATCAACGTTGCCCAGATCCCAGTCCAGGATCGCCGAGTAGTAGTCGGTTTCCATCCGGTACGGCGTGGCGCGCTGGAGGATGCCTTCGAGCGGGCCGCGGATCGGCTCCAGCGTGGGATAGGTCAAGCCCACCGCACTGGAGTTGTCGGCATCCACGATCTGCGACAACGCCTGCACGCGCAGGTTGGCGGTGTCGCTGATGCGCCAGGTCAGCGCCAGGCGGGAGGCCAGCTGGTAGTAGCCGTTGCTGTCCTTGGCGTCCTCGCCGGTGAGGTCGGGTTGATCCACATAGCCGGGCGTGCCCTGGCGCGAGAGGCTGGCGCGCAGGCCCAGCTTGCCTTCGATCAGCGGCACGTTGAACGAGGTGCGCACGCCAGTGCCCACGTCGCCCGCTTCCTTGGTGGCATTGACGTCCATGCCGGCGCGGAACTCGAAACCATCCGGATCAGCCGCCTTGGTGACGTACTTGAACAGGCCGCCCATCGAGCTGGCGCCGTACAGCGTGCCCTGCGGGCCGCGCAGCACTTCCACGCTCTGGATGTCATACGGCAGCAGATCCAGTGCATAGGTGGTCGCGCGCTGCTTGTTGCTGCTCGGGCCGATCGGGGTGTCGTCGATGTAGGTGCCGATGATCGAGCCACCGCCGAGGGGCGCGACACCGCGCAGTGCCATCGTGGTCTGACCCGGTGCGCCGCCGCTGTCCACCTGGAAGCCCGGCACGTAGGCGGCGAAGTCGTTCAGGCGGGTGGCGCCGAATGCCTCGAGACGCTCTTCGCTGATCACGCTGACCCCGGCCGCCACCTCCATCACGTTCTCGGCGCGCTTCTGTGCGGTCGCCACCACGCGATCAAGCTCCACCACATCGGGTGTGCTGCGGCTGCCATCGGCGTCGGCATCCTGGGCCATCGCCGCGGTGGCAAGGCCCATGCAGCACAAGGTGACGGTGGAAGCGAGGATCGAACGTTTCATCGGCTTGCGCATGTGGCGGGCTCTCCGGAATCAGCAACGGGGTCAGGCAGGAAAAACGACGGCCGTGCACGGCGGTAACCGCCGTGCACGGGTAGGGACGCGCGCGCTGTCGCAGCCGCGCCGGGTTGGCACGTCGGTAAGGGGAGGGGGCGTGGGGGAAGGAAACGGCAGGTAACGGGCCTTGGCAGGTGCAAGGCCGTGTTGCTGGCCAGGGGCGCGATGGGCGTGGAGGCTGGCGGTCAGTGCGGGCGCGCGGGCACACCGGCGGCTGGGGTCGTACGGAAACTGATCGGGCATTTCGACATCCCTACAAATCCTATGTAAGGAATATTTAGCCTGATCAGGTATATGTCAAGCGCAATCAGAAAACATCATCCCATTACGGACTATTGCGCTGCAGCAATTCAGCGGGTGCCGAACGGCGTTGCCGGGCGGTCTGATCTGTCCCAGGGGCGTACGCCGGGAAACGGGTCGCTATCGACCGCGATCGTCGCTGCGGCCGATCGCGATGCTCAACGCTGCCGGCTCAACCCGACGTCACGGCACCGTCGGCCGCGGCGGCACGCTGTGGTGCAGGTGCAGCATTGCCGACGAGCAATGGCCGGGCACGTCGCTCCAGGCGCAGCATCAGCACCGCAACCAGCATGCAGGTGCCCGCCATCAGCGAGAAGAAGACGGCACTGGAGAGCGTTGACCACAGCGTGCCGACCGCGCCGGCCAGCAGGTTGCCGCCGAACGAGGCCAGGAACCAGAACGCGATGATCGTGGCACCAAAGCCGACCGGCGCCAGCCGTGCGAACAGGCCCAGTCCCACCGGCAGGATGAAGAGCTCGCCGAAGGTGAAGATCGCAAAGAACAGGACGGCCCACAGCCAGCCCACCTTGGCCGACGGTTCACCGCCCAGCATCGCCACCAGGGCAAAGGACAGGCCGACCACCGCAGCACCGATCGCCATCTTGGTCAGTGCGGCCGGCTCGCAGCCGTTGCGGGCCTGGCGGGTCCAGTGCTGCACCAGCATCGGCGTGATCAGGAACACCAGCAGCGGATTGAGCGAGAAGAACCAGGTCATCGGCAGGGTGAAATCGGCGGTGAGCACGCGGTCCACGCCGGTGTCGAGCCAGATCGCGATGGTGTTGCCGATCTGCTCGTAGGCCAGGCGGAACACCACGATCAAGCCGGCAATCATCGCCATCACCTGCAGCAGCGGGCGGTAGGCTGGCTGCCACAGGGCGGAGAAGGGCAGCGTGGCGCGTTCGCTGCGCGGCGGATCCGGCGGCAGATGGCGGCGGCCGGTGATGTAGATCACCAGGCCGAGCAGCATGCCGATGCCGGCTGCGGAGAAGCCAACATGCCAGCCATACACCTCACCCAGCGTGCCGCAGATCAGCGGGGCGAGAAACGCACCGAGGTTGATGCCCACGTAGTACACATTGAACGCCGAGCCACGGCGCGGATCATCGCGCTGGTACAGATCGCCGACCTGGCCGGGCAAGGTCGGCAGGAACAGCCCGTTGCCGAGCACGATCGCCAGCAATGCCGGATACAGCAGTGCATCGAAGGCCATCAGGAAGTGGCCGAACGCCATGATCGCGCCGCCCAGGATCACGGCCCGCCGCTTGCCCAGCCAGCGATCGGCGAGCATGCCGCCGAACACCGGGCTGAGGTAGGCCAGCGCCGTGTACAGGCCGTAGACCATCGAGGCCTGTTCCTGCGAGAACAGCAGCTGCTTGGTCATGTAATAGACCAGCAGCGCCCGCATGCCGTAATAGGAGAACTTCTCCCACATCTCGGTGAGGAACAGGATGGTCAGGCCTGGCGGTTGCCCGAACCAGGCCTTGCGCGGTGCATCGAGGGTCATCGGGCAGGGCGTCCGTAGGTCAGAGCTGCAGACCGGTGCTGATCAGGCGCTGGGTAATGGCGACGAACGCCACCACCAGGCCTGCCAGTGCGACGACCCAGGCACCGTAGCGGCGCACGCGCGGCCAGCTGGCCGGCGCGCGGACGGCCACCCAGACCAGTGCGAGGGCGGCGATAACGCTGAGCCAGGACAACGCCTGCACCAGGATCAACGGCCCGTTGGTGTACGAGGAGATCGCGCCCGGACCAGCGATCGATTTCACGTACAGCGCCCAGGCGACGACGGTGCCCAGCTGCGTGGTGATCGACAACGTCTGCAGCCAGCGCAGGCCGCGGCGTTCTGCCGGCGCGCCGACACGGTAGTAGCGGCGCACGAACACGCCCCCGATGCGCAGTACGGCCGACAGCGTCAGCAACCCCAGCGCGACGAACAGCGCCGGGCGCAGCCACGCCGGCGAACGCCAGCCCGGCATCGGTTCAAAGCCGAACACCGAGGCGAACGGGCCACCGGAGAAGTACACCGGCCGGCCGTCCTTGACCTTCACTTCCAACAGGCCGCGGCCGTTCTCCTGCTGCCACAACCACGGCGACACCTCGCGCCAGCGCAGCAGCTGGCCGTTGAGGCCCTTCTGGCCATCGACGGTGATCGTGCCGTCCTCCTGCGGGTGCACACGGATCGGTGCAAACAGCGTCAGCATGCGCAGATACGAACTGTCCGAACGGCGCGTGCTCTGCCAGCTCGTCCCGGCCAGCGCAGCGGCGTGCTCGCGCGCCATCGCAGCATCGACGCCCGGGCCGGCGCGTTCGATCGGCAGGGTCGGCAGGAAATTCTCGACGAAGCGCTCCCACACCTGGGCGCGCAGGGCAGAACCGGCCGCATCACGCCCCACGCTGTTGGTGGAAACGAAGACGCCGATGTTGCGTTCCGGGATCATCCACAGCCACGAGTAGAAGAACAGCATCGTGCCGCCGTGCGAGCGCGTGTCGTAGCCCCCGGTGTCCGAGGCCATCCAGCCCAGGGCCATGCGCGGCAGATGCGGCAGGATCGCCGGCTGCGGGGTCAGCATCTGTGCGTTGGTCTCGGCGCGCATGATGCGCTGGCCGTCGAGCTCACCATGATTGAGCGTGGCCATCATGAAACGTGCCATCGCCGAGCCGGAGGCATACAGACCGCCCACGCCCGGCGCGGTGTTCTTCTCGGCCGGATAGCTTTTGCCCGAGCCCAGCAGATAGCCCTTGGCGGCGTGCGGCAGCAGCTCGGCCGGCAGCTTCTGTTCGAAGCTGGCGTACTGCATGTCCAGCGGCTGCAGGATGTGCTGCCTGGCGTAGTCCTCGAAGCGCTGGCCGCTGACCCGCTCGACGATGTACGAGGCGATGCCGGTGGCGTAGTTGGAATACGCCGGCGTGGTGCCCGGTGCGGAGATCTGGTTGGGCACCCATTCCTTGAGGTAGTTGTCGCGGTTGGCCGGATGGTCCGGGCCGAGCACGATCAGGTAGCGCATGCGCTCTTCCAGACCGCTGGTGTGGGTCATGATCTGGCGCAGTGTGATCGGCTCACCCTTGGCCGGGACCTTGATGTCCAAGTAGGTGTTGATGTCGGTGTCCAGGTCCAGCTTGCCCTGTTCCACCAGCTGCATCACCGCGGTCCAGACGAACAGCTTGGAGATCGAGCCCGGGCGGAACAGGGTGGTCTTGGGATCCACCGGCGTGCGCTTTTCAACATCGGAGAAACCAAAGCCGCGCTCGGTGACGACCTTGCCGTTCTCGACCACGGTGACCACGGCGCCGGCGAGATCGCCCTGCGCCATCAGATAGGGCACCAGGCCATCCAGGAACGTATCGACACGGGCCGCATCCAGCGTGCCGGTGGCGGCCGGTGCGGGCGTGAGGGTGTCCGGCGTCTCGGCAGCCACCGGTGCGGCGGGTGTCGCGACGGGCGTGGGTGCCTGCGCATGCAGCGGCGAGAACGCGGCGGTGGAGGCCAGCAGCAGGCCGCAGATCAGGGGGCGCCAGAGACTCATGCCTGCACTCCCTTGCCCCACACGGCATCTTGGCAATGCACCAGGCCCTCGTCGTAACGCAGGCCCGGCACGCGATCGTCGCGCAGGAACAGCGGGCCATCCAGATCCACCACGTCGCAATGCTGGCCCACGATGAAGGCCGGGCCCATCGCCCAGCTGCTGCCGATCATGTTGCCGACCATCACCTGCATGCCCAGCGAGCGCGCCTTGCCGACCATCGCCAGGCTTTCGGTGAGGCCGCCGGCCTTGTCGAGCTTGATGTTGATGACGTCGAACAGGCCTGCCAGCGCTTCGATCTCTGAAGCGTCCTGCACGCTTTCGTCGGCGGCGAACGGCAGCGGCCGCGCAAAGCCCTTGAGCTCGGCTTCGCGACCGCGCGGCAGGGGCTGTTCCAGCAGCTTGATGTCGTTCTCCAGCAGCACCGGAATCAGCGCATCGAGCACATCCACGCTGTAGCCCTGGTTGGCGTCCACGCCCATCCACACCTCCGGGCGCACCTTGCGCACCGCGCGCACGCGCTCGATGTCGATATCCAGGTCACCGCTGAGCTTGAGCTTGAGTGCCTTGGCCGGCGCATAGCGTCCGGTGGCGATCGACTGCATCGTCGCCGGGTCATCGGCGCCCAGCGTCCAGGTGGTCAGCAGCGGCCGGGTCTGTGAGAGTCCGGCCAGCGCCCAGGCATGCTTGCCGGTGCGGCTTGCTTCCAGATCCCATAGCGCGCAGTCCAGCGCGTTGCGCGCACCGCCGCGGGGCAGCAGCTGCTGCAGTTCGGCGCGGGTGATGCCGGCTTCGATCCGCGCACGCAGCAGTTCCAGCGTGGCCAGCATCTGCTCGGGCGTGTCGTTGAAGTAGTACACGCCGCTGGCTTCGCCACGGCCGCGATGGCCGTCCTCTTCCAGTTCCACGCGCAGCACCGGCGCGTTTTCGAACACGTAACCGCTGATCCGGAACGGGGCCAGCAACGCAAGCGAGTCGATCTGCAGGGTCAGTTTCACAGGATGTCTCCAGCCCCACGGCGGGGCCATGGGTCAGTAGTTGAGAGCGAAGTCGGCCAGGCCCATCAGGACCAGGGCGTAAGCGAGCACGCAGGCCGACAGCAGCAGCAGCGCGGCCCACAGGCGCGCCAGCCAGCCGCGTCCAGCGCGGACCGTCTGCACCAGGTTCCAGGCCGTTGCGCCGATTCCGCCGATGATCGCGATCACCGTGGCGATGCCCAGCCCGATCACCGCCGGATCCAGACGATCATCCAGGCGCGCGAAATCGGCAGACGCCCAGGCCATCACGGCCATCGCGGCGGCAGGCACCAGCAGCAGGAGCCAGCAGGCGGCGCGGCTCAGGCGATAGGCCAGCAGCGTGCTGCGCGGCCAGCCCAGCACGCGGCCATGGCGGCGGCGGACGAACGCGGCGATCGGCCACGCCAGCGCGGCCAGTGCCAACACCGCCACCGCAGCGGTCAGCAACGGCTTGAGCCACAGCGCCGAGCGGTAGCCTTCCGCGACCAGGAACACGTTGAACGGGGAGGAGGAATCCACCGCGAAGCCGACCGGCTTGCCGTCCTTGAGGATGGCGGCCAGGCGCAGTTCGCTGTTGCTCGCCTGCCACAGCCACGGTCCGATCGGCTTGAAGGTGGTCGGCTGCCCGGTGGGCTGCTTCAGGCGCGGCAAGCGCAGGCTGCCATCGTCGAGGGCTTCCAGGCGCGTCTGGGTGAGGATGCCGGTGCGGCCGATGCCGGTCTCGGCGCGACGCGAATCGAGATAGCTCGGTGCGGCCAGCTGGCGGGCCTGCGCCTTGGCCAGCGCCGCGTCGACGGCCGCTGCCGGGGCCGCGGTGCCCGCCGGGAAGTAGCGGTCAGCGAAGTTTTCCAGCAGTTCACGCCGGATCGGGCCGGTGATGCCATTGGCGCCGGCGCTGTTGAGCGAGACGAACAGGCCGACATCGTGATCGCGGAACAGGAACAGCTGTGAGTGGAACGAGTAGGTGTCACCGGCGTGTGACACCACGCGCTGGCCGTTGACATCGATCTCGTAGAAGCCGAGCGCCATGGTGTTCAGTGGCGGCGCGAAGCGGGTCTGCGGGGTCAGCATCAGCTGGCTGGTCGCGGCCTTCAGGATGGCGGTGTCGTGACCGCCGGCCGCACTGAGGTGCGCGATCATGAAGCGCGCCATGTCGCTGCCGGTGGCCGAGAGGGCGCCGGCCGGCGCGGACGGGGTCACTTCGAACTCACGCGGCTTGCCCGAGCCGAGGGCATAGCCCTTGGTGACCAGGGCGCGCAGCGCCGGCGGCAACGGCTGGCGGAAGCTGGCGTGCTGCATCTGCAGCGGCACGAAGATGTGCTGCTCGACATACTCGGCGAAGGGCTGGCCCGACACGCGCTCGACGATGTAGCCGGCCAGGCTGGTGCCGTAGTTCGAGTACGCGGGCACGGTACCGGGCGCGAAGATCTGCGCCGGCACGCGGCGCTTGAGGTACGGCCCCAGTTCAATGCCACCGGCTTCGGCCACGGCCTCGCTGGTCCACATGTACTTGATGTTGGCCTCGAAGCCGCCGGTATGCGTCATCAGCTGGCGCAGCGTGATCGGCAGGCCGCGTTCGGGCACCTTGAAATCCAGGTACTGGTTGATGTCCGCGTCCAGATCCAGCTTGCCCGCTTCCACCAGCTGCATCACCGCGGTCCAGGTCATCAGCTTGGAGACCGAGGCCATCCGGAACAGCGTGCGGTCCGGATCCACCGGCGTCTGCTTCTCCACATCGGAGACGCCGTAGCCGCGGCGGACCAGGATCTTGCCGTCCTTGACCACGGTGACCACCGCACCGGCGATATCGCCGCGTGCGATGGCATACGGCATGAAGCCATCCAGCCAGGTGGTCGCATCGTCAGCGGTCAGCCGGGCAACGGAATCCACGCCGGCAGGCGGTGTGGCCGCCTGGGGTGGGGAGGATGGCCGCTGTGCGTCGGCCTGGAAAGACAGCAACAGCCCACAGCACAAGCCGACAAGCCCTGACAACGCACGCATGTGACGATCCCCTTCAAACCATCTCAATCAGACAACAATATTCCTGATCAGAGAAATGTCAAATGCGCGTGATCGTGATTGGATCCCGCGAACCGGGCTGAATGTGACGTTTGGACGCCCAGCGCAGGCCGTTTTTTGGCCATTGAGAACGTTTTCAGGGCGTAGAGAAGCGCTTAACGCGGCGAACGCGACAAGAAAGCATCCTGATCAGGATGGCATTCATCTCTACGTAGTATCGTATCGGCAACTTCACCAGCAATAGCCCAAAGGTCCTGTCGATGAGCCCCAAAAGCCCGACGCTCGGAACCCTGCTGCGCGGTCTGCGCACCCGCCAGGGATGGACGCTCAAGGAAATGAGCGAGCACACCGAAATTCCGCTGTCCACGCTGTCCAAGATCGAGCATGACCGCTTGACCTTGACCTACGACAAGCTGCAGCACCTGTCCCAGCGCTTGAACCTGCGCATGTCCGAGCTGTTCTCCGAGCCGGAGACCGACAGCGCGCCCAAACCGGTCACCGCGCGGCGCAGCCTCGGCTCGCTCGACAAAGCGCTGCGGGTGCAGACCGACAACTACGACTACTACTATCTGTGCACCGAACTGCGGCGCAAGCGGATGATCCCGATCCTCACCAAGGTGCGGGCCAAGACCACCGCCGAGTTCGGTGAGCTGGTCCGCCACCCGGGCGAGGAGTACGTGCATGTGATCGAAGGCCGCATCCAGGTCCACACCGAGTTCTACGATCCGGTGGTGCTGGAGACCGGGCAGGGCATCTACATCGACAGCCAGATGGGCCACGCCTACATCGTCGATACCGGCTGCGAGGAAGCGGTGCTGCTGGCCGTCTGTGCCAGCGCGGACGAGGATCTGATGGAATCGCTGATCACCCTGCATGAGCAGGAGGGCGGGGTCTGACCTTCCCCAGTCTCACCACGTCGCCTCCAGCCGGCGGAACGGCTGCGTGAGCAGTACACCGCGTGCGTCGTAGTCAGTGAGCCTGCGCCCATCCACCCGCACGGACGTCGGGCGTGTCCGGCTCGGCCACCACACGCGCACCGCGGTGTCCTTGCGCAGTCCCTTGCCCAGCGTGACCTGCAGCGCTCCGTCGCGCTGCCGGGCCTGCAGCGCCAAGGTGCCATAGGCGGTCGGCAGGCGATCCACGGCCAGCCCATCGCCGGCCAGCCATGACGGCGGGGTGCCCGGCAGCAGAGACAGTGCGTCATCGTCTTCGCGCATCAGCATCCCGAACAGCGTGCGCCCGTATTCGGCACCGATCCAGGTATGCGGCATGTCGCCGAGGTAGCGCGGGAAGCGCAGCCGCGAGTGCACCACCTCGGCCAGCACCTGCCATTCCAGCGGGCGGCGGTCGTGCAGCAGGCCCTGCAGCAGTTCGTCGGCCGCCTCGGGCTGGTCCAGGTGCACGTAGCTCAGCACGTTGCGGATTTCATACGGCGTGTAGGCGTACAACGCGCCCGGCTCGCCGCGCTTGCGCACATCCTGCAGATACCGCGCGAACGTGGTGCGCAGTGCCTCGGCCGGCAGCACATCCTGTGCGCCGGTCGGGTCGAGCGCGATCGACACACCGGTCGGGTCGCCATCCCCAAGGTCGGCCGAAGAGGGAATGAAGTCGATGCCCTTCCACGCCATCGTGGCGCGGATCGAGGCAGCCAGCGCATCGTGCAGGGCGGTGTACTGATCGCGCGCCCACGCCGCGGTTTCGTGATCGCCCAGCGACTCGGCCAACCACGCGCCGTCATGCCAGCCCTTCAGGCCCCAGTAGTCGTCCCAGTAGCTGTGCGTGGGCGACGGGTAGCCCTCGTGGCTGATCGATGGCGCCAGGATGCCGGCGAAGCGTTCGGGCGCGGGCTGGCTGGCCATGTAGCCCGGCACCAGCGTGCGCTCGCGCAGTGCCTGCAGGAAGCGCATCGCTGCTTTCACCTTGGGCAGGTAGGCGCGCACCGATTCCGGGCCGCCATCCAGCCGCGCGACGTCGGCGACCAGACTGATGTACTGGCCTTGGCTGTCGTATTCGATATCCGAGCCGAAGCCGGTGTTGACGCTGCCGTCGTCGTTGAGGATCGGCGAGACCAGGCCGTTGGCGTGCACGCCGTGCTCGCTGTACCAGGCGAGGTAGTCGCGCGCGACCTTGGATTCGCCCATGCGCAGCAGCACCGCCGAGGTGGCCATGGCGTCGCGGATGAAGGAGCGGTTGTAGTTGCGCGGGCCGGGCTGCATCGCCGGGCCGGTCTGGTTGATCAGCATGTAAGCGGCCTGCGCGCGCAGCATGTCCACCAATGAGGGATCAGGCAGGCGCAGGCCGACCTGGCCCAGGCGCGCCTGCCAGTCGTCCGACGCACGTTTGGCCAGCGCGTCGTACGCGGCATCGGGTGCACGGGGTATGCCGGAGAGACCCAGCGCGGGCGCATCCGGCAGGGAGCCGTCTTTGGCTGCTGCCGCGGTGCCGAGCGGGAAGGCGACCACCACCGAGTGGCTGGCACCGGGCGCAAGCTGCACGCGGTAGGCCAGCGCCGCGGAGGCCAGGCCATCGGCATCGCGTGCCTGCATGGCGGCGGGCAAGGTGCCGCTGGCGATCGCCGCGGTGATCTCGCTGCTGCCGTCCGGGCCGAATGGTGCCGCGCCGGCCGCATCCACCGGCGTCAGCGACTGCAGCAGGGCGCGACCATTGATGCGTACGCGTTGCCCCTCGATGTCGACTTCGCGGATCGGTGAGAGGCCACCGTTCTGCCACGGCGGATTCATCTGCATCGGCCGCACCGCCAAGGTCAGGGTGCCGTCGACGGGCGCACTGCCGGTGTTGCGCAGGCGGTGACGCATGAAGGTGACCGGCTGGCCATCGAGCTCGACGGCGAATGCCTCGCTCTGCAGTTCAAGCCCGGGTTGTGGCGACCACGTCGCCGAGGGCATCGGCTTCCAGTCGTCGCGCAGTGCGTGCTGCACCGGTTGGTCGGCGGCGCCTGCGGCAACACCGTCGGCATTGCGCCAGATCGGCTGCACCAGCGGCGCGCCCTTGAAGGCCTCGATGTTGCCGTACTCGTCAAAAATCGATTTCTGCCGGCCGGCATGGATGCCGACTGCGGTCCAGTAGGTCTGCTGCAGGTGCAGCGAGGCCGGGAACAACGCGCGCTGCGCGCCACTGGCGGCAATCTGGTAACGCTTCATGGGCGTCATCACCGCCTTCGGCCCCAGCAGGCGCAGGCGGTCGACCTGTGGCGCGTCGCCCTCCACCGTCAGCCGCAGCGCCGTGGCGCTCACCGCCGCAGTGCCGGCCAGCCAGCTCTGCTGGCGTGAACCGGCCTGCGGATCGCGCGCAAGCTCCATCCAACTGCCCTGCGCATCACGCGCCTGCAGCCGTGCGGCGCCATGCGCGCCTGTCCACTCCACGGCCAGGCCGGTGGTAGCCACGGCACGCGGCAAGGTGATCTCAAGCGTGTGCGTACCGTCCTTGCCACGTGGAATCGTGACCGCGCTGCCGCCTTGCCACAGCGCCGCGGCCTGGGCTGCGTCCACCCCGGCCACGCGCGCACTGATGGTGCTGTCCAACGGCTCCAGTTCGAAGATCGACACGCCCCAGTCCGACGTGCGCTCCGGGCTCGCCAGACGAAGGTAGCGGGCCTGGCGCGGCGCGAAGTAAAGCGTCTCGATACCGCCGAGCGAATCGCGCATGGTGTAAGCCGGCTGCCACTGCTGGCCGTCCAGCGAGGTCTGCAGGCTGTAGCCCTCGGGATTGGAAACGTCCCAGGTGATCTGCGCGCCGCTGAGCGTGCTCGGCGTGCCCAGGTCCACCTGGAACCAGTGCCCGGGGCTGAAGGCGCCGCCGGTCACCGTCTTCGGGTCGCCATCGATCAGGTGGCTGACCGCCATCGCCGAGACCTGCTGCGAGGAACTGCTGGCCTGCCACTGGCTGCGCGGCGGCAGGGTCTGGGCGGCGACGCCGAAGCTCAGCGCGAGCGCGGAGAAGAGCAGGGTGCCGGCCATGACGCGGCGCGGCCGGTGCACAACAATTGAACGGTCAGCATGCAGCCCCATCAATGCGCTCCTGATCTGAAACGACCCCGACGGCGGGGTGGAGGTCACGCTAGCAGGGGCTGTAACCGTTTACATGACGCGTCGCAATATCGAACGCGGCATCAGGTGAGTGGATTTGCGATCGGCTCGCGCGCGTCAGCGAATGTCCGTGCGCAGGCTGCCGCGGATCTGATCGCGCCAGACCCCGGCGACGCCGGCCTCGTCGGCAAAGTGCGGCCAGCGCAGCACGCTTTGCCGGACCTGCTCAATGATGTCCCGGGCGCGGCGGGCATTGATCGAGGCGGTGGCGGCGCATGCGGCCAGGTCGGCCACGTCGAACCCCTCGCGCTTGCCGTTGATCGACATCTGGTGCCGGGCCGTCCAGTCGCCGTCCGGGTTGTACGCCCAGGTGATGTCGAACGCCGGGGACAGCGACCATTGGCCCTGCCGGTCCATCAGGTAGGCGATGTTCTTGACGTGGTCGTCCTGGTTGCGCGCGATCACGTTGAACACCATCCGCCGGAACTGTTCCTCCAGCTGCGCCATGGGCAGGCGCAACTGACGCATGACCAGCAAGGCCTGCTCGTAGGAGTAGGCAGTGGGATCATTGAAGTCGAAGTGGGCCATCGCCGCCAACGACTGCATATGGCGCTTGCCGCCTGCATCGGTGCGGTCGAAGCGTTGGGTCATGAAGTGGCGGCGGCCGCCTTCCTCGAGCAGCCGGCACTCGCTGATCTGGATGCCCGCATCACGCGCCATCAGCGCGTACGCGTACTCGACCACGCCGTAGCCCTTGGGGTCTGCCAGTTCCTTGTCGCGGTTGTTCTGCACGCCATCGAACTTGAGCAGCCAATAGCTGAAGCCTGGCGCCGCCGCGGCCTGGCCCGATCGGACTTCGCCGGTGCCTTCGTTCCAGGCGATGACGGCCTTGGCCCGTGCGCCACCGGCCGAGGTGCCCACGCGCAGAATGTCGCGCAGCGCATCCGCACGTTCTTCATCGCCGAACGAGGCACGCAGGTTGTCGCGGTTGCTCAGGACCTCGGTGGCCAGCGCGACCAGGGCATCGATCTGGATCTTGTGTGCCGTGCGGACGCGCGGCCCATGCACAGGCGAGAACTCCAGCGCCCCCATGCCGCGCGTGCCGGTGTAGCAGAGCCGCTCCACCGCATTGAAGCTGTCCGGCGTGCGGCCTTGGGTCGCCAGCCACGCGTTGATCAGGGTATTGCCGTACTTGTCCGGCAGGGCGTCGGCGAGCAGGCCGGGCAGGCCATGGAAGCCGGAAGGGTTGAGGGAGGGGAAACCGTATATCCGATCCGCCGCGAGCGGCATGGTCAGTGGGGCGACCTCAATGCTGGAACGTGCGAAGGCCGGGTCGTAGGCAAATTGTGCGATCCGCTCGCCGTCGGCCAGCGTTACCGCGCCGATCCGGCTGCCCCACAGGCGCACCTCGGCCGTGGTGCTCATTGCTCATCGCCCCAGGTCCACGGCTTGGCCGGTGCCGCCGCGGCCGCCCCCGGTCGCGCGCGCTGGCGCGGGTGGCCGCGGCGCTTCAGCAGATCGAGCGGATTGGGGCCGTCGCTGGGCAGCATCACGTCCAGCGCATCCAGCCTGCCGAGGGCGCGCAGGCAACGGATCAGGTTGGCCAGCTGGGCGGGCGTGCCGTCTTCGAGCCGCTGCACGGTGCGCTTGGAGACGCCGGCCGCATCAGCGAGCTGTTCCTGGGTGATGCCCTGCGACAGGCGCATGCGGGCAAGGCGGCGCCCGAGCTCCACCAGGACAGCCTCGTCGGTCATCAGATGTGTGATCGTCATAAAGTGGCCCTCTTGACGCTTTATCATCCACTATTTGGATGTAGCGTCAAGAATGACGCTTTGTGGCGCTTAAATGAGATTAATCGAAAGCGTCACAGATGGCTATTTAACTGGCAAAAATCGCATAAAGCGCCACAAATGACGTTTAAAGATACATGTATTAACTGAGGCCATTGGGACCCCGAAACCCTGCGCTCGCACGATGCCTATCGGGCCAGGCAGCGGCAATCACAGGGATCGGGTCGAAATGCCGCCCACCTGCGCCGGCGTTCAGTGCACGGCGTTTGCTAAAATTCGCAGTTCACTCTGGATGCTGTAAAAAAAAGGACCTTGAATGAAGATTGCCGTCGCCGGTACCGGGTACGTGGGCCTGTCCAACGCGGTGCTGCTCGCACAGCATCACGAGGTGGTGGCGCTGGACATCGATCCGGCCAAAGTGGCGATGATCAATGCCCGCCAGTCGCCCATCGAAGATGTCGAGATCGAAGACTTCCTCGCCAACCGCGCGCTGAATCTCACCGCGACGCTGGATCCGGCGCAGGCCTATGAGGGCGCAGATTTCGTCATCGTCGCCACGCCGACGGATTACGACCCCAAATCGAATTACTTCAACACCGGCTCCGTGGAGGCGGTGATCGGCGATGTGCTGCGGATCCATCCGTCTGCCGTCATCGTCATCAAGTCGACCGTGCCGGTCGGCTGCACGGCCGCGTTGCGGGCCAAGTTCAACACCGACGCCATCCTGTTCTCGCCGGAATTCCTCCGCGAAGGCCGCGCGCTGCATGACAACCTGCACCCGAGCCGGATCATCGTCGGCGAGCGTTCGGAACGCGCCGCGGTATTCGCCGAACTGCTGAAGGAAGGCGCGATCAAGAAGGACGTGCCGGTGCTGTTCACCGACGCGACCGAGGCGGAGGCGATCAAGCTGTTCTCCAACACCTACCTGGCAATGCGGGTGGCCTACTTCAACGAACTGGATACCTACGCCAGTTCGCACGGGCTGGATTCGCGCCAGATGATCGAAGGCGTCAGCCTGGATCCGCGCATCGGCGGCCATTACAACAACCCGTCCTTCGGCTACGGCGGCTACTGCCTGCCCAAGGATACGAAGCAGTTGCTGGCGAACTACAGCAAGGTGCCGCAGAACCTGATCCACGCCATCGTCGAGTCCAACCGCACGCGCAAGGATTTCATCGCCGATGACATCGTGGCCCGCAATCCGAAGGTGGTGGGCATCTACCGGCTGGTGATGAAGGCCGGCTCGGACAATTTCCGCGCCTCGGCGGTGCAGGGCGTGATGAAGCGGGTCAAGGCAAAGGGCATCGAGGTCATCGTCCACGAGCCGGTGCTCACCGAGCCGACGTTCTATCGCTCCCGCGTGGTGAACGATTTCGCCGCGTTCCTGGCCGAGGCGGACATCATCGTCGCCAACCGTCTGACGCCGGAGCTGGAGGGCGTGGCGCACAAGGTCTACACCCGCGATCTGTTCGGCTCGGATTGAGCCTGGAGAGCATCCACGCATGGCGTGGATCTACCCGCAGGCGACCGTTTGTCTCGGTAGGGCCACGCCGTGCGTGGCCGACTGCTCCGGGCCCCGCATCACCCCATGCGGGGGCTATTCTCCCGGCTTGGCGGCCGCGGTGACGGCCTGTGATTTCGCCCGCCGTGCCAATACCGCTTCGCGGTGGGCGATGTAGGCATTCGCGCCGAGGATGATGCCGGCGCCGATCACGGTCCAGCGGTCCAGCGCCTCATTGAACAGCAGCCAGCCCAGCAGGCTCACCAGCGGCAGCTGCATGAAGCTGATCGGGGTCAGTGCGGAGACCTCGCCCAGGCGCAGGGCGCGCGTCCACAGCAGCTGGCCCAGCGTGCCGAGCACACCGGTCGCGACCAGCCAGACCCACGCCAGGCCGGTCGGCCAGACCCACACGAACAGCGCCGGCACCAGCGACAGCGGCACCCAGAACACATAGGTGTAGAACACCACGGTATCGGCGCTGTCCACGCGGGTGAGCTGCTTGATCTGGATCGCCACCAGCGAGCTCAGCACCGCGGCGCCCACGGCGACCAGGGTGCCGGGGGTGAAGTTGGTCGAGCCCGGGCGCACGATGATCAGCACGCCGATGAAGCCGATGATCACCGCCGCCCAGCGGCGCATGCGCACCGTTTCGCCCAGCCACAGCACGGCAGCGATGGTCACGAACAGCGGCGTGGAGTAGGAGAGCGAGATCGCCTGGGAGATCGGCAGGTGCCCGATCGCCCAGAACGCGCACAGCATCGAGGCCAGCCCGATCGCACTGCGCAGGAAGTAGCGCGGCAGCTGCTGCGTCTTCAGCGGTGCGCTGCCGGGACGGATCAGCATCGGCAGCAGCGCCAGCAGGCCGAAGGCATTGCGGAAGAACGCCACTTCCTGGGTCGGCACGTAGCGGGTGGCGTAGCGGATCGCGATCGCCATCAGGCCAAAGGCCAAGGTACTGCCGAGCATCAGCAGGGCGGCCCGCAACGGCGTGGCCACCGGAAACGCGGGGGCGGGGTTCACCACTGTGCGCCGATCAGCCTGGGCTCCGGTTCAATCGGCACGCCGAACTTCTCCAGGACCGAGGCGGAGATCCGCCGCGCCAACGCGAGCAGTTCCTCACCGGTGGCCTGGCCGTAATTGACCAGCACCAGCGCATGGCTCGGGGCCACGCCGGCATCGCCATCGCGGTAGCCCTTCCAGCCGCAGCTTTCGATCATCCAGGCGGCAGAGATCTTGCGGCGGCTGTCGTCGTCGGCCGGGAACACCGGCAGCTCGGGGAAGTGCTGCAGCAATACCTCTACCTGCTCCAAGGGCAGGATCGGGTTCTTGAAGAAGCTGCCCGCATTGCCGAGCACGTCCGGATCGGGCAGCTTGCGGCGGCGGATGTTGATCACCGCGTTGGCCACATCGGCGGCCACCGGCAGTTCCACCCCCATCGCCTCCATTTCCTCGGCGATCCCGGCATAGCCCAGGCGCAGGCCATGCAGCAGCGGCAGCCGCAGTTCGATCGCGGTGATCAGGTAACGGTCCGGGTCGTGCTTGAAGATGCTGTCGCGGTAGGCGAACTGGCAGCCTTCGGCATCGAAGCGCACCCAGTCGTTCTCGTGTCGGTCCCAGGCATCCACAGCCTGGATGAACTCGCCGACCTGCGCGCCGTAGGCGCCGATGTTCTGGATCGGCGAGGCGCCGGCAGTGCCGGGGATCAAGGCCAGGTTTTCCAGACCGGACAAGCCGTTCTGCAGCGACCACATCACCAGGCCATGCCAGTTCACGCCGGCACCGGCGCGCACGATGGTGTGGTCGGCGCGGTGCTCCAGAATCTCGATGCCGCGGTTGGCGAATACCAGCACGGTGCCTTCCACGTTGTCAGCGATCAGCACATTGCTGCCGCTGCCCAGCACCAGCAGCGGCTGCTCTGCGACGCGTGGCAGGGCCAGCACCTCCGGCAGCACGGAAGGATCGAACACCTCCAGCAGCTGCGCAGCGGTGGCGTCGACATGGAACGTGTTGAGCGCCTTCAGCGAGGCGTTTTCAGTGATGGCCCAGGCAGTCATGGCGTCGTTCACAGCGGTGCCACCGCGCCGCGGCTGGGCGCCTCTCTGCGGCGACGGATCGCCTCCACGCAGTCATGCACCAGTTCGGGGCCACGGAAGATCAGGCCGCTGTAGCACTGCACCAGTGCGGCGCCGGCCGCCATCTTGGCCACCGCATCCGCACCGGATTGAATACCGCCCACGCCGATCAACGGCATCGACTCGGGCAGGCGCGCGCGCAGGCGGCGCAGCACCAGGGTCGACTGGCCCAGCAGCGGCGCACCGGACAGGCCGCCGGCCTCGTTCGCACGCGGGTCACCGGCCACCGCGCTGCGGTCGATGGTGGTGTTGGTGGCGATCACGCCGTCCACCTTGAGCTCACCGAGCACGCGCGCGGCGGCGTCGATATCGCGGTCGCTCAGATCCGGAGCGACCTTGACCAGCATCGGTACGCGCTTGCCGTGCTTGGCCGCCAGGCTTTCCTGGCTTTCGCGCAGCTGCGAAATCAGCTGGCGCAGCGCGGTCTCCTCCTGCAGCTCGCGCAGGCCGGCGGTGTTCGGCGAGGAGATGTTGACGGTGATGTAGTCGGCCAGCGGATACACCTTCTGCAGGCAGTGCTGGTAATCGTCGAACGCCTGCTCGTTGGGGGTGTCCTTGTTCTTGCCGATGTTGATGCCGAGCAGGCCGGTGCGGCGCTTGGCGCGTTCGACATTGCGGACCAGTGCATCCACGCCCAGGTTGTTGAAGCCCATGCGATTGATGATGGCCTGGTGGTCCGGCAGCCGGAACAGCCGCGGCTTCGGGTTGCCCGCCTGCGGGCGCGGGGTGATCGTGCCGATCTCCACGAAGCCGAAGCCCAGGGCCAGCAGCGCATCGATGTGCTCGCCGTTCTTGTCCAGGCCGGCGGCCAGGCCCACGGGATTCGGGAAACTCAATCCGAACGCGGTGGTCGGCAGCGGGTCGATGCGGCGGCCCATCAGCGGCGTGGTGCCGGTGCGATAGGCCAGGTCCAGCGCGCTCAGGCCAAGGCCGTGGGCGCGTTCTGCATCAAGGGCGAACAGGAAGGGGCGGGCAAGCGAGTACATGGCGTTCAATCAGTCCAGCGTGCCGACGAAGGCACGGGTTTGGTATTCAAAGGCAATCTGGCCGTCCACCGCATGGGCGTCGAACAGCTGTTGCAGTGCATCGAGCATCGCCGCGTGGCGCGGGTGGCCGGCCTGCGGTGCATAGGAAGAGGACAACAGGCGCCCGCGCAGGCCGTCGTAGTCCATGCGCTGCACGTTCGGCAGGCGGGCCATGCCGCGCAGGCCTTCGCCGAACCACGCGCGCATGGTGTCATCGTCCTGGTAGCGCTCGGCCACCTCGGTGTAGTCGGTGCCGAACTCCAGCAGCAACTGTTCGTAGCCGATCAGGAACGGCGAGGCATCGAGCAGACGCGAGTTCCAGAACACCAGCGCCATGCCTTCGGGCTGCAGGATGCGCGCCCATTCGCGGCGCACCGCGGTGGTGTCAAACCAGTGGAAGGCCTGCGCGGCGGCGACCAGGCCCACGCTGTTGTCGGCCAGGCCGGTGGCCTCGGCGGTGCCGTCGGCGACCTTCAGGCGCAGATAGTCCGGCGCCAGCAGCTGCTCGGCCGCCTCGCGCATGGCCGCGTTCGGCTCCACCGCGATGACCGGGTGGCCAGCGGCCAGGAACAGCCGGGTGGAAATCCCGGTGCCGGCGCCGATATCGGCGACCAGGGTTTGGGTGGGTACACCGATGTCCTGGTGCAGCCAATCCAGCAATGCCGGGGGATAGTCGGGACGGTAGCGGACGTAGTCGGCCACCCGACTGCTGAAGCGTTCGGTCGAATCCGAGCGGCTCATGTGCACCTCACGATTGGGTAGCGGCAAACCAGGCCAGTCCGCCGAAGAACAACAGCACCACCACCAGGGCAAGCAGGCTGCCGATCACGATGATCCAGCCCAGGATCAGGCCGGCCAGCGCCATGCCGTCGCCTTCCAGCTCCAGCGGGCGGCGACGGATCTCGGCGCGGGCCAGGTGGCCGGTGATGATCGCCGCGATGCTGCCGATGAAGGGCAGGGCGGTCCAGCCGAGGATGCCCATGATCAGGCTGACCACGGCCATGGCGCTGGTTTGTCGGGGCGGAAGGCTCATGCAGGTCCTGGTCGCGGTGGGGTGGTTCGATGATAGGGCCAGCGGCGGGTTTATCCCATCAGGACCTGGCCACCATCCACATTCAAAGTGTGCCCGGTGATCCAGCCCGCCAGCGGCGAGCACAGGAACAGCGCGGCGTTGGCGATGGCCGCCGGCTCGCCGAAGCGGCCGAACGGAATCTTCGCCAGTGTATTTCGATACAGCTCGGGGTCCTGTTCGCGGCGGCGTGCCCACAAGCCATCCTCGAACTCGATCGAGCCGGGGGCGATGGCATTGACGCGGATCCGCTGCGGCGCCACGTCCAGCGCCTGCGAGGTGGTGTAGTGCATCAGCGCGGCCTTGGCGGCCGCATACGGCGCGCCACCCGGGCGCGGCTGCTGGGCGGCGATCGAGGCCAGATTGAGAATGCAGGCATCACTGGACTGTTGCAGCCAGGGCAGGGCCAGCCGCGAGGCCCGCACGGCAGACATCAGGTCGACGTTCAAACTGGCTTCCCAGCCCGCCTCATCGTCGGCCATGCCGTAGCCGGTCGCGTTGTTGACCAGCACGTCGATGCCGCCGAGGGCCTGCGCGGCATCGGCCAGCCAGCGGCCGATGTCGTCCAGCTGGGAGAGGTCGGCCGTGGCCGTGTGCACGGCCAAGCCGAGCGCCCCGGCGTCCGCACGCAGCGCGGCCAGGCCGGCCTCACCGCGTGCGCAGACCGAGACGCGGGCGCCTGCCGAAGCAAACGCCAGCGCCATCGCGCGCCCGATGCCCTTGCTGCCACCGGCAATCAGGACCCTGCGCCCGGTGAAATCGAGGCGCGGGCCGGCCGGCAGGTAGGGCGCGGGATCCATCACAGGTCGAACTTGATGCCCTGGGCCAGCGGCAGCGAATCGGAGTAGTTGATGGTGTTGGTCTGGCGGCGCATGTAGACCTTCCAGGCATCCGAGCCGGACTCACGGCCACCGCCGGTGTCCTTCTCGCCGCCGAACGCACCGCCGATCTCCGCACCCGAGGTGCCGATGTTGATGTTGGCGATGCCACAGTCCGAACCCGCGGCCGAGAGGAAACGCTCGGCGGTCTTCAGGTTGGTGGTGAAGATCGAGGACGACAGGCCCTGCGGCACGCCGTTCTGCATGTCGATCGCTTCGTCCAGCGTGCTGTACTTCATCACGTACAGGATCGGGGCGAAGGTCTCGTGCTGGACGACCTCGTCGCTGTTGTTCAGGCCGGTCACGATGGCCGGCAGCACGAAGTTGCCGGCGCGGTCGATGCGGGTGCCACCGGTCTGCACGGTGCCGCCGCTGGCCTTGGCCTTCTCGATCGAGGCCAGGAACTGCTGCACGGCGCCGTCGCTGTTGAGCGGGCCCATCAGGTTGGCCGGGTCGGTCGGATCGCCGATCTTGCCTTCCACCTGCTTGTACGCCTTGATCAGCGTGGCCAGCACGTCGTCATGGATGGATTCGTGCACGATCAGGCGGCGCGTGGTGGTGCAGCGCTGACCGGCGGTACCGACGGCGCCGAACACGATACCCGGGATCGCCAGCTTCAGATCAGCGGTTTCATCCAGGATGATGGCGTTGTTGCCGCCCAGCTCCAGCAGGCAGCGGCCCAGGCGATGCGCGACCCTCTCGGCGACCTGGCGGCCGACCTGGGTCGAGCCGGTGAAGCTGATCAGCGGCACGCGCTTGTCGGCCACCATCTTCTGCGACAGTTCGGTGCCGGCATCGTTGATCAGGAAGAACAGGTCCGGGAAGCCACCGTCGCGCAGCGCCTCATTGCAGATGCGCATCGAAGCGATCGCGGTCAGCGGCGTCTTGTTGGACGGCTTCCACAGGCAGATGTCGCCGCAGATCGTGGCCAGGAACGAGTTCCAGGCCCACACCGCGACCGGGAAGTTGAACGCACTGATGATGCCGACCAGGCCCAGCGGCTGGTACTGCTCATACATGCGGTGGCCCGGGCGCTCGGAATGCATGGTGTAGCCATAGAGCATGCGGCTCTGGCCCACGGCGAAATCGGCGATGTCGATCATCTCCTGCACTTCGCCATCGCCCTCGGGCTTGCTCTTGCCCATTTCCAGCGCGACCAGGGAGCCCAGGGCGTCCTTGTTGGCGCGCAGGGCTTCGCCACACAGGCGCACGGCTTCGCCACGGCGCGGGGCCGGGGTGGTGCGCCAGACCTTGAAGGCCTCCTGGGCGCGGGCGACGATGGTTTCGTAGTCGGCGTCGGTGGTCGCGTAGACCTTGGCGATGGCTTCGCCGGTGGTCGGGTTCACCGGGGTAATCACACCGGCATCGGTGGCCGAGGACCACTCGCCGTTGCCAAGGTAGGTGCCAGCGTTGGTCGCGTCGAGGCCGAGGGCCTTGAGCAGGTCAGAGGACATGCAAACTCCTGTTGCGTTGCGTTTGTAAGGCGCTGGCCGCTGGCAGGGTGGGGGGCGGCAAGCTGAACCCCGAATGGTAACAGAGGGGGGCAGACGCGCTCTTTTGTGCGGTACGGAGAATGTTAATTAAGGGTGGGGATTAGCCGACGAGTTCATCAGGCAGGGCTATTGAGGGTAATCGTCAGAGGTCGAGTGATGCGCCTGACGGTGAGATCGTCAGGCGTGACGTCAGCTCGGCGGTCCACGGCGCGCGACGTCCGTCAACTAATTGACGAAAGCATAGGCATTTGCGGGGAAGTGTGATGTAGTGCACGTTCGCGTTGCGACAGAGTACTGGGGATTTCTGGTATCTTTGCGTTGTAAATCAACGTTTTGACGGAAATTCGTTTATACAGGGCTGGCTGGGGAGCCGGTGTCATAGAAGGGATAGTGCTGGCCGATGCCGAGTCGAGGAGAGGTAGAGTGTTACAAGGATCAGTAGATGGTTTGCCCAAGAAGGGCTCTCGACCACGTACCCGAGTAGAGGCGCGCGCCGCGCTTGAGCTTGGATTGCGACTCGCAGATCTGATTATTGTGCCTGGTGCAGCAATTCTTACGCATGTCCTGCGCTGGGGTCCTGAGGTTCCTTCTCAGTCGCAACGGGTTGTGTTTGGTGCGATGCTGATGAGCGCCATCATCTGCTTCGGTATAGCGCCGATCTATCGCAACTGGCGGGCGCGCAGTTTGCTCGCAGACTTATGGGTGTTGCTGCTTGCGTGGACCGCAGCGTTTGCTTTGTTCTCTACGTATGCGGTGCTGGTCGATATGGCCGACGCGATACCATCCTTCTGGCTGGTGGGATGGTACGTGAGCGGCTTGGTCGGAATGGCTGCTGTCCGTATCGGGCTGCGGATTCAACTGCACCGTCTCCGTTCGAGAGGTCTCGACCGCCAGCGTGTTCTGCTGGTTGGGCTGCGGGCGCCCGCATTGAAGCTGCATCGCCTGCTGCGTGGCAAGCCGGAACTGGGCAAGGAAGTGGTGGGGTACTTTTCAAGTGCTGGCGATATCGCTAGCCGCCGCGGTGCTGATGCACCCGACTGCTTGGGGAGCATCGATGAGTTGCCTGTGTACATGGATCGGCATCGGGGCGAGTTCGATCAGATATGGGTTTCCCTCCAGATGGGCAGTGGCGCACAGATCAAGGACATGCTCAAGAAGATTGAGCGCTATCCCGTCCCAGTGCGGATTATTCCTGATATCAGTGGTTACGGTACGCTGAACCCTGGGGTGTATCAGGTCGGCAGCGTGCCGATGATCGGGGTGCGCCAAGGGCTTCCCGATCAGCATTTCAGGCTGATCAAACGCATCGAAGATCTTCTCATCGCAGGCCTGGCGGTCCTAATGCTGGCGCCTGTTTTTGTAATTCTTGCTGCCGGTGTGAAGCTGAGTTCGCCGGGACCTGTGTTGTTCCGCCAGCGCCGTCATGGCCTGGGGGGGAAGGAATTCTGGATGCTCAAGTTCCGTTCCATGCGGGTACATGCTGAAACGCCAGATAAGATTACGCAGGCGAGCCGCAACGACCCTCGCGTTACGTGGTTTGGCGCGTTCCTGCGACGCAGCAGCTTGGATGAGTTGCCGCAGTTCTTCAATGTGCTGGGTGGCAGCATGTCGGTAGTTGGGCCACGCCCGCACGCGGTTCAGCACAACAACCAGTACGAAAAGCTCATCGAGCGTTACATGCACCGGCATTACGTGAAGCCCGGCATCACCGGCTGGGCGCAGGTACACGGGCTTCGTGGTGAAACACCTCAGTTGCGGTCAATGAAGAAGCGGGTGCAGTACGATATCGACTACATCCGCCGCTGGAGCCCCACGCTGGACGTCCGTATCATCGCGCTGACGGCGTTCAAGGTGTTAGGGCAAAAGTCGGCCTACTGACACGTCGCCTCGCTGCGACCGAAGAGAGCACGGTTTTGTTCAAGAACATCCTATTTGTATGCGTCGGCAACATCTGCCGTAGCCCGTCCGCTGAGGTGATGCTGCGCCACGCGGTGGCAGGGAAGGGCATCCAGGTGTCATCGGCTGGCCTGGGCGCGCTGGTGAATCACGCCATTGATCCTACGGCGCAGGCCTTGCTGGTGGAGCAGGGGCTGGATGGCGCCGATCATCGGGCACGTCAGATCAGTGATGCAATCCTGGCGCAGGCGGACCTGGTCTTGACCATGGAGCGCAAGCACGTGCGACGGATCGCAGAGATCGCGCCCCAGGCCTCAGGCAAGACCTTCCTGCTTGGGAAGTGGCAGCAGGAGCGCGAAATCCCCGACCCATACCGGCAGCAACGGCCGGCATTCGAGCATGTGTACAAGCTCATGTCCGAAGGTGTGCAGAGCTGGTCGCGCCACCTGTAAAGCACAAGGCCGGCGCTCTGCGCCGGCCTTGATCGCATCAGTCGCCGATCGATTCCAGGTTGTCGTAGAAATAGCGTTCGTCACGCTCGCCCGTAGCGTTGTACAGGGAGTATTTGCGCGAAAGCATTGCGCCGCCGTCGCGGATCAGTGGGTTCCAGTTGATGGTTCCCCGTCCGCGCGTAGACCGCGGCAGAACGATGTCGAAAGGAATGCTGAAGTAGATGCCCTTGTCGAAGCTGCCTTCGCCGAAATCCCTGGCCGAGACATCGGTCTTCGTTGCATAGGCGCCCATCGTGACGCCATTGTCAAAGGCGCGCGCTATGTTCACTGTCGCGCCGTAATCGCCTGCCAGATAACGTCCCAGCGAAAGCGAGCCGACGATTCGCTCCCTTGCATCAAACGTGTAGTAAAGCGTCGCGTGACCCGTAGTGATGCTGTAATCACGCAGCCCGAAATGCTGGTCAAAGTCGCGTTGTTTTACCCAGTTGACGTTGGCGCCAACGGCCCAGGGCTGGTCCATGGGACGATACAGCAGCTCGCCACCGACACCCGCGTACATCCACTCGAGGTAGCCGGCATAGGCCAACCCGTAGGTGTCCCGGCCCAGGCGACGCGCAGCCGTCAGCTGCAGGTTGGGCAACGTGATGTCGTTGTCGATCATGTAACGACGCAGATCAGTACGCACACGCGGCAGACGACTGGGTGCGTTGTACTTGAATTTGTCGTAGTTGTTGAAAAGATCGACGCTCGTCGTCCCTGTCAGCCAGACGTCCGGCCGGAAGAAGTAACTTGCCGAGTAATTGGCGGCAACCTGATACAGGATGAAGCCGTCAGGCCCGCCCAGGTTCTGGCGGTAGCCCACGCTGAAGCCGCCGCCGAACGGTCCGGCCGGCGCTCGATAAAGCTCATTACGGTCGACTTCTGCAGGAACTTCCAGCTCGGTACTACGGCGCAGAACGTCCTCAGTAACCGTGCCGTCCAGGTAGCCCTCCAGTGCATGCCGGCTCACGGACATATCGACGATTGGCATGCCCAAGCGGGTGCTGCGCACCGTGTACCAGTCATATTGGTCACCCAGCGTGGTGCTCAGGATCCTCCCCGCGCGCCCGAGGCCCTTTGCCGCGCTGGGATAGCGCGTCTGGTAGCCGTCAATGAAGAGCTCGCCGTTCCTTTCGGAGATGGAGTCTACCCGGAGGCCGGCGTTGCCACGTAGTTGAGAGGCAATTGCTCCCCAATCGTGATCATTGTCGGGTTCTCCAGATGCATTCGCACCAACGGTAGCGGGTGAGATTCGGGTATCAACAGTCCCACCTCCTGCTTGGGAATAGATGGGGGTGATTTGAATAGGCTTGGGGTCAAATGGCTTAGGAGATTGGCTGGCATGACCTGGATTCCCCCTAACGGTAAGCGAGAACATGACAGCGTCGCCACGCTCCCACGCCGCTGTCAATTCTATATTTCTATTGGGCAGATAGACGAAGCCAATATTTACAGGAGTTCGCTGTTCGAGATTATTACGTCGCGGCTCGCGCCTGTAATCATTGCCGTCGTACTCAGCCTTGACGAGCAGGCTTTCAATAGGTGTTTGCCAAGTTACGCCACCGAAAATCCCCACCGGCCCTTTGAACATGTTGCCTATTCCGAACTTTCCGGCTCCTCCAACGCTGCCGCTGGCTAATGGTCTGCGGTCCTTGTACCTGTCATCAACTAGTCCAAGGGGATTTGAAAAATCACCACGATTGCCGATATATCCCGTCGCCAAGCCAAGGGATGCATCAACAGGTCCGAAGTTCTTGTTCGCAACAAGATACTCACTGGAAAAGAATCCAGTGCCACCTAGATCGCGAACGCCGACAGAGAGATCCGGCAGCCATCTCGACTCCCTCCAAAGGCGAACCTTGAAATCGATGGACTTATCTTTATAGTTCTGATCGCCTGCGTAGCCTGGTCCATAGCGAATATTCGAGACGTTGATGTATCGAAAGCTGCCCTCCAGCCACGGGAGGGGCTGCATCGTCACGTTGTATCGGCTGTACGGTGAGTTATGCGAGGCAGTGAAAGCAATCTCCCCGTCTTCCGTCATTCGAGCGGTCGGTGTCTGAAGCAGGCCGATGCCACCCCACTCGCTCGCGGTGGGCGGCGGCGCTTGTTGAGCATGAAGCGCTGCTGACATCGACATGGCGAGGATAGTGAGCGTGCATGCTATGGGGAGACTTTTCTTTGAGTACTTCAAGGTCAAATCATCAATAAATGGGCTGAGTGGCGATGAACATTGCAAACTCACTGTTGAAATGTGCATCTACTCTACCGACCACTGTCTCGGCGACTGGCACGTACAACGTGCCTCCGGGGGCAATTGGCTGGGAATCCGCACGGTTCCAGAGGGCTCTGCCCAATCTTTGAATCTTTCCATCGGGTTGGATGACGAGTAGATAATTCCTGTCCGCGCTCGGAGACGATGGGCAGCTACGCAAGTAGGCTTGTGCATCGCGGAGAGGCTCATGGGCTAGTGTGCACTCCGCCAGCACCGCACCCATTACACGAACGCTGGAGGGGCGAGCTGGAACAATGATCTGGTCGCCTGGCTCCAGTACGACATTCAATCGCGGCTGCACCTGCGCCAAGCGCGCGTCAAGGCCATGTGCCACAACGCCGGTGGCCTCATGCTCCTTAAGCCAGCGCGATAGACTGTGTGCAAGATTCGCAGTTTCAGTTGTCGGCCCCTGCTGGAGCAGGGAAAGCGTATGCAAGAGTCCAGCGCGGAGACGAATCTGATCCGGTCTCGCGCTTTGACGAAAGAGCTTGGTACCTGTCAAGTACGCGTCCTGCGCCGGTTCCGCTGATACGATGGCATCAGCAAAGCGAGGTGCCACAGCTATGTCTAGCTGCCCCGGCCTGCTGACCTTGCCCTTAACCTCAACTCGCTGCACAAGTTCGCCGGACAGCTCCGCACGCGCTTGAAAGCTCGCAAAAGAGAGGAGGGCGGAAAGTGCGACAGCGCTCGCGACCTTCATTGTCAATCCTTTGTCAGACGATAGGGTTTGAGTTGCACTAGTTCCACTGAATAGCCCGGTGCCAACATCTGCTTGCTCTTCCAGATGAATCCGGTAGCAGGGTCTGCCCAGTATGTGTTGTGGAAGCGTATGCCTTCGCCGGTTAGTGTTTCCTCGAACCTAGAGAGACGACGCGGCTGGCCGAGGATGACGACTGTATCTACGCCACTTGGACGCAATGTCCCGTTCAATATCACTCCGAAGACATAGCTCGGTAGCCAATCGTACTCGCGGCGCACATTTACCGGCGAAGACACGTCCGTCAAGTTCGAAAATGGTGAGATCCCGATCACCCGCGATTCAATGCGTTGATTCTCGCTGGAAACTCCCATAAGCAATCCTTGGGCGTTTGTTCGAAACACCGCGCGATCGCCGGCGTACCAGGCCTGAGTCTCACCATCGATATAGCTGAGCACAATTAGGGCAGTTAGATCTGGCGTTTTCACCTGAGCTTGCGGAAATCGATTTAGCGCAACAGATTCAGGAGTTCCCGTCACATCTCGATTAAGAAGCAATCGGAAAGATTCGGTGGTCCCTCGACTGGCTGTTGTGCAGCCAGTCAACAACAATACAGAGACCGCCATTACGAGCTTTAACCGATCTAAAGGTTTAGCCGCAAACAGTGTCGCGAGCTTCATGTCAATTCTTATCAAGGTCGCTGCTGGCACTCGCAGCATTACTAATGATCGCTGTAAACGGGAGCAGCTGATTGACAAATCTACTCCATCGCGTCACGCCGGCTGCGCCCACGAACACGACATCCCCAGGTGACAGCATGAATTGACTCCCTACAGCAAAAGCTGTCGGAGATCTAGCCTCAAGCTGGTACACAGTAGATGGCTCTTCCAGCAGATCCTTGGCTCCTCGAATGACATAGACCGCATTGCCGTTCGAGGTGGTCTGGCTAAGTCCACGGGCGCGTCCAAGTGCTTGATTTAAGGTGACGTCTCCTGTGCGGAAGCTATACGCGCCAGGCAATCCGACCTCACCAACCACAAAGATCTCTTTGCGGTCAAGGTAAGGTACGAAAATGGAGTCGCCGTCCTTCAGAAACAACTGACGGCCGCCATGCTGGGTGGCCAGTGTCTCCAAATTGATTGTGTACGTAGTCCCATCGCGACTTAGGCGAATGCCCGAGAGGTCTGCCTGCTGCGCGTTCAAGCCGGTTTGACTGATGGCATCGGCCAGAGTCAAGGGTGACGTACCTAGCGCGATTGAGTTTGCCCGTTCTGCGGCACCAGTTACCCAAACCCGCTGACTTCCATAGGTGAAAACTGAAACATCTACCTGTGGGGATTCAATGTACTGAGCCAAACGTCGCGTGATCTCTTCGCGCAATACTGTAGGTGTCTTCCCGCGCGCATCGACCTTGCCGATATAAGGGTAGAACAGCATTCCGTCACTCTGCACGGTCCGGCCGGCAAGATTACCCTGCTGTTGGGGGCCGGCTGGCACAGTCAGTTCCGGATGATCCCATACCGTAATATATAGTACGTCGCCGATGCCGACCGTATACTCAGCTGGCACGAAGTCGAAGAGGGCTGAAGGCAGCGTCTCCTCCGATCGAGTCGCGCGATCCATTGCGATCAATTTCGGAGTGATTGCGATAATCTGGAGCCGACCGTCATTAATGTGTGAGTGCGAGGCATCGCTATGGCGCAGGTGCTGACCGGGAGCGAGTGAGCACCCTGCTATCGAGGCGCACGCCAAGGCGGCCAATGCAGTGTAAGCAGGCTTTATTTTCATACGGGTATTGTGGTTTCTCGCGCGCATAAAAAACCCTCGCCAAGCAGAGCCCGGCGAGGGCTTCGAGTCGATCTTGGTATAAATCAGCCGCCGGTGCCGCCAGTTCCACCCGTGCCACCCGTGCCACCAGTTCCGCCCGTACCGCCGGTGCCACCCGTACCGCCGGTGCCGCCGCCGCCGTCGCCGCCACCACCGCCACCGCCACCGCCAGCATCGTTCTCGCCGCTGGAGCTGTCACCGCCTATGCTATACAGGACAGCCGACGTCGCGACCACTGCAAAGGCAGTTCCGGCAATTGCCGCAGTCGAGAGGCCGGCGCCTTCCGCACCAGCGACTTCGGCGCTGGTCGTTACACCGGTGCTTTGCTCAACCTGCCCATCCTGTGCAAAAGCAGGTGCGGTCGATACGGCCAGCAAGGCCAACACTGCAAACATCCTATTCATAAAATTCGACTCCTGATCCGTGTAGGGGCTCTATCACACCTATGTTCGCGGGATCTTACCTCCGGTGTCAAGTTCCAAAACGCATGAAATCAAACTGAAGTGGACCTCCAACGCTCCGGGGTGCCTTGGTGCTGCCGCGAGTGCTTGACCCCACCGTGGTTCCTGGAGGCCACCGAGGTGATCGGAGCAACGAGCCGCCTTGCGGGCGCGGCATCTACCGATCACGGATCAGTCAGCTAGATGATTTGCACCTCGTTTGACCGGCATCACGGCTACATTGCCATAGCAACAAAAAAGCGTGGTCGCTCGGCAATGTGGAACTAGGTTGGCGGCACTATGAAAATATTCCACGAATAGCTGAGTGATGGTGTGTGGGCGAGAATTTTGCAGTAATGGACTTCGATCGTTGCCACGCTTCCTTGCAGCTATTTCCGGGCATAAGTATGTGTTCTAGTGGGGCGGCCCAATCGTCCGTCGTCTCGCCGAGTACAACGAATTCAGGATCGATTGTTTCCGGAAGGCCGCCTTTCGATGAGACAAGTGCTGGGATGCCGTGATTAATGGCTTCTACGGCAACTCGCCCAAATGGCTCATGCCATCGTGACGGTACAATCAGTACGTCGATTTTTGAATATAGGGCGTTCGAGTCACTCATCCAGCCGCCGTACGTTATATTTGGCTGGCAGTATTGTTTGTCTATTGCGCCGAAGTAAGTGAACTCGACGTCGCTGAACCTGTCGGCAAGTGCCAAGAAGATGCCTTCGCCCTTGTGTCTACTTGGATTGATTATTCCAACTACGGGCTTGTTTGATGGCGCGCGCCAAGCCCAGTCAGCATTTTCTACCGGAGGATACAGTATGTGTATCTGACTTGAATTGAGTCCGAAATAGTCGATTACTGTTAACCTCATGAAGGAACTATTGACAATGACTCGGTCTGCGGCGCGATATGCCCTTCGAGTTCGTCCTAGGGAGATTGCATCGAAGAGAAATCCTTTTGCCATCGATGTGTATGAAGCTGATAAACGGGTATAGAACATGTCCTCGAATGCCCTGCACAGTACAAAGAGCCTTGGGCGATCTGCAGGTGTGGGTCTGTGTTTTGAAAGCGATTCATACGCAAGATCGCAGGTGCCATTCGATGCCACAACAATGCTCGTGTCGGCCAAAGAATGGATCGCCTCTGAGATGGTTGATCTGATCCAGCGCCTTTTCGCAAGGCGGGCGAGAATGCCTCGGCGGCTAAAGCTGGAGGTGATTACCGTCACTCCGCACTCCTGCAGGTCTCGGCTGAGCGAATCAGACACCGATGGGGCTATGACCGTCACGCCTCTTGATTTTGCTAGTTCTTTTATGAGTTCAACATTTGAGATATTTCCGCCGGATGCGCCCTTATCGCCGCCCCCTGCAAGTGAGTAGAGTGCAAATATGAT
This sequence comes from Stenotrophomonas sp. TWI377, assembly GCF_039674525.1. NCBI lineage: Bacteria > Pseudomonadati > Pseudomonadota > Gammaproteobacteria > Lysobacterales > Lysobacteraceae > Stenotrophomonas > Stenotrophomonas sp. TWI377. The sequence continues at coordinate 112,015 of NZ_JBDJNT010000006.1, forward strand.
CAACGTTCTTCTCGATTCATCTGAGTGATTGCTTTAGCTGTGTAAACGTAAAGCGAGACAAATAGGCACCAAACTATGCTGTTGTACGTCAAAAACTCATTTTCTGCGATGTTGATAACAAAAAAGTAGGCTGAAAATGTTACGCCCATCACGCCGAGTGCCGACGTGGCGTCGTCTCCCAGGCTGAGGCACTTTGCCGACATTGCTATCAGCTTAAACGTTGAATAGATACAAAGTGCAGCACCCACGAGTCCAAGGGCGGTGAGTGCGTGGATCAGTCCGTTATGAGCCTGTGGTGGCACATAAGGTCCGAGGCCGATCCATCGAGTAGTTGCTGCCCCGCCGTTGTCGGCAGTCCAAAACGCCTCGTATCCAAAGCCGAGGAGTGGGGAGCTTTCTCGCACCTGCGAGAATAGCTCTGCCCAGATTAGGGTTCGGCCCGTAAGTGTAATGTCGCGACCAGTTGTGGCGATTAATTTCAGAAGCACGTGCTCATACGCAATATAGATTGCCCATGGCACTACGAGAATCGCTAGTAATCCAGCGAATATCATCGTCGACCTGTGAAGACGCCGCCAAAGCAATGCCATCGAGAAAACGGCAAGGACAATCAGGAGGTCGAGAAGGGCGGTTGCTGAAAGGCTGGCAATAACTGCTAAAGTGCACGTCGCCACTGTGAATATCGCAAGAATCCGCGAGCGTCTTACGCTGACGGCTGTGATCATTCCGCAGATAATGCCAAGCAGTAGTACACGCCCCGCGATATTTTTCTGGGCGAAAAACCCCCGAATTGCCGGGTGGTGCTGATCTTGATGAATCGCGGTGCCTGGAAGAAGAAGTGCGCCAGCCAATCCAATCACACTTATTGCAATAAACGAGTAGCACAGCACCCGCACTAGCTGTGACGCGTCAAATCGAATGCATAAGCAGTAAGAAAAGAGAGTCAAGCCGGTTAGGATGATGCTCCGTCGCGCGGTACCAGTAGGATCGATGGACCAAGTAACAGAGCAGACGCAGAGTAAGCAGAGAATGATCGGAAGCGGGTTGCGCCAGACGACTGTCAACAATAGCGATGGGCGCAGGAGTAGATTAAATGCCGCATATAGAAGGGCGGGTGCGCTCATGATCTGTGCCAGTGAATTGCTCTGAGGTTCTGTGGCGAACCTGGCGTTCTCAAAAAACAGGAGAAAGAGGCCGCCACTGAGCGCCACTATTGAAGCGCCAACATAGAGCTGTTCCTTGCGGCCTGGCGCGTTAATTGGATTTTTCATTTGTTTCGCCAGGTTGTGAACTTCTTGAGTAGTATTTCTTTGACAGATAGGACGTCGAATAGAAATATCAACAATCCATATATTGTCACCCCTGTGAGTACCAAGGGTACAAGTATGGCCGGTCCCGAGCCGGGGAGAAGGCTCTTTACCGCAGTGAGCACTGCAAACATGCCGGACGAAGCGACGAGTATTTTCAGGGCAGAGCCCATCGGGAAGGGGAGCTCGAAGTATGAGCGGCCGACGGAGTAAGAAATGACAAGGCCCGAGGCTTGTGAAAATAGTAAAGCTGCGGCAGCTCCCATCATTCCAAACATGGGTATTAGGAGATAGGCAGAGCCGAGGAACACAATGATGATTGCGGCCGAGACGACTACTTGAGCACCAGTCTTCTTGCCTAGTTGCATAGCTTGGTCGAAATAGAAGGTGCGCAAGCACATGAAGAATGAGGCGACAGCTGATATAGGCAACAGCAGCTTGGCCGACTCTTGATACTCTGAGCCAAGTAGGAGTGCGGCAACGCTGTCACTAACCGCAATTAGTCCCAGCGTGGCAGGGGCTGAGACTAGAAGCAATAGTTCGACGTTTTTGCGGAGCTGCTCTTCTGCGCCTTTGCGGTCTCCGCTCTCGAGAGCTCGGATTGCCATGGGGTAGCCAGCTAGCGCGATTCCTTGGACAAAGACGAAGATGCTTTGCCGTGCGATGTCTACAGCTGGGCCGTACTGCCCGGCTTCTTCAGGGCTCAGCAGGGCGGCTACTAGCAGCCTATCACCGACCATGGCGGCCGTTGCGAGTGAGGTCGAGATCATTAAAGGCCAAGAATACCGCACCACCTCCGAAAGGAGTGCGGTATTTAGACGTCCATTACCTAGGTGACGCCAGATGAAAGGAAATGGCGGGGCAATAAAGGACAGAAGAACTCCAAACGTTAGCCAGAATCCGCTATCTGTCATTACTAGCGCGATTGTGCCTAGTATCAGTCCACTCGCCGATCGTGCAAGAAACAATATGCCATACCGCTTGGATTGCATATCAGCCCTCTGCAGCTCTTGGGCGAGGTCAAACCAGGCCTGTCCAAGCGTCAGAGCTCCACACAACAAGAGAATTGTAGGGTCCTGCATGTCACTGATGGCCCAAGCGACCGCGGTCAGGGCGATTGTGAGCAAGGCTTGCCCGCTATAAAGCGCCCCAATTGTTCCGATAACATCTTGCCGTGGAGCGGAAGAGGAAAATCGCAGGAGGCCTTGTCGAAGCCACTGAAATAGGAGTGCACTGCCTATCTGCGCAGTTGCATAGGCGAGGACATAGGTCGAATATGATTCGGGAGCGGCCAGTCGAGTGAAAATCGCTGTAGAGGCGAGATTTACCGCAGCTGGGATTATTCGGCCCATCATGTAGATTGCGCTGTGCCGCTCTTGGCTCTTGACAGTCACTGAATATCTTTCTTCATTTTTTTGGAATGCCAAAACAGGCCGTGGCCCATGCAGGAGCGGGTCCAAGAGTGGTTGCTGTGGCGACAAAGGTTGAATCTAATTCTGAGGCAAGCCAGAAAAGACTATTTGCCCCTTCCTTCCTCCAAGTTCCAGAAAAACCGGGGACCTTTGCCTCACGACGGGCGATATCGAATGGCACTCTCGAGTTTGTGAACTCAAAATGTCCAGTGTGGCCAGACGCGTACTCTTGCAACCACAGAATTCCTTTTCGAAGGCGTCCAGTTCCTATTCCTTCTGATGAGAACCAGTCGCGACCGGCAGACTGGGCTGCGATTGCTGAGCGAGTAAGCGGCTCCAGAGTATAAACGGCGTAATGCAGAGCATCACGAAGCTTATAGTCATATGTGGCCCCACTCTCGTCTATGTTTTCTGCAACCTGCGCAGCATAGAACTGCTCAGCGGAATCGAGTAGTGGAGAATCGTCGGTAGCGACAGCTATCAAGGTCACCAGTTTTATTCGGTGACTTTGCCAGTTGCTGATCCACACGCCTCGCCGTCCTTGGTTTTCAGTCATCTCAGTGGCATACTGGTGTCCTGCTTGACTAAGAAATCTGTGAACAGCCAATTCCGTTTTCTCTGGCAGGGAATCCTTGGTGATCGCATATGCGTCAATTAGGGCGTCAAGATCGGTGTCATTGATTGGATTGTGGGATGGGTGATAGACACCCATCCAACTGTCAAATTGAGCTGCAACCTTGTCCAGATAACGTTTGTCACCAGTGTTGCGCCAAGCAAGAGCCAATAACCGCATGCCGAACCAGTCTGACTTCGCCCGGACGCTGGAGTCATGCAGGCCATTGCCCGGCATAGTTCCTTCTGTCTCAACTCTCTCTTGTGCACGAGATGGGCGGTGCAGGTAGCCATGCGCCGGGCCAACAGCTGCCCTATTTGTGGAGGGTCCTGGGCACCAAGAAATCAGTTTTCCTTGTACATCTGCCGCGTGTACCAGCTGCGGCAACTGAGAGAGCAGATATGCCAAGGCTATTGAAATCGGTCTCATGGTTCGGTCTATGCAGCCGCCAGTCTGCACAGGCGCAGCAGCTCGGCTGTATGATATTCGATTGTAAATGTTTGGCACAGGTGTGGCGTGGAAGCTTTGCCCAATGCGCTGTCATTGAGGGCAGTATTCAGAGCATTCCTGAATGCTTCAACATCACCAGGTACTACAAAGGTACAGCTTGACCTCTCATCGCCTTGGCCATTCACGGCCAGAACTTCTCTCGACACTGGCAGGTCGGTAACAACCATTGGCAACCCATAAGACGCTGCCTCAACCAATGCCAACCCAAAAGTCTCCCATTTAGAGGAGAAGGCAAAGACGTCTGCTGCGGCGAGGTACATGCCAAGGTCATCTCGAGGTAGTTCCCCAAGAAATACCACTTTCCCTGGTGCGCACTCGGCAGCCAGCGTCGCAAGCTCCTGTTTTAGCTCGCCGTCGCCTGCGATGTAAAGGGTTCCATCCACCGCCGACATCGCTTCTATCAGAGTCCGCTGGTCCTTCTGGGCCGACAGTCTGCCGACATTTAGGATCAGGCGCTTGTCCTCGGGAATGCCCAAGGCTCGCCGCGCCACCATCTTGGTATCCGGTACTGGGGGTGGCACGATTCCATCGTAAAGAAGATGCAGCTTCTCCCGGTAACGTCGAGGATGATTATCAAAGCAACCTCTGGTCCACTCGGAGTTAACGATATTTATCTTGTAAATTCCAGTGGTCCCCACAAGTAGGTCTGCGATCCTATAGGCAGTCGATAGCCTGGCAGGCGGCTGAGTCTGATATGCAACTCGACCTCTGAGCCCAAGAAGCCAGCCAATGGTGTTGCCAATGATGTTGGCGGGTGCTGTGTTCGTCACGACAACGTCATAGTTATTTCGTTTGACGAGGCGCGCAAGCGCGAGGATTCCTCCGAGGATGTTCATCGCGCCGCCACCCCTTCGCTTAGCAAGGATGAGTTTCTGTACCTCGTCGAAGCACGCGCGCTTCTCATAAAAAAAAGCTAGGTCAACATCCTCGCCTTGACTCCGTAACAGCTCGACCGATTGCGCAACGCGGGTCTGGGCCCCGCCGGATTCCAACTGTGTAAGCAAAAAAAGAATTTTCATTGAGATCAATACGCCTTTCGATTGCTGCGTTCCATCAAAGCCACTTTGCTGCCAGAATTACGTCTAGCGGGGGTCCATTCGACGAAGGGGAGTGGGCATGTCCCAGCAATAGCGAGCACTCGTGATGAGTAGCAAGCGCGCCTGGAACTTTGTGAAGGCTGAAGTGGTCTGGCGTGCACTTGAAGAATTCTTCAATGCTTATCATGAGGTCGCTGGACCTCTTTATCTCGCTCGCGGTTGCTGGAGTGCCGGTCTGTTGGATGGACGTGCGCAACGCTTGGATAACGTCGAAGTCCAAGCAGTACGGGACATTTTCCATAAAAGGCTTATTCTTTTGAAGTAGTCGCGACGATTCCTCTCTTATCGAATCGACAGCCACATAGCGCTTCCCCATTGCATGATCGATCCACAGGATGTGGGCGATGCCGCCCATATCGCCGAGGTCAGGAGAGTGCCTCAATCCATACGCCGCGCGAAACAATTTCTGCAAGATTGTGCTCTTATAGGCTCGGATTAGGCCGGTGCCTGGATCAATTAGCTTATCGACTGCCGTTCGGCAGGCGGCCGCGCTTGCAGATGACGGTAGCGAATCGCTGTGGCTAGACTCTAGGGAAAGCAGGATGGACGGCACTCCCCCAAGCCAATGACTAACTCTCCAGCTATGATGTGCCCACTTTGCTGAAAACTTTGGCGTTAACGTATCTGCATCGGCTATTGCCGCAAGATTGAAGGTGCGTCCAGCAAGTACTCGGGCGTATAGATTATGGAAGTAAAGGCCCAGTAGGTTCATTGCTCCAAAGAGGTAAGCGCAATTGTGAACCGACAGGCTGGGGCCTAGATCGTTCTGAGCGTCCCACCCCGGCAACGCAACCGTTTGAACATGCCCGCAAAACGAATCAACGGCCGCGCCTGAAATATTCTGGAGTTCGCCCAAGAGGAATAATGAATACACCATATCGCAGTGATTCTCGATAGATACATCCGGCCTCTCATGTCCTTCGATCCAGAAATTCAGTAGCCTTCCATGGTGCTTGGACAAGTGGGCCAGGCTATCCGCCTTTAGGGTTTTCATATCCATCCGTCTTATATCTGATAGCTGATAGCGAAATTCGCGCTGGGCACGCTAGGTCTTGCTCAGCGGTGGGTTGCACTAAGTAGGCGATAGAGTGAGTAGGGGTTTGTAATAATGTACCGAAATGCAAGGCGCCTTGGTTCCTTTGCTGCGCGGTATAGCCACTCTAGTCCACACCGCTGCATCCAGAGGGGGGCCCTTGGCGCATCACCTGCCAAGAAAGCGTAGAGCCCTCCGCATGTCTTGATCCAGCCCACGCCTCTCAGTCTTTGCCTGTTTTCGATCGCCCAGCGCTCTTGTCGAGGTTTCCCGAGCGCTACCCACAAGACATCGGCTCCGCTTTCACGAATCTCTTCGCAAACTTCAGCATCAAGTTCAGCCGGGAAGTAACCGTTACGCCTCCCTACTATCTTGAGCTGTGGGTACATCTTGGCTATTTCCTCGGTTGCGGCTCTGTTCTGCTCTTCCTCGGCGCCAAGAATAAAAAACTTCAGACCCTGCTCCTCAGCTGCTTTGGCTGCGTCGTGGAAGAAGTCAGTGGTCGCGATGCGTTCTGGCAATGGATGGGCCGTCATTCGGCTCGCGAAGACCACGGGCATCCCGTCAGCATGGATGATGTCCGCTTTTGCCATCGTGGCCGCGAACTCGGCATCTTGCCCCGCTAGAGCAATGCCTTGGCCGTTTGATGAAAAAACAACTCGAGGCAACCATTCGGCTAAATTCTCACGCGCTAAGCGGCAGTCTCTAACCATCACTTCGGCAAGCTCTCGTCGAGTCACCGACGCGGTGACGAGTCCACCCACTGTCACGGTTGGGAATTTGTAGTTATTTTTGTTCAATGAGATATCAACCGATATTCGTCAATTTTGGTCCGCTGCATTGGCTATGCCTCAGCAGTCTAGTAGACGGCCTTGGAAAGTTGCTGAAGTTGGACTGCTGAAGCGAGTTCTACTGCAGTCAGGTAACATGGCGAACGTCGGAGCCGGTCGAACCTGGTTGCGCTGAAGCGGCACTGCCCCCGCCGTGTTCTGACGGTCCTCACGCAGCGCATCTTCGGAGAGGGGGAGGCGGGCTGAACGGTAATTCAGCTGTGGTGATCTCCATTTCAAGTCCTTTCAAGTCCATTTGTGTTCGTCTTGGCGAGGTTGTTGCGGCAGCCTGTTGACAGGTGCTTTGCTTTGCAAAAGCTGATGCTATCAGGGCGATCTTAGTGAACTTGTACACTCAAGGCCGACTTCCGAGTGGACCCGCCCGGGCTACTCCAGTCGGCATTCCAGTGTGATGTATACATCGAACGCCGCGTTTGGCGCTCAACCCGCTTGCATCTGGGGCGGACCTGTATTCAGTCAGTCGAGGTGAGCCAGCTACCGATGGTATCAAGGTAGCGTCGAGGAGCCAACGGGGGCTGGATTCGGCTCTCGGACAGGGATCTTGATGGCGTGGGTTGGGGGTCGTTCGGCGCTGAGTCGGATGAATGAGGTAGACTATTGACACAGCCGGGTTCTCAACTTGCTTCGCAGAGCGCGCCTTCAGCGCCTTGGCGGCGTGAGGTCGCGGGTTGTTGGACGTTACGCTGCGCTTTAGCGGCATGTTGTTGCCGAACTGAGAACGAAGTATGCGATGGCCAAGAGCCGTCGAACTGCAGATCTGTCACATCTCTGTGATTGTTCCCCTGATAATGAAGTGGAAGCGATGAAGAAGCAAATGGAACCCCGTGTCGCCAAGGATGATGAGATCGATCTTCGAGAGTTGCTAGGTATAGTGATTGACCGGAAGTGGTGGATCATCCTAAGCACTGCGGTGTTCCTCGCGCTTGGTGTTGCTTACGCACTGTTAGCGCCGCCGATTTATCAGGCCCAAGCAATGGTTCAAGTTGAATCGAAGATGCCCTCGATTCCTGGATTGGCAGACCTGACTTCGCTTGGGGGAAGTGGTAGCACGGCTGCCGCTACCGAGGTGGCTCTGCTGACGTCTCGTAGCGTGATCGGGACCGCCGTCGACCAGCTTAATCTCGAGATACAAGTTGAACCGCGCAGGTTTCCGATCTTGGGGTCTTTTTTTGCTCGTCGCTTTCAGGCTTTCGACGATGGGGACGTGGCGCCTCCGAGATTTGGGATGTCTACCTTCTCTTGGGGCGGCGAGGAGCTTTTGGTGCATCGCCTTGAAGTTCCGCAACGGATGGTCGATGTTCCGTTAACACTTGAAGTTGGCGATTCAAATGGAGATTTTGTACTGTTCGACGAAGACGGCGGTGAGCTGCTTCGCGGTAAAGTCGGTCAACCTGCGAAGGGGCGTGGGGTACTGTTGGAAGTCGAATCTCTTCGGGCGAATCCCGGCGCTCGCTTCGAGGTTACGAGGCTGCGTCGGTTGGATGTGCTGGCCGGTCTGCAGGAGGACATCAAAGCGACTGAGCAGGGTAAGGAGTCTGGCATTCTCGTGCTGACGTACGAGGACAAGGAACCGTTGCGCGCCCAGGCTCTTGTTCAGCGTGTGGCAGATGCCTATGTTCGCCAGAACGTGGACCGCAGTTCCGCTGAAGCGGCTTCCCAGCTTCAGTTCGTGAGGGATCAGTTGCCGGCTATTCGGCGAGAGGTGGAACAAGCCCAGGCTGCGATGACGGCTTATCAGTCGCGTGCAAACTCGGTCGACATCACCATGCAGACAAAGGGCTTGCTTGAGCAGGAAGTTGCGGTGGAGGGTAGTATTCAGCAGCTTCGACTGAAGCAGGCTGAGATGGATCGCAGCTTTACGAGGGAACACCCTGCCTATCGGGCGCTTCTGAATCAAATTGGTGAGCTTGAGTCGCGTAAAGCCGGGTTCAAGCGAGAGGTTGGGAATCTTCCCGACACTCAGCAGGAGCTCCTGCGTCTGACGCGAGATCTGCAGGTGAGTAATGAGCTGTACACCGCGCTTCTGAACCAGGCTCAGCAGTTAGACGTTGCCCGGGCGGGAGCGGTGGGTAACGTGCGCATCGTCGATTCAGCCATTGTTGATATTGCGAATCCGATCAAGCCGCGCAAGGCATTGATCGTTGCTATTGCGACATTGCTTGGTGCTTTTCTTGCAACTTCGCTCGTTTTCGTTCAGCGAATGCTCAACCCAGGTATTGAAGACCCGGCTGAGATTGAAGAACTTGGCTTGCCTATCTATGCGGCAATCCCACTTAGCGTATCGAGCTCCATGCCAAAATTACGCAAGGGCAAACATGGCACTCGAGTAATTGCTGATGGTCGTCAGCATCTATTGGCGGTTACTGACCCTGCCGATCCAGCCGTAGAGGCGCTGCGAAGCCTGCGGACGAGTCTGCACTTCGCGATGCTGGAGGCGAAGAACAACATCTTGGCTATCTCTGGTCCTCGCCCAGGTGTAGGCAAAACGTTCGTATCGAGTAATCTTGCAGCGGTGATTGCGCAGACCGGCCAGCGGGTGCTTGTGATCGATGCGGATATGCGTAAGGGCACTCTCCATAAGTTGCTGGGTGTTTCGAATCAGAATGGCCTGTCGGATGTCTTGTGCGGCAAGCTCGCGATTGAAGAGGCAATTCATGCCTTGCCGGGTTTGGATAACATGCACTACGTGGTTCGTGGTGACATTCCCCCGAACCCTGCCGAGCTGTTGATGCACCCCCGGTTCCAGCAGCTGATCGAGCTTCTCTCGCAGCGGTACGATCTGGTGATCGTGGATACGCCGCCGATCCTCGCCGTGACCGATGCCGCGCTCGTTTCCACTCACGCCGGCTCCACGCTGCTCGTTACGCGCTTTGGTGTGAACCAGGCGAAGGAGATTCTGCTCACCATGCAGCGCTTTGAGCAGAACGGTGTGCAGGTCAAGGGTGCGATCTTCAACGCGGTTGAGAAGCGTGCAACCGGGTACTACAGCTACGGGTACTACGAGTACGCATCCGACGACAAGAGCTGAAGTTGATCATCGGCTTGAGGCCAAAAAGCCCGGCGCAACGCGCCGGGCTTTTTTTTGTTTTGACAGGGGCGGGGGGCATTTCAGCGCGTCGAGTCGCGGTCTCTATGGCGCAACGTTTCGCGATCAAATTCCTTCACGGTGCCGGACAGCGTTTTTGCAAGCTGTACAACCATCTGGTGCGTATGAGCCTGAGGAATAGCGATGGGAACGCAGAGGCCTGCCAGGAGCGCACCCGCAACCCACCCGCGGTGCAGGCGCTGGGCTGAGACCCCTACCGAAATGGTAATCAGCGCTCCAGCCGCCCCCACCACGAATCCGCCGATCACTTCTGACCAGGAGTGCGCATTCAACGGCAACCGGGAATACGCGATGGCAATCGCTAGCATCAGGCCCAGAGCAACGCCCCATCTCCCCAGCCTGCCCCTGCCGGAGAGTAGCCACAGCACCACCGGCCAAACGATGGCGGAGATCGCCGCATGTCCGCTGAGCCCCGTGAAGTCCAGTCGCGGAATGCCGATGCCCCAGCCCAAAAAGGCAAGCTTTGATGCCAGCACGACCAACCCGACCACGATCAGGTTGACCGCCCAGCGCCGCGCCCAGGCATGTCGCAGCCACAGGCCTGCGGCAATCAAAACGGCAGCGGTAGGCAGCAACAGACGGCTGTCGCCCAGTTGGGACAGCATCACCCAAATATTCGGCATGGGGCAGGGGCTCAAGCAGGGTGGCTAAGGATATGTCACGCGCACATCCATAGGCTGAGCCTTGGCCAAACCCCGTATCGTGCTTTCAACGGCTGCCACGCCGACAAGGATAGCTTTGCCGGTATACCGCCTAGCCTCCGGCGTGTACGCAGTTATGCCAGCCTTCGGACTTCAGATGCGGGCCTATCTCGCTCTCGATGAAGACGGTCCACGCGAGAGGCCAATACGACCGCCCCGAGCAGGTTGTTTCGGCGCCGTCCCTACTCCTGATGCTCCACCGGCCAATTAAGTCGAGATCCCACACGTGGCTGCGAAGGTGGGGCCGACCCTCGTTGAATCGCGTGCTTTGCACAGAGCCACGCTGGCACTGACCGCGCCCTAACCTTGTATCATTCATTCCTGTTCTGAAGTCGAGACCGAAGGACCTTGGTAGTCACGAAATAGTAAGAGCCTGAAGGATGGTTACTTGTCGCGAGATTCTCGTAGGACAGAAGGATAGTTAAGGGTTTCAGTTTTACTCCGCGATAGCCGGGTGGTGATTGACGCATGCTTGGTCAGGAAAGGGCATTTCGCGGTATCCTTCACTTCACCAAGTGGCCCCGTAGCTCAGCTGGATAGAGCGTCCCCCTCCTAAGGGGAAGGTCGCCCGTTCGAATCGGGCCGGGGTCACCAATGACATTCGTGGCGTAACCGCGGCCCAGCTCGTGGCCCCTGCGGAGCTACCGGATGCCTGGCCCCCTCAGGCGAGCAAGCGGGGGCGAGAGAGCGCCCAGGTCAGGGGTACACGCCCCCTGATTCCGATGATCATTCCCGGCGCTGCCTTTGCAGGGCCTCGTTGGCACTTTTCTCCGCGAACGGTAGGTATTCCTTCGAGAAAGCCCTCAACTGCTCCAGTCCGGCGGGTACCCCAACCATGCCTGGCCGCTGGGCATACGCCTTGATGAAGGCGCAGCTATCGGGAAGCAATGAGGAGAGCAGCTCGCTGTCCGCAATGCTTGGGTTCCACATCGTGCCGGTCTCGGACATGGGAAGGATGAAGCTCATCTCACCGGTATAACCGCCGAAACTGTTTTTGGAGTTCACCGTGCCACACGCCACTTCGCCGTCGAACATGGGAAAGATCTCGGTGACCACGATCTTGGCGGAGTCAGGGTCTTTCAGATGCTCTTTGAGCTTGGCTTCCACCTTGGCGATCTGCTTTTCCTGGTCCGATGGGCCGCAACCGCTAATCGTCAGCATCATCGCAATCAAAAGCCCGCGCCTCTTCATCGCCATTCCTCCCTGAAATATGGCGCAAATGGTAGCTGAGCCGATGGTGCATTTACACCTTCTCCGGCCGCTCATAATCCTCAGGCGTCGCCCCATGCTCGGCCTCCGGCATGTCCTTGTCCTTCCACCGGGCGTCATCGTTCCTCAGCTTGTCCGGCGTATGGCTCTTCTGCTGGTCGTCTTCTTTCGTGGCGGGCGCTCGCGGTGCAGTAGTCATGACAGGTCCTCGTTCGGTCAGCGATCCAACGTCTGCTTGCCAGACGTACCACCCTGCCCAAAGTTCGGCTGGGTGATGCCGTCATCCTCGCGGACGCCATCCGGCTCCCCTTCACCGGCCTTGCCACCCTTGCCGTGGCCGCGCTGGTTGTAGCCCTCGTTCTCCGTCTTCAGCCGCGCTGCATCCGGATCTTTCTCGTACTTGTCATCCTTCGGCGGCTTGGCCGCAACGAACGGAGAAATCGGGTCACTGGCCGGGAACGTCTCTTCCAGCGCCTCGTCATGGTTCTCCGAGCGCTGCTTGTCGACCGTGCCTTCCGCCGGAGGGCAGTTGTGCGCGGCGTGAGCGTCTTCGGTGGAGGCGGGCGGGGTTTTGTCGTGCTGCATGGTGTGTCTCCTGCGCAAACGGGTAGGGCGGTGATGCCTCGACGCTAGCCCTGCCGCTGTTACGAAGGAGCGGGGGTGCCGTGAAGGGCGGGTGCTCCCATCGGCTTCACCTGGGAGTTCCTATCGTCCAGACCTCGCCACACGGAGGCTGCCGCGATGCATGAGATGTTCGAGCTGGGAATGGAATGGTGGGAGTTCGTGGTCCGCGCGGTTGCGGTGTATGTGGTGGTCCTGTTGCTGACCCGCATGAGCGGCAAACGTTCGATGGGGCAGTCCACCCCGTTCGACATCCTGGTGATCGTGCTGCTGGGCACGGCCGTGCAGAACTCGCTGATCGGTGAGGACACCTCGCTGCCTGGCGGGCTCATTCTGGCCGCGACGCTGATCGGTCTGAACTGGTTCGTCGGCTTTCTGGGGGCGCGCAGCAAGCGCCTCAACGAGATCGTGGAGGGCGTGCCGGTGGTGCTGGCGCGGCACGGCACGATCTACTGGGAGCAGGTGAAACGCTGCAATGTCAGCCCGGCGGATCTGGAAGTGGCGATGCGCGCCAACGGCTGTGAAGGTTTCGGGCAGGTCGACCTGGCAGTGCTGGAAACCTCCGGCGAGATCACGGTGAACAAGCGCCGCGCCGACGGCAATGACTGAGCGGGAGCGCTCGTCGGTCACGCTCGCCCTCGCTGGATGTTGACGGTGCGCCGCGTAGCGTCGGGCGCAGTCCCACAACAGGAACACACGCGATGTACATGGCACTGGACAGTGAAACGATGGCCCCATTCGATGATGTGATCGCCCAGGTGCCGGACCCGACCCCGGAACCCGTGCCGCCCGCGCCGCCGGTGGAAGAGCCCGGCCGTGGCGACCCGCCTGCGCAGGAGCCGCCGCAGGAAATCCCACCGGAGGGCGACCCCGCACCCGCATCGCCGCCGCAGGAACTGCCGCCGGACCCGGAGACGCCTTCGGCGCCCTCGGTGGAGTAAGCGACCATCGCGTGCGGCGCTCGCCGCGCGCGCAGAATGAATGATTCAGTCCTCATGCGCTGCGGAGCGCCATGCGCGCCAGCCTCTGCTGGGGGGCGCGCTCACCCGGATAGACACGCCGCACACGGTGCGGTCACGACGCTGCCACGCCGTACCACGTACCACAGAGGTACTTGGATAACGGAGTCTGCTATGCGCGCACTGACTTACCACGGCAGCAAGGATGTACGGGTCGATACCGTGCCCGATCCCGCGCTGGCCGCCCCGGATGACATCCTCCTGCGCGTGACCGCCACGGCGATCTGCGGCTCGGACCTGCATCTGTATCGCGGCAAGATCCCGGATCTGCATACCGGCGACGTGCTCGGCCATGAGTTCATGGGCGTGGTGGAGGAGGTGGGTGCGGGCGTGATCGATCTGCGCCCGGGCGACCGCGTGGTGATTCCGTTCGTGATTGCGTGTGGTGAGTGCTTCCATTGCCGGCTCGCCGAGTTCGCGGCCTGCGAGACCACCAACACCGGCAAGGGCGCCGCGGTGAACCAGAAGGGCATCCGCCCGCCGGCAGCGCTGTTCGGCTACAGCCATCTCTATGGTGGTGTATCCGGCGGGCAGGCGGAGTTCGTGCGCGTACCGAAGGCCAATGTCGGGCCGTTGCGTATTCCGGATGCGCTGTCCGATGAGCAGGTGCTGTTCCTTTCCGACATCCTGCCGACCGGCTACCAGGCCGCGATCAACGCAGGCGTGAAGCCGGGTTCCACGGTGGCGATCTTCGGTGCCGGCCCGGTCGGGCTGATGAGTGCGGCGTGCTGCCGCTTGCTGGGGGCGGAGACGATTTTCATGGTCGACCACCTGCCGTATCGCCTGGCCTTCGCGCAGCAGACCTACGGCGTGACCCCGATCGATTTCACCCAGGTGGAGGATCCGGCGGAATACATCATCACCCAGACCAACGGCCGCGGCGTGGATGCCACGATCGAAGCGGTCGGCTTCGAGGCCGAGGGCAGTGCGCTGGAATCGGCGCTGACGACGCTCAAGGTGGAAGGCAGCAGCGGCGTGGCGATCCGCCAGTGCATCGCTGCGACCCGTCGGGGTGGCACGGTGAGCATCCCGGGCGTGTATGCGGGCTTCATTCACGGCTTCCTGCTCGGCGATGCGTTCGACAAGGGCCTCACCTTCAAGATGGGGCAGACCCATGTGCAGAAGCTGATGCCGGAGCTGCTCGACCATATCGGCGAAGGCCGGCTGGATCCGGGCGTGATCGTGACCCACCGGCTGTCGCTGGAAGACGCGGTGCGTGGCTACGAGATCTTCGACCGCAAAGAGGAGGATTGCCGCAAGGTGATCCTGACGCCCTGACATGAATGCCGTGGCTTCTCTTGTACCGCCGGCGGCACCGCCGCCGGTGACCGATGGCGACGACCTGCAGGCGCAGGCCCGCGCCTGGATCGAGCATCAAGCCTCGTTGCCACGCCCTGGCAGCGGGGACACGCTGCTGCGCTGGCAGGCGCTGGCGCATATCGCCGCGCGGGATCTCTGCCTGGCCAAGGTGCTGGAAGCCCATTACGACGCGCAGGCGATCCTGGAAGAACTGGGCGCCGCGATGCCGGACCACGATCGGCTGGGCGCGGTATGGGCGGCCGAAGGGCCGGCGGCGACCCTGCGCTTTGATCGCGCCAGCGGCACGCTGTCCGGTGACAAGCCGTGGTGCTCCGGTGCCGGCTGGGTGGACCATGCGCTGGTGACGGTGCGCGATGACGGGCGATCGCGGCTGTTCCTGGTGCCGGTGCGCCGGGCCAGCGTGCGTTTCCTGCCGCAGACGTGGCAGGCCACGGGCATGGGGCGGGTGCCGAGTGGGACCGCCTGTTTCGACCAGGTGCCGGCCGTCGAGATCGGCGCGGCGGATGCCTATCTGCAGCGTCCGGGGTTCTGGCATGGTGGCGCAGGCATCGCGGCGTGCTGGTTCGGCGGGGCGAGCGCGTTGGCTGAGCCATTGCTGCACAGCGCGCGCGCCGACGAACCGGGCACGGCGGCCGGCCTGCTGGGTGAGATCGATCTGGCGCTGTCGCCATGCGCCTCACTGCTGCGCGAGCTGGCCGCGCTGATCGATGCACAGCCCGACCAACCCCATCAGCGTGAGATCGTGCGAGCGCGCAGTGCGGTGGAGCGCGCCGCCTCCCTGACGCTGGATCGGGTCGGCAGGGCACTTGGGCCGGGCCCGATGTGCCTGGACCCGGCGCACGCCCGGCGCTGGGCTGACCTGACCGTCTTCATCCGCCAGAGCCATGCCGACCGCGACTGGCAGCATCTTGGCAACCTGATGCACCGCGAGGGGCGTGCATGGACGCTGTGAGCCGTCAGATCGAAGGCGGCGGCGTGACCGAGGCGCAGTGGGCAGCATCCCCGTGGTTGCAGTCGCTGCCGCTTGCGTCCCCTGCGGCGCTGTTCGGCGATGCGCGGCGGCTGGTGGTGGTGTCGCCGCACCCGGACGATGAAGTGCTCGCCTGCGGCGGCGTGATGTCGCTTGCGCAGCAGACAGGGCTGGCGGTCACGGTGGTCTCGGTGACGGACGGCGAAGCCTGCTATCCCGATCAGCCTGCGTGGTCGCCCGAGCGGCTGCGCGTGGCCCGTGCCGCTGAGCTGGACGATGCGCTGCGTTGCCTGGGCTTGGCGAGCGCAGCGCGGATTGCCTGGCACATCGGCGATGGCGCGGTGACGGCCAGCGAGGCATGGATGGGCGAGCAGCTGGCGGCTTTGCTGCACCCGGACGATCTGGTGCTGGCGCCGTGGCGCTTCGATGGGCACCCGGACCATGAAGCGGTCGCGCGTGCCTGCGTGCAGGCCTGCACCGCGCGCGGCGCCGCGTTGAAGGAATACCCGGTGTGGGGCTGGCATTGGCTGGACCCGCAGGCGGCACCGTCCGCTTGGGCGCCGGCGACGCGCTATGCGTTGGAGGACGACCTGCTGGACCGCAAGCGCGATGCGATCCAGCAGTTCGTGACCCAGACCGGCGCAGTGGCGGGGCTCGAGTGCGAGCCCATCCTGCCTGCCGCTGTGCTGCAGCGGTTTGAACGGAACTACGAGGTATTGATCGGATGAGTGATGTCGCCTACTTCAACGCGTTGTATGAGAAGGAGGACCCCTTCCAGTACCGGACCCGCTGGTACGAGCAGCGCAAGCGCGCGCTCACCTTGGCCAGCCTGCCGCGCGAGCGCTTTGGCCGTGGCTGGGAGCTGGGGTGCTCCAACGGCGTGCTGACCGCGGCCCTGGCCGAGCGCTGCGATCACCTGCTCGCCACCGACCTGAGCGAAGGCGCTGTCGCCGCGGCGCGCGCGATGACCCGGCGCCAGGCGCACGTTTCCGTCGAGCAGGCGCGTCATCCACACGACTGGCCAGCAGGCAGGTTCGACCTGATCGTGGTGGGTGAAATGGGTTACTACCTCTCACAAGACGACATGCGTCAGCTGGCGGCGCAGGTGGTTCAATCGCTCACGCCGCAGGGCGTGGTGATCGCCTGCCATTGGCGCGTGCCGTTCGAGCAGGCGCGCTGCAGCGCCGCGTTCGTGCACGCGCAGTTTGATGACAGCCTGCCACGCCTGTTCTCGTATCGCGACGAGGACATGCTGCTGGAAGGCTGGTCGGCCGAGACCACCTCGGTGGCCGAACGCGAGGGCCTGCGATGATTGCCGTGACCGTTCCCGCGCACAACGAAGAGCAAATGATCGCGGCCTGCCTGCAGTCGCTGCAGGTGGCGGCGCTGCATCCGGCCCTGCGCAACGAGCCGGTGGTGATCGTGGTGGCGCTGGATCGGTGCCGTGATGCCACGGAATGGATCTGCCAGCGCATGGGCGTGGAAGTGGTCAGCGTGGACGCCGGGTGTGTCGGTGTCGCACGGGCGGCGGCGAGTGAGCGCGCGTTGGCGCTGGGGGCCCGCTGGATCGGCTGCACCGACTCGGACAGCGTGGTGCCGCCGGACTGGCTTGCGCGCCAGCTGCAGTGTGGTGCGAATGCCTTCTGTGGCGTGGTGGCGGTGGGTGACTGGTTGGACTACCCGCAGGCCGTGCGCGAGCAGTTCCTGCAGGGCGAGCATGCGGTGGATGGGCACCCGCACGTGCACGGCGCGAACATGGGTTTCAGCGCAGTGGCGTATCGGCAGTCCGGCGGCTTTGCGCCGCTGGCCACCGGTGAGGACGTCGCGCTGATCCAGGCCATGCACGGGGCCGGCATGCAGGTGGCGCGGCTGGCCAGCCCACGGGTGATGACCAGCGCACGCCGGCACGCGCGTGCACCGCACGGTTTCAGTGACTTCCTGCGCCGCCTGGAACAGCGCGTTGGCGTGGCGGCAGATGAGGTGGCGGGCGACGTGGCGCCGCTGTCACTGCTGGCGCGCTGATGGCGCCCATTGATCTGCTCGGCTGGGCGGCGACCGCCGTGCTGATCGCCACGCTGTGGCGGCAGATATGGAAGCAGTGGACGGCCGAGGATGCACAGGCGGTATCGACGTGGTTGTTCGTTGGCCAGATCACGGCCTCGGTGTTGTTCATTGCGTACAGCGCGGCGACCGGCTCGATCGTTTTCGCGGTGACCAATTCGCTGATTCTGCTCACGGCGATTGCCGGGCAATGTCTGGCCTGGATCAAGCGCAGACGTGCAGGGAAGTAACACGCATTTCGCGCCTCGACGACGCGCCGTGCACATCTGTCGCGCAGTGCGTTGAGCTCGCTGAACACTCGCATTTCAGTGTCACGCCGACTTCATGGCCGATGCGGAAAAGTCGACTCACCCCGACAACAACACACGGGCCAAACCGGACCAACAGGAGTACATCGCAGTGAATACCGAATCGAAGACCGCGCATAACTTGAACGACCTGATCGAAATCGCCCGCGATGGCCAGGAGTTCTACACCGAGGCCGCAGGCAAGGTCGAAGATGCCGAGTTGGCGGCGCTCTTCACCCGTATCGCCGGTGTCAAGAATGAGATCGTCCGCTCGCTGAGCGCCACCGTTGTCGCCGCGGGCGGCAAGCCGGCCGACCATGGCACCTTCGTCGGTTCCATGCAGCAGTTCTACGGCAAGGTGCGCGCCACCCTGGGCGACAAGCAGTACGGCTACGTGGCCGAGCTGGAAGAATCCGAAGATCGCCTGCTGAAGGCGTTCAAGGACACCCTGACCGACGCCGATACCTCGCCGGCCGCGCGCCAGGAAGTCCAGCGTCTGCTGCCGCAGGTGCAGGAATGCCATGCCGTCATGCGCGACCGCAAGCACGCCATGAAGCACTGAGTTTCAGACAGGCGGTGCGCTGGCGATTCCCCACGGTCGCCAGTAGTCCGCTCCCTGAAGCGGTACCCGAACAGCCCCGGCCCTGCCGGGGCTGTTCGTTTTTGCCCGACACTCCCCGGTGGCTGCCAGCGCACCGGACGGCCCCGAACGGTAGTGGGGGAATTGGTGCATACTCGGGACAAAGAGCCGCTTGGATTTGTCATGGAACACATGCGTTGGCTGACGCTTCGTCTCAGCAACAATCAATCCATCGGCCCGAAGGTGCTGATGGACCTGTGGGCCAACGCGTGCGAGACCAATCAGTCCTCGGTGACCCGCGAAACGCTGCCCGGGAAATCGACCTCCTACGCCCTGCACGCACCGACCTCGCTGGCCTATCCCAAGCGCGCGGAGCTGCGCATGCGCAAGCTGCTGGAAGAGGCCGGCTACACGTTCACGCTCGGCTCGCTGGCCGACCGCCCGGCACCGCAGCCGGTGCGCTTCCGCTGACGCCGTTCACCGGCGTCGCATTCATTCTTCAACCAAGGTGCCGCAACCGCGCGTTCAGTCGACGCGGTCGGCGGCCACGCTGCGGACCATGATCCGGACCGGCATGCCCGCGGCATGCTGCAGTGATTCCAGCGGTGCCCAGCCCAGCCGGCGATACAGGCCCCCATCATCGGCTTCGGTCTGCAGGTAGAGATCGCGTACGCCAAGCGCGCGACCGCGCACCAGCAATTCTTCGATGACTTTCTCGGCCAGGCCGCGCCCGCGGTGCGCCGGATGGACATAGACGCCGCCCAGCCAATGCAATCGTTCGGGGCGCTCGGTCCGCTCATGGAACTTGAGCTGCGCTGCGGCGACCGGCACCGCGTCATCCAGTGCGATCAGCAGCAGGGGCAACTCGTCGTCCTGCAGGAACACTTCCAGCCGCTGCTGCTGATCGAGCAGGGTCAGGTCCGGCACGTGGCGTCCCCATTCCTGGAAATACCACTCGGCCAGGATCGGCAGCAGGTCGGGGCGGTCACTGAGAGGAACGATGGTGCAGGCCACGGTGAACGCTCCATGTTGGACGGGTCGGCTGCCATGGTACGCGGATGCGCGGGCGTTTCGCCGCCGCTTGCAGCGGCCTTCACCCAGCGCGCAGACTATCCCCATGCACGCCAGCGCCTGCCACCTGCGGTGTTACGGAACGTCCACCGATGTGGACCGGCATGACTTTGCGCAATGGGTGCTGCCGCTGCGCGGCGATCTGGAGGTCGAGGTCGATGCGTTTGGCGGCCGCCTGGATGTGCTGCAGGGGGCCTTCGTGGCGCCCGGCGAGGGACATGCCCAGACCGGCGATGGCGATCATCTGATGGTGATCGTCGATTGCCCGGCGGGGGTGATCGATGACCACACCCTGGAGCACCTGCGCCGGCAGCGTTGGCTGGCACTGCCGAAGGGAGTGCGCCAGCGCCTGGCCGGTGCGCCCGCACACGGCAGTGAGGGTCTGCTCGCGACCCTGCTGCAGCAGTACGCGCCCGCTGGCAGCGCGGCACGCCTGCATGCCCTGTGTACCCGGCTCTCGGCCAACCCCGGCGCGGACTGGAACGTGGCCCGCATGGCCGCGCTGGTCGGCATCAGCGGCAGCCGCCTGCATGCGGCCTTCGTCCAGGAATTCGGGGTGCCTCCCCAGGCATGGCTGAGTGCCTGCCGGTTACGCTGGGCCAAGCACCGGCTGCTCACCAGCAGCGACAGCATCGCCACGATCGCGCTGGATGCCGGCTATTCCGAGCACAGTGCGCTGACCCGAGCCCTGCGCCGGGAAACCGGGCTGACCCCGCAGGCCTTCCGGCGGCAGTAGCCTCGGTCAAGACGTCGCGGTGCGCGGCTTCTACACTGCGCGGCCAATGCATACCGCGTGAGCCGCAATGAAACGATCGATGGGAGTGGGCATCGCCAACGGCATTGCCGCCGGCGCGCTGTGGGGCGTGGTGTTCCTGGCCCCGGCGATGCTGCACAGCTTCAACGCGGTACAGCTCTCCGCCGGCCGTTATCTGGTCTACGGCCTGATTGCCGTCGTTCTGCTTGCGCCGCGCTGGCGGCAGCTCAAGGAGCGGCTGGCCTGGGCCGAGTGGCGGGGTCTGTTGTGGCTGAGCCTGGCCGGCAACCTGGTCTACTTCCTGCTGCTGGCCAATGCCGTGCAATGGGCCGGTGGTGCGGCCGCCTCGCTGATCGTGGGATTGATCCCGGTGGTGGTGACCCTGGCCGGCGTACGCGAGGAAGGCGCGGTGCCACTGCGTCGCCTGGCCCCGGCGCTGCTGCTGTGCCTGCTTGGCGTGGCGCTGGTGGGCTATGAAGCCTTGATGGCCGAACATGCGCAGGGCTCGGCCGGGCGCCGGTTGCTCGGGCTGCTGTGCGCGGTCGGCGCGTTGCTGTCCTGGGCGGTGTACTCCATCGGCAACAGCCGCTGGCTGGCGCGCCGGCCGGATCTGTCCGGGCATGACTGGTCGCTGCTCACCGGCATCACCACCGGCGGGCTCGCCCTGGTGCTGGTGCCCAGTGCGTTTTTGACCAGCGCGACGGTGCATCCGCCGGGCGATTGGCTGAACTTCTGGCTGATCAGCGCGGGCGTGGCGGTGGTCGCCTCGGTGCTCGGCAATGCCTGCTGGAACCGCGCCAGCCGCAACCTGCCACTGACCCTCACCGGGCAGATGATCGTCTTCGAAACCCTGTTCGCCCTGCTGTATGGCTTTGCCTGGCAGCAACGCTGGCCGACGCTGATGGAAACGGTGGCCATCGTCTGCCTGGTGTCGGGCGTGCTGATGTGCGCGCACGCGCATCGGCCCCCTGCGGCGGTGGCGGAGCATGTGGGGTAGGGCAGGCCTTGCCCCGCCTGGATGGTCACAATCGCAACTTGTTGGTCGACGATCGCCGCGATTTACGTGCCGGGATCTTTTGCGGCGCAGCACTTGACAAGCAGGGCGGCGGCGTAGTTTTCTTGATCCATGGTCATCACCGCCGCCCACGCCTACCTGCTCGTTCCCGCCTCCGCGGGCGGCCAGGTCGTGTCGACCGGTACCACCATCATTACCACCGCCACCACTCGCCCGGTGCGGCCCGTCGTCTTCGCGTAATTTCCGAAAACCACGGCCCCGCACCCAGATCAGGTGGCGGGGGAAACTCTCCAACCTGATGTGACGCGGGGCCTCCCATCGAGGTCAGCATGTCTTCTGTCGCCGCTTCCGCTCCACCTTCCGCCCAGCCCGCCGTCTCCGTCGCCGCGCGGGCCGGCGTGACCACCGTGGTCCACAAGTTCGGCGGCACCTCGGTGGCCGATGCCGAGCGCTATCGTCATGTGGCGAAGCTGCTGCTGGCGCGTGAGGAGACGATGCAGGTCACCGTGGTCTCGGCGATGAAGGGCGTTACCGATGCACTGATCGGGGTGGCCACGTTGGCCTCGGAAGACGGCTCGGCCTGGCGCGAACAGTGGCACGCCTTGCGGGCACGTCATCGCGGTGCCGCCGTTGCGTTGCTCGGCGAGCACGCCGGGGCGACGGTGGAGTGGCTGGACCAGCGCTTCGATCAGTTGGCCGAGGTGCTGGGTGCGCTGGCGGTGATCGGCGGCCTGCCCACCGAAGTGCTGGACCGCGT
Source organism: Stenotrophomonas sp. TWI377 (assembly GCF_039674525.1). NCBI lineage: Bacteria > Pseudomonadati > Pseudomonadota > Gammaproteobacteria > Lysobacterales > Lysobacteraceae > Stenotrophomonas > Stenotrophomonas sp. TWI377. The sequence goes on from NZ_JBDJNT010000006.1 coordinate 134,309, forward strand.
GCAGGGCATGGGCGAGGTGTATTCGGCGCAACTGCTCGGGACGTACCTGCAGACGCTGGGCGAAGACTGCGCGGTGCTGGATGCGCGCGATGTGCTGGTGATCGAGCGCGGTGAACTGGGCGTGGACGTGGACTGGGCGCGCAGCGCCGAGCGCCTGGCCCAGTGGCGCCTGCAGCATCCGCAATCGCGCATCGTGGCCACCGGCTTCGTCGCCCGCGACCGCCAGGACCGCATCACCACGCTGGGCCGCAACGGCAGCGATTACTCCGGGGCGATCTTCGCCGCCTTGTTCAACGCCGACGAGCTGCACATCTGGACCGATGTGGACGGCGTGCTCTCGGCCGACCCGCGGGTGGTGCCCGAGGCGGTCCAGCTCGAAGCGCTAAGCTACGACGAAGCCTGCGAGCTGGCCTACTTCGGCGCCAAAGTGGTGCACCCGCAGACGATGTCGCCGGCGATCGAGCGTGGCCTGCCGATCATCATCCGCAACACCTTCCACCCGGATCATCCAGGCACGCGTATCACTGCCGAGCGCACCGCGTCCGGTCCTATCAAGGGGCTGACCCTGAGCCCGGACCTGGCCGTGATCAACCTGGAAGGCACCGGCCTGATCGGCGTGCCCGGCACGGCCGAGCGCGTCTTCGCGGCGCTGCGCAATGCGCATGTGTCGGTGGTGATGATCTCGCAGGGCTCCTCCGAGCACTCGATCTGCTGCGTGGTGAAGCAGGCCGAGGCGGTGCGGGCGCGCGAATCGCTGCTGCAGGCCTTTGCCCATGAGCTGAGTCTGGGCCAGGTGCAGCGCGTGCAGCTGACCGACAACGTGAGTGTGCTGGCCGCCGTGGGCGATGGCATGGCCGGCCAGCCCGGCGTGGCCGCGCGCCTGTTCGAGTCGCTGGGCCGCGCGCAGGTGAACATCCTGGCGATCGCGCAGGGCTCCTCGGAGCGCAACATCTCGGTGGCGGTCGACAGCCGCCATGCGACCAAGGCGCTGCGCGCGGCGCATGCCGGGTTCTGGCTGTCGCCGCAGACGTTCTCGGTCGGTGTGATCGGCCCGGGCAATGTGGGTGCGGCGCTGCTGGACCAGCTGCAGGCGGCCCAGGTACAGCTGCTCGGCCGCGCCAATGTGGATCTGCGCCTGCGTGCGGTCGCCTCGCGCAGCCGCATGGTCCTGGACGAGCGCGGCCTGAAAGGTGACTGGCGCGCGGCGCTGTCCGGCCCGGCGCAGCCGAGCGATCTGGACGCATTCACCGAACACCTGCTCTCCGCCCATCTGCCGCACGCCCTGATCATCGATTGCAGCGGCAGCGCCGACGTGGCCGACCGCTATGCCGGCTGGCTGGCCGCAGGCATCCACGTGGTCACCCCGAACAAACAGGCCGGTGCCGGCCCGCTGGAGCGCTATCACGCGATCCGCGAGGCAGCGGCTGGCAGTGGCGCGCGCTTCCGCTACGAAGCCACGGTCGGTGCGGGCCTGCCGGTGATCACCACGCTGCGCGACCTGGTCGACACCGGCGATGAGGTGCTGGCGATCGACGGTATTTTCTCCGGCACGCTGGCGTGGCTGTTCAACAAATACGACGGCCAGGTGCCGTTCTCCGCGCTGGTCAGCCAGGCGCGTGGCATGGGCTATACCGAGCCGGACCCGCGCGATGATCTTTCCGGCGTGGATGTCGCGCGCAAGCTGGTGATCCTGGCGCGTGAGGCGGGCCGTGAGCTCAGCCTGGCGCAGGTGCGCGTGGAAAGCCTGGTGCCCGAAGCACTGCGCCAGGCCAGCGTGGACGACTTCATGGCGGGCCTGCCGCAGATGGATGTGGTGTTCGCCGAGCGCCTGGCAGTCGCCAAAGCGGACGGTGCGGTGCTGCGCTATGTGGCGCGCCTCACGCCGGACGGGGCTGAGGTCGGCCTGGTCGCGCTGCCGGCCGGGCATGCCTTCGCGAACCTGCGCCTGACCGACAACGTGGTGCAGTTCACCACGCGCCGCTACTGCGACAATCCGCTGGTGGTGCAGGGCCCGGGCGCCGGGCCGGAGGTGACCGCCGCCGGCGTGTTCGCCGATGTGCTGCGCGTGGCGGTGGGCGAAGGAGCACGTCTGTGAGTGAGGGCAGGAGGACGGAAGCACGCGCGTTTGCGCCGGCCTCGGTCGGCAACGTGGGGGTCGGGTTCGACATCCTTGGGCACGCCATCGAGGGCGTTGGCGATACTGTGACAGTGCGGTGGATCGACGAGCCCGTGGTTCGCATCCACGCGATCCGCGGCACCACGGTGGATCTGCCACGGGTGGCCGAGGACAACACCGCCGGTGCGGCGTTGATTGCGCTGCGTGCCGCGCTGGATCTGCCGTTCGGCTTCGAGGTGGAGATCGACAAGGGCATCGCGCTGGGCTCGGGCATGGGCGGTTCGGCCGCGTCGTGTGTGGCCGCGCTGGTCGCGGCCAATGCGCTGTTGCCGCAGCCGTTGTCGCGCGAAGCGCTGTATCCGTTCGCGCTGACCGGCGAGGCGGTGGCCAGTGGTGGCCGCCATGGCGACAACCTCGGGCCGATGCTGCTGGGCGGGCTGGTACTGAGCACGGCGGACCGGCTGGTACCGGTGCCGGTTCCGGCGGCGTGGCACAGCCTGCTGGTGCATCCGAACGCGGTGCTGGAGACGCGCCGCGCGCGCGCCGCGCTGCAGGGGCATTACGCGTTGGGCGAGTTCGTCGCGCAGAGCGCGAATCTGGCGCTGGTGCTCAGTGGCTGCTTCACCTCCGATGCCGCACTGGTCCGTGCCGGCCTGCGTGACGTGCTGGTCGAGCCGCGTCGGGCCGGTCTGATCGCCGGGTTTGCGGCGGCCCGCGATGCTGCGTTGAATGCCGGGGCGATGGGCGCCAGCATCTCCGGTGCGGGGCCGAGCGTGTTTGCCTGGTTCGAGCAGCGCGATGCCGCGCTTGCCGCGCAGGCGGCAGTCCAGCAGGCGTTCGCGGACGCGGGCTTCGACAGCCAAGGCTGGGTGTCACCCTTGAATGCGCCCGCCGCGCGCGTGCTGTGACACGTCCACTCTTTCTACTTTGGGATATCCGATGAAGTTCGTTTCCACGCGTCACGCCGCGCCCGCCGCCTCGCTCAGCCAGGCGCTCGCCGCCGGCCTTGCCCCGGATGGTGGTCTGTACGTTCCCGAACACCGCCCGCAACTGCAGAGCTGGTCAGCGCAGGGTTCCTTCGCGCAGACCGCCGCGGCGGTGCTGGCCCCGTATTTCCATGACGATGCCCTGGAGAGAGCACTGCCCGAACTGTGCGAGCAGGCCTTCGATTTCGATGCGCCACTGCGCCCCCTGGCGACCGCTGATGATCATGTGCTGGAGTTGTTCCATGGCCCGACGGCGGCGTTCAAGGATTTCGGTGCGCGCTTTCTCGCGGCGTGTCTTGCCCGCCTGCAGCAGGGCCGTGAGCGACCGTTGACGATCGTGGTGGCGACCTCGGGCGATACCGGGGCGGCCGTTGCCGCGGCCTTTCATCGGCAGCCGGGGATCCGCGTCGTGGTGCTGTACCCGGATGGCCGCGTCTCGCCGCGCCAGGCGCATCAGCTGGGGTGCTTCGGCGACAACATCCACACACTGCGCGTCGCCGGGTCGTTCGACGATTGCCAGGCGATGGTGAAACAGGCGCTGGGCGATCGCGAGCTGCAGCACGCGGTGCCGTTGAGCTCGGCCAACAGCATCAGCCTGGGCCGCTGGCTGCCGCAGATGAGCTATTACGCCCATGCGGCCCTGGTGCATCAGGCGCAGACCGGCCACGTGCTCAATCTGGTGATTCCGACCGGCAACCTGGGCAATGCGATGGCGGCGATCCTGGCGCGGGCGATGGGCCTGCCGCTGGGGCAGATCGCGCTGGCGACCAATGCCAATGAGGTGTTGCCGCGCTATTTCCATGGCGAGGCCTACCAGGCACAAACCAGCGTGGCGACGATTGCCAACGCGATGGACGTGGGGGCGCCCAGCAATTTCGAGCGGCTGCGCTGGCTCTACAACGACGATGACGTGGCACTGCGGGGCGCGTTCACGGCCGAGGCCGTGGATGATGCGGCGATCCGCGAAGTGATCAAGCGGCGCCATGACCTGCATGGCGAGGTGTTCTGCCCGCATACGGCGACGGCGGTGGCGCGCCTGGAGCACCTGCGGGCCGCGGGCGCACAGGGGCATTGGGCGGTGGCGGCGACTGCGCACCCGGCCAAGTTCGAATCGGTGGTGGAGCCGTTGATCGGGCAGGTGCTGGACGTGCCGCCGGCCTTGGCCGCGCTGCTGGAGCGGCCCGCGCAGGCCGAAGCGTGCGCACCGGAGTATGGGGCGCTGCGTGAGGTGCTGTTGCGCGGGTGAGGCGGGGTCAGTACGACTCGTCGGCCGACAGCTTCTGCAGGCCGGCTTCGTCCAGGATCTCGACGGTGTTCAGATGGGGCAGGGCGATCAGGCCCTGCTGGCGCAGCTTGGTGAAGGTGCGGCTGACGGTTTCCATGGTCAGGCCGAGATGGTCGGCGATGTCGCCGCGGCCCATCGGCAGGGTCACGCGCAGGCCCGGCTCACCGAGCAGCGCTTCGCGCGCGGCCAGGCGCAGCAGGAAATCGGCGACCTTCTCGGCCGGCTGCAGCCGGCCCAGCGCCATGGCGGCATCCTGCGCGGCATCCAGCTCCTGGCAGGCGCGTTGCAGCAGCTTGCGCTCCAGGTGCGGGAAGCGCGAGCGCAGGTCCTTCATCTGCGGCAGGGCCACGCGGCAGACCCGGCTGTCGGCGATGGCCTCGATGTCATAGCGGTGGTGATCGCTGCCGCTCAAGCCCAGGAAGTCGCCGGGCAGTACGAAGCCGCTGATCTGGCGGCGGCCATCGGCCAGCGTGCGGACCAGGCGCAGCGCACCGGCGGTAATCGTATAGACATGTTGGCGCGGCTCACCCGCACGGGCCAGGGTGGACCCCAGCGGCAGTGCCTGGGACACGGTGACCCGCTCCAGCGCCTGCACTTCATCCGGCGACAGCGCCGAGCAGACCGCCAGGTGCCGTACCGAGCAATGCAGGCAGTCGCGCAGCGGCGAGCAACCGGGGGCGGCGGGGTCTTCAACAGCGGAAAGCGCGGTACCGGAGTGGGGCCGGGTCATGTCAGGTCAGCAAGCGGGACCTGCCTATGATACGTCATGCCGCCATTGGCCCGGTCCCGATGCCCGGATGCGGCTCGTTGCGCTGGCTGCGGCTAGAATATGCCGCTCGCTCATCCCCCCGTTTCCGCAGGAGTCCCGCAAGTGATCAAGCCCCGTACGCCGCCCGGCATCATGGAATTGCTGCCGCGCGAGCAGATCGCGTTCCAGCGCATGCTGGACGTCATCCGCCGCAACTACGAGCGGTTCGGGTTCCTGCCGGTGGAAACCCCGGTGTTCGAGCTGTCCGATGTGCTGTTGACCAAGTCCGGCGGTGAAACCGAGCGCCAGGTGTATTTCGTGCAGTCCACCGGCGCATTGGCAAACGCGGCCGAAGCCGGCGACAAAACGCTGCCCGAGCTGGCCCTGCGCTTCGACCTGACCGTGCCGCTGGCGCGCTACGTGGCCGAGCACGAGCACGACCTGACCTTCCCGTTCCGTCGTTACCAGATGCAGCGCGTGTACCGCGGCGAGCGTGCCCAGCGCGGTCGCTTCCGCGAGTTCTACCAGTGCGACATCGATGTGATCGGCAAGGACGCGCTGAGCATCCGCTATGACGCCGAAGTCCTGGCGGTGATCCATGCGGTCTTCGCCGAGCTCAGCATCGGCGCCTTTAGTATCCAGCTCAACAACCGCAAGCTGCTGCGCGGCTTCTTTGAAAGCCTGGGCGTGGCTGATGGCGAGCGCCAGCTGGCGGTGCTGCGCGAAGTGGACAAGCTGGACAAGCGCGGCCCCGACTACGTGCGCGAGACGCTGGTGGGCGAAGGCTTTGAGATCCCGGCCGAGCAGGTCGAGCGGATCCTGGCCTTCGTGGCGGTCCGCTCCAGCAGCCACGCCGACGCGTTGGCGCAGCTGGACGCGCTGCTGGCCGATCCGGCTGCCAGCGAGACGCTGAAGGTGGGCGTGGCCGAACTGCGCGAAGTGCTGGAGCTGGTCAAGGCGCTGGGCGTGCCGGAAACCGCGTACTGCCTGAATTTCTCCATCGCGCGCGGCCTGGATTACTACACCGGCACCGTGTACGAAACCACGCTGACCGACCACCCGCAGATCGGCTCGATCTGCTCCGGTGGCCGTTACGAAGACCTGGCCAGCCACTACAGCAAGTCCAAGCTGCCGGGCGTGGGCATTTCTATCGGCCTGACCCGTCTGTTCTGGCAGCTGCGCGAAGCCGGCCTGATCGCCGGGATTGAAGACAGCAGCGTCCACGCGCTGGTGGCGCTGATGGACGACGCCAGCCTGCCGCAGTCGCTGGATATCGCCCGCCGCCTGCGCGCCGGTGGCATCAACGCCGAAGTGCAGATGGAGCCGAAGAAGATCGGCAAACAGTTCCAGTACGCGGCCAAGGCCGGCATTCGTTTCGTCGTGTTGGCCGGTGACGATGAGCTGGCGCGTGGCGTGGTCGCGGTCAAGGATCTGCTGCGCGAGCAGCAGTTCGAGGTCTCGCGCGAGGAACTGGCCAGCACCCTGCAGGTGGAACTGGAGCAGGCCAAGGTCATGCCGTGAGGCGGCTGGGGGCGGCGGCAACGCTGCTGCTCCTGCTGACCGCGTGCCGGACCGATCCTGCGCTGCATGGCCAGCGGATCGGTCCGGGCCAGTACCGGCTGACGGTCGACCGCTGCCACGTGATCGACCGGGAGCAGTTGCAGCGTGACCTGCGCGGATGGGCCGGGAAGAAGTGCCCGGACGGGGCAGGGGAGCTGCAGGCCGTCCAGTCCATCCCGAGCCGCCAGGGCAGCCTGTTCGGCGAGTGCCTGCGCAGCGGCGCCCTCCGCGCCGAGGTAACGTGCCGGTAGGTACCGACCGTTGGTCGGTACGCCGTTGAACGCCCGATACCCAAAACAAACGCCCGCTCCGCGGGCGTTTTTCGTTCCCGCCCCTGAACCAACCTGATCCGAGCAGCCACCCGGTTTGACCCTGGAGCTTCGTTTGCGCTAATGTAATAGCACGCTATTACATTGATACGATGAAGCTACGCCCCGCCCCCCGAGAAAAAGACGCCCAGGCCGATCTGGCCTGCCTGGCTGCGGCCTTCGCCGCGCTGTCCAGCGCCGAACAGGTCACCGCGTTCCTGCGCGACCTGTGCACCCCGGCCGAGCTGGAGGCGCTGTCGGACCGCTGGAAGGTGGTGCCGCTGCTGCAGCAGGGCGTGCCGTATCGCGAAATCCACGAACTGACCGGCGTCAGCGTGACCACCACCGGGCGCGTGGCGCGTTCGCTGGAGCATGGCCACGGCGGCTATGCCGCCGCCATTGCCGCCACGCCGTCCTCCCCCGAATCCGAGTAAGTGAGCCTCCCCATGAGTGCAACCCAGACCGCCCCGGCACGTGACCGGCTGCGTATCGCCATCCAGAAGAACGGGCGGCTGGCCGAGCCCGCCCGCAGCCTGCTGACCGCCTGCGGGCTGAGCTGGCGGCAGAGCCGCGACAAGCTGTTCTGCTACGGCGAGTCGCTGCCGGTGGACCTGCTGCTGGTCCGCGATGACGACATCCCCGGCCTGATCGCCGATGGCGTCTGCGATTTCGGCATCGTCGGCCGCAACGAGCTGGACGAGCAGGGCGCCGCCCGCCGCCGGACCGGCCTGCCGGATGCCTACCAGGCGCTGCGCGGGCTGAACTTCGGCCAGTGCCGGCTGATGCTGGCGGTGCCGGAGGAGTGGGAATGGACGGGCGTGGAGCAGCTGGCCGGCAAGCGCATCGCCACCAGCTACCCCGCGATCCTGGCCGACTGGCTGGCCGCGCGCGGCGTGGATGCCCAGGTGGTCGAGCTGTCGGGTTCGGTCGAAATCGCCCCGCGCCTGGGCACCGCCGACCTGATCTGCGATCTGGTTTCCAGCGGCGCCACCCTGGCCGCCAACCAGCTCAAGCCGGTCGAAACCCTGCTGGAAAGCGAGGCGGTGCTGGCCGGCCCGGTCCGCACGCCCGATGACGCCCGCGCCGGTCTGATGGCGATGCTGCTGCGTCGCCTCGATGGCGTGGTGAACGTGCAGGACAGCAAGCTGCTGATGTTCCGCGCCGCGCTGGACCGGGTCTCCGAGTTGACCCGCCTGCTGCCCGACGCCGATCCGCTGGTGCAGTTGCCCGATGACGGCGGCCACCTGCGTTTGCAGACCATGTGCCACGGTGCGTTGACCTGGCAGCGGTTGGAGGACCTGGAGCGCGCGGGCGCGCAGGGCTTGATGGTATTGAGTGTGGAGCGGTCGCTGGCATGAATCGTTTGACGTGGTCCCAATTGGATGCCGGCGCCCAGGCGCAGGCGCTGCAACGCCCGGTCCAGGCCGTGGCGGCGCGCACCCGTGAGTCCGTTGCCGCGTTGATCGCGGCAGTGCGCCAGGGCGGTGATGCCGCACTGCGTGAGATCACCCTGCGCTTCGACGGCGTGGCACCGGCGACCTTCGAGGTCAGCGAGGCGGAGTTCGCCGCCGCCGAGCAGGCCGTCTCCGCCGAGCTGCGCCAGGCGATGATCGATGCGGCAGCGCGCATCCGTACCTTCCACCAGGCTGGCATGACCCAGGGCTATGCGGTCGAGACCGCGCCCGGCGTGCGTTGCGAACGCGTGGTGCGGCCGATCAGTCGGGTGGGTCTGTATGTGCCGGCCGGCAGCGCGCCGTTGCCGTCCACCGCGCTGATGCTGGGGGTGCCCGCACAGCTGGCCGGCTGCCGGGAAGTCGTGTTGTGCACGCCGCCACGCAAGGACGGCAGTGCCGATCCGGCCGTGCTGGTGGCCGCACGCCTGACCGGCGTGCACCGCGTGTTCAAGCTGGGCGGCGCCCAGGCGATCGCGGCGATGGCGTATGGCACTGACAGCGTGCCGGCGTGCGACAAGCTCTATGGCCCGGGCAATAGTTACGTGACCGAAGCCAAGCAGCAGGTTGCCCAGGACGGTGCCGCGGCGATCGACATGCCGGCCGGGCCGTCCGAAGTGCTGGTGATTGCCGATGCCGGTGCCACGCCGGCGTTCGTCGCCGCCGATCTGCTCTCGCAGGCCGAGCACGGCCCGGATTCGCAGGTACTGCTGCTGACCGACGACGCGGCGATGGTGGACCGGGTCGAGGCGGCGGTTGAAGCGCAGCTGGCGCAGCTGTCGCGTGCGGAAATCGCCGCGCAGGCGCTGGCGTCCTCGCGCCTGATCCTGGTCGATTCGCTGGACGACGCCTTCGCGATAAGCAACCGGTATGCGCCGGAGCACCTGATCCTGGCGCTGCGCGAGCCGCGCGCGTGGTTGGACAAGGTGGACGCGGCCGGGTCGGTGTTCCTGGGGGACTACACCCCCGAAGCGCTCGGCGATTACTGCAGTGGCACCAACCACGTGCTGCCGACCGCCGGCGCTGCCCGCGCCTACAGCGGCGTCAGCGTGGCCAGCTTCCAGAACCTGATCAGCGTGCAGTCGGCCACGGCCGCTGGCATCGCGGCGATCGGCGAGTGTGCCCGCGTGCTGGCACGCGCCGAAGGCCTGGACGCCCACGAGAACGCGGTGACCCTGCGCATGGAGGCGGCCGCATGAGCACTGCCTCCATCCTGTCCCTGGCCCGTGCCGACCTGCAGGCGTTTGCCGGCTATTCCTCGGCGCGCAGCAGTGCGCTGGTCGGCGATGTCTGGCTCAACGCGAATGAATCGGCCTGGGCCAATCCGGCCGACGTCGGGGGGAGCGCGCGCCGTTATCCCGACCCGCAGCCAGCGGCGCTGCGTGATCGCCTGGCCGAGCTGTACGGCTGCTCGTCCGAACAACTGCTGATCGGCCGCGGCAGCGACGAGGCCATCGATCTGCTGGTACGCGCGCTGTGCGAGCCGGGCCGCGATGCGGTGGTGACCACGCCGCCGGTGTTCGGCATGTATGCCGTCTGCGCGCGCCTGCAGAACGCGCCGTTGATCGAGGTGCCGCTGGTCGATCAGGGCGATGCGCTGGTCGCCGATATCGATGCCGTCATTGCCGCGGCGCTGTCGGGCAACGCCAAGCTGGTGTTCCTGTGCTCGCCGTCCAATCCCGCGGGCAGCGTGATCACCCTGGCCGAGATCGAGCGGGTGGCCACGGCATTGCAGGGCAGGGCGCTGGTGGTGGTGGATGAGGCCTACGGGGAGTACGCCGAGCAGCCGTCCGCGACCACGCTGTTGAGCCGTTACGAGAACATCGCCGTGCTGCGCACGCTGTCCAAGGCGCATGCGCTGGCGGCCGCCCGCATTGGCAGCCTGATCGCCGATGCCGCGCTGATCCAGCTGCTGCGCCGCTGCCAGGCGCCATACCCGGTGCCCGCGCCCTGTGCCGAGTTGGCATTGGCCGGTCTCGGCGCCGAGAGCCTGGCCGTGACCACCCGGCGCATCGCGCAGATCAAAGCCGAACGTACCCGCCTGCAGTCCGGCCTGGCCGCGCTGCCCGGTGTGGTGCGTGTCTATCCCTCGCAGGGCAACTACCTGCTGGTCCGTTTTGCCGACGCCCAAGGCGCGTTTGATGCGCTGCTCGCGGCCGGCGTGGTGGTGCGTGACCAGCGTGCCGCGCCGCAGCTGGGCGATGCACTGCGCATCACCCTCGGCAGTCCGGAACAGAACGACCGCGTACTCGCCGCCCTGATGGCCCGGAGGGCTGCCGCATGACCCCGATTCTGTTCGTCGACCGCGACGGCACCCTGATCGAAGAGCCCGCCGATTTCCAGATCGACGCCTACGAGAAGCTGCGCTTCGTGCGCGATGTGATCCCGGCGATGCTCAAGCTGCGCGATGCGGGCTATCAGTTCGTGATCGTCAGCAACCAGGATGGCCTGGGCAGCGAAGGCTATCCGCAGGCCAGCTTCGATGGCCCCAACGACCTGATGCTGCAGATCTTCGCCAGCCAGGGCATCACCTTCCGTGACGTACTGATCGACGGCACCTGGCCGCAGGACAACGCACCGACCCGCAAGCCGGGCATCGGCCTGATGCTGCCGTATCTGCAGGACCGCAGCATCGACTGGGCACGCTCGGCGATGGTGGGCGACCGCCTGACCGATATCCAGTTCGCCGAGAACATGAAGATCCGCGGTTTCCAGCTGCGCACCGAGCAGTTCGGCGGCGACTGGGACTGGACCTCGATCGCGCATGAGCTGGCCGATGCGCCTCGCCGCGCCACCGTGCAGCGCAATACCAAAGAAACGAAGATCCGGGTTGACGTCGATCTGGACCGCACCGCCGAGCCGCAGACCCACACTGGGCTGCCGTTCTTCGATCACATGCTGGAGCAGATCGGCAAGCACGGCGGCTTCGCACTGAGTGTGCAGGCCGAGGGCGACCTGCACATCGATGAGCACCACACCATTGAAGACACCGGCCTGGCGCTGGGCCAGGCCCTGCGCGAGGCACTCGGCGACAAGCGTGGCATCAGCCGTTACGGCTTCACCCTGCCGATGGACGAGACCCTGGCCAGTGCCGCGCTGGATTTCAGCGGCCGCCCGTATTTCGTGTTCGAAGGCGAGTTCAAGCGCGAGCGCGTGGGTGACATGCCGACCGAGCTGGTGCCGCACTTCTTCCGCTCGCTGTGCGATGCGGCCGGGTTGAATCTGCACCTGAGCGTGCGCGGCGACAACGACCACCACAAGGTCGAGGCCTGCTTCAAGGCGCTGGCGCGCGCGCTGCGCCAGGCCTTGCCGCGGCAGGGCACCGCGCTGCCGAGCACCAAGGGGGCACTGTGACCGAGGTTGCGCTGATCGATGCGGGTGGGGCCAACCTCGGTTCGGTCCGCTATGCGCTGGAACGGCTGGGCGTGCAGGTGCGGCTGGTGCGCGATGCGCAGGGGCTCGAAGGTGTCTCGCGGGTGATCCTGCCTGGCGTCGGCGCGGCCCCGCACGGCATGGCGCGTCTGCATGCGCAGGGTCTGGTGCAGCCGCTGCGCGAGCTGCAGGTACCGCTGCTTGGGATCTGCCTGGGCATGCAACTGCTGTTCGATGGCTCTGAAGAAGGCCATGTCGAATGCCTGGGCCTGTTGCCCGGGGTCGTTCGCCACCTGCGTCCTGCCACCGGCATCCGTGTGCCGCACATGGGCTGGAACCGGCTGCTGCCCCTGCGCGCGTCGCCGCTGCTGGCGGGCGTGCCGGCCCGGGCCAGCGCGTACTTCGTCCACAGCTACGCCGCCCCCCTGGGCGAAGACACCGTGGCGGCGTGCGATCACGGCGGGCTGTTCGCGGCCGTCGTGCAGCGCGGCCGGCACAGTGGCGCCCAGTTCCACCCGGAGCGCTCGGCCGATACCGGCGCGCGCATCCTGCGCAATTTCATCGAGAACGAACCGACATGAGTTTCATCGTCTATCCCGCCCTGGATATCCGCGAAGGCCGCGTGGTACGGCTGCTGCAGGGTGACTACGCGCAACAGACCACCTACGGCGATGACCCGCTGCCGCGCGCGCAGGCCTTTGCCGCGGCGGGCGCGGGCTGGATGCACCTGGTGGATCTGGATGCGGCCCGTGCCGGTGGTTACACGCTGGCACCGCTGCTCTCCTCGATCGCGTCGCAGACCGGCCTGAAGGTGCAGACCGGCGGCGGTGTGCGCTCGCGCGATGACGTCGCGCGCATCCTTGACGCCGGTGCCACCCGCGTGGTGGTCGGCTCGGTGTCGGTGCGGGAACCGGCGACGGTGATCGGCTGGCTGCGCGAGTTCGGCCCGGACCGGCTGACCATCGCGCTTGACGCGCGCCAGGCCGAGGATGGCCGCTGGCTGCTGCCGGTGCATGGCTGGACCGAGACCGCCGAGGACACGCTGGACGTGTTGGCCCAGCGCTACGCCGAGGCCGGCATGCAGCACCTGCTGTGCACGGATATCGCGCGCGACGGCATGCTGTCCGGGCCGAACATCGATCTCTACCAGCATCTGGCCACACTGCTTCCCGGCGTGGCGGTGCAGGCCTCTGGCGGCGTGCGTGATGCCGACGATGTCGCCCAGGCCAAGGCGGTCGGCTGCGGCGGGGCGATCCTCGGCAAGGCATTGCTGGAGGGGCGCATGTCCCTGGAAGGAGCGCTGGCATGTTGAGCCGCCGCCTGATTCCGTGCCTGGATGTGCGCGATGGTCGCGTGGTCAAGGGCGTGCGCTTCCGCGATCACGTGGACATGGGCGATATCGCCGAGCTGGCGATGCGTTACCGCGACCAGGGCGCCGATGAACTCGTGTTCTACGACATCGGCGCCAGCCCGGAAGGGCGCGCGGTGGACGTGGCCTGGATCGAGCGCATCGCGCGCCTGATCGACATTCCGTTCTGCGTGGCCGGCGGCATCAGCGATGTGGAGACCGCACGGCGCGTACTGCATGCCGGCGCCGACAAAATCTCGATCAACTCGCCGGCCCTCGGTCGGCCCGAGCTGATCGAGGAGCTGGCCGATGCCTTCGGCGTCCAGTGCGTGGTGGTCGGTATCGATTCGGTGCGCGAGGCGGACGGCGAATGGCGGGTGCGCCGCTTCAGCGGCGATCCAGACAAGACCCAGGCGGTGGCGGTCCGTACCCTGGACTGGGTGGTGGAGGCACAGCGCCGGGGGGCCGGCGAGATCGTGCTCAACTGCATGGACAGCGATGGCGTGCGTCGCGGCTATGACGTGGCCCAGCTGCGCCAGGCCCGTGCGCTGTGCCAGGTGCCGCTGATCGCCTCCGGCGGCGCGGGCGAGATGCAGCACTTCGCCGATGTGTTCGACCAGGCCGACGTTGACGGCGCATTGGCCGCCAGCGTGTTCCACAGTGGGGCCATCGCCATTCCCGCGCTCAAACAGTTCCTGCGCGAGCAGCAGATCGAGGTTCGAGATGTCTATTGAAGTGGGTTTGATTGACGTGCAGCCGTCGCGCGAGGCGCTGGCGCAGCTGGACTGGGGCAAGGGCGATGGCCTGCTGCCGGTGGTGGTGCAGGACACCGACACGTTGCGCGTGCTGATGCTCGGCTATGCCAATGCGGCGTCGCTGGAGCAGACCCTGGCCACGGGCCATATGACCTTCTTCAGCCGCAGCAAGCAACGGCTGTGGACCAAGGGTGAATCCTCCGGCAACGTGCTGGCGGTGACCGCCGTGCGGATCGACTGCGACAACGACACCCTGCTGGTGAGTGCGCGCCCGGCCGGGCCGACCTGCCACACCGGCAGCGAGAGCTGCTTCCCGCAGGCACCGGGCAACTTCCTGGGCCGCTTGGATACCGTGGTGCGCGAGCGCGAACAGCAGCGCCCGGCCGGCAGCTACACCACCTCCCTGTTCGAGGGTGATATCCGCCGGATCGCACAGAAGGTGGGCGAGGAAGGGGTGGAGACCGCGCTGGCCGGGGTGGTGCAGGACGATGAGGCGCTGCTGGGCGAGTCGGCCGATCTGCTGTTCCATCTGACCGTGCTGCTGCGTGCGCGTGGGCTGTCGATGGATGATGCGGTCGCGGTGCTGGCGGCGCGCCACGCCGGGTAGGCAGGGCTGCACATCGTTTAACGTCGGTGAAACGCGGTGCAGGCGATGATGTGCGGCTCTACAATTCCCCACCCCCGACCGGACCGCCCCCGATGACCCGTACTGCCGCCTGGCTGGCTTGCCTGCTGTTGATGACTTCGCCTGCCTGGGCTGCTGAAACGACCGTCACCGGCAAGGTGTATCAGGAGCGCGACGGCAAGCCCGGCCGCGGCCCGACCGATCCCGGCCTGGCCGGTGTGCAGGTCTCCAACGGCGAAAGGATCGTGCGCACCGCCGCCGATGGCAGCTACAGCCTGCCGGTGCGCGAGGGCCAGACCGTGTTCGTGATCAAGCCCGACGAGTACCGCTTCCCGGCCGCCGCCAACGGGTTGCCCTCGTACTGGCGCCACTACGCGCCGCAGGGATCGCCGAAGCTGAAGTACGACGGCATCCGCGCCACCGGCGGCGCCACCCGCAACTGGGATTTCGCGCTGGAACCGGCCAAGGGCACCGATGCGGCACGCAACGGTTTCGAGATGCTGGTGTTCACCGATTCGCAGACCGCCAGCCGCCAGGACATCGGCTACTACCAGCGCGCCATCGTCGAGCCGATCATCGGCAAACACCCGGCGCGACTGGGCACGACCCTGGGCGACATCGTCAATGACGACCTGCGCCTGTACCCGGACATCAACAAGGTCACCGCGCAGCTGCAGGTGCCGTGGTTCCACGTGCCGGGCAACCATGACCTGGACATGGACGCCGGCAACGATGCGCACTCGCTGGACAGCTGGCGCGCCGTGTATGGCCCGGATACGTATGCGGTCGAAGAGGGCGGCGCGAGTTTCGTGTTCCTCGATGACGTGGTCTACGACCCCAAGGCCAAGCCGAGTTACGTGGGCGGCCTGCGCGCGGACCAGTTCACCTTCCTCGGCAATTACCTCAAGGGCCTGCCGCGTGATCGCCTGATCGTGCTCGGCATGCACATCCCGCTGTTCGATGCGGCACCCGGCCGGGAGACGTTCCGCCATGCCGATCGCACGCGCCTGTTCGCGCTGCTCAAGGACTTTCCGAACGTGCTGGTGCTCAGCGGCCACAGCCACACCCAGCAGCACTACTACCACGGCGCGGCCGAAGGCTGGCAGGGCAGCAAGCCGCTGCACGAGTACAACGTGGGCGCGGCCTGCGGGGCATTCTGGTCGGGCGTGAAGGACAGCAGCGGCATCCCCGATGCAACCATGAGCGATGGCACCCCGAACGGCTATGCGGTGCTGTCGGTCAAGCCCGGTGGCGACTACGGCCTGCGCTATTACGTGGCGCGTGCGCCGGACGATTACCAGATCGCCCTGCATGCGCCGAAGGTGCTGCGCCAGGGCGCGTATCCGGCGTGGGGGGTGTACGCCAACGTGTTCATGGGCCAGGCCGATTCGCTGGTGGAGTACCGCGTGGACGATGGCGCCTGGCAGCCGATGAAGCGTGTCGAGCAGCCCGATCCGCGGCTGCTGCAGGAGAACGTCGCCGACGATACCGCCGAGCGCCTGCGCGGTTTCGACCGCTCGCCGGAAGCCACGCCGTCGCCGCACCTGTGGCGCGGCGCGCTGCCGACCAACCTGCCGGTAGGCGAGCACAAGGTGGAGGTGCGTGCCGTGCAGGGCGATGGCCCGACCGCCACGGCCAGCACCAGCTACCGCCTGCAGACCGCCAAGCCCTGATCACGGCGCCGTGGATTCAGTACGGCGCTGTATGGCGCAGGCGGCTTTGCATTCCCCCGGCGATGCCTGAGAATCGCCGGGATTCAATCGATTCAACCAAGGCAAGCGAGTGAGCGCAGCGGTACCGGTTCCGGCTCAACCTGATGTGGCGCGGACCGCGGCCCACCGGGATTCCCCCCCTGATACGCTGATCGTGGCCGATGTGGGCGGTACGTTCGCCCGCGTCGCGTTGGCCACCGTGCGGGCGGGCGCTGCGCCACAGCTGAGCGGCCTGCAGCGCTATACCTGCGCCGAGCACCCAAGCCTGGCCGCGATCCTGGCCGCTTTCATCGCCAGACTGCCGGCAGCGCCGGACAGTGCCGTGGTCGCGATCGCTGGCCTGCTGGATGGTGACCACCTGGTCAACACCAATCTGCCGTGGCCGGTCTCGGTCGCCCGGACCCGTCACGATTCCGGGCTGGCGTCGCTGGCGCTGATCAACGATTTCGAAGCGGTGGCCTATGCGATTCCGCACGTGGCGCCGGACACGCTGGTGGCCCTCAACGGGGACGCCGATGCTACCCCGCGCTGGCCGGCGCTGGTGCTCGGCCCGGGCACCGGCCTGGGCGCGGCGCTGCGTTTCGAGGGCGGCGAGCGGCCGGTGCTGGCCAGCGAGGCCGGCCATGCCGCATTGAACGCGTGCAACGGGCTGGAACTGGAGGTGCTCTCGCGCCTGCTGCAGCGCTGGGAGCACGTGGACAACGAGCGCGTGCTGTCCGGTGGCGGGCTGATGAACCTGTATCCCTGCCTGTGTGACATCCGTGGGGTCACACCGCACTGGACCAGCACCGAGGCCCTGATCGCGGCCGCCCACGAGGGCGTGGATCCGGTGGCGGTCGAGACGCTGGAGGTGTTCTGCGCCTGGCTCGGCAGTCTGGCCGGCGACCTGGCCACGACCTTCGGTGCGCGCTCGGTCTACCTGGCCGGTGGCATCTCCACGCGGGTGGACCGGTTCCTGCGCGATGGCCGTTTCCGCGCGCGGTTCCTGGCCAAGGGCGTGATGCACGATGTGCTGCGCCAGGTGCCGATCTGGCGGGTGGACCACGGCGAGCTCGGTGTTCTTGGCGCGGCGGTCTGGCATGCGGAGCATCGCTGTATCGTCGTGTAATTCCCTCTTTGTCCGTTCACTGGAGACGTACCCATGACTGACCGCAGGCGATTTCTCCAGGCCAGTGCCCTGGCCGCTGGCGCCCTCGCGCTGCCGACGTTGCAGGCGCGTT
The DNA here is from genome assembly GCF_039674525.1 of Stenotrophomonas sp. TWI377. NCBI lineage: Bacteria > Pseudomonadati > Pseudomonadota > Gammaproteobacteria > Lysobacterales > Lysobacteraceae > Stenotrophomonas > Stenotrophomonas sp. TWI377. Next base: position 151,795 of record NZ_JBDJNT010000006.1, read on the forward strand.
CCGCCTCCGGTGCGCGCGTGGTGTCCACCTGGGATTTCGGCGTAGGGGCCAACCAGGTCGCCTGGAAGACCCTCTCAACCGGCGGCTCCGCGCTGGATGCGGTGGAAGCCGGTGCGCGCTGGGCCGAGAGCGACCTGTGCAATCCCACCGTCGGGCACTGCGGCAATCCGGACCGTGACGGTGTGCTGAGCCTGGATGCCAGCATCATGGACGGCGATGGCCGCTGCGGTTCGGTGGCAGCGCTGAGCGATATCGCGCACCCCGTCTCGGTGGCGCGTCGCGTGATGGAGCAGACCCCGCACGTGATGCTGGTGGGCGAGGGCGCGCAGCAGTTCGCGGTGCAGCAGGGCTTCGAGCGCAGGAAGCTGCTCACCCCGGAAGCCGAGAAGGCCTGGCGCGAGTGGCTCAAGACCGCGCAGTACACCCCCGAGATCAATGCCGAGCGGCGCAGCCGTCCCGGTGACAGCAGCAACCACGACACGCTGGGCATGCTCGCCATCGATGCCCAGGGGCGTCTGGCCGGTGCCTGCACCACCAGTGGCATGGCCTGGAAGATGCACGGCCGCGTGGGCGACAGCCCGATCATCGGTGCGGGCCTGTACGTGGACAACGAGGTCGGTGCGGCGACGGCCTCGGGCGTGGGTGAGGAAATGATCCGCAACGCGGCCTCCTTCCTGGTGGTCGAGCTGATGCGCCAGGGCCGCTCGCCGGCCGAGGCCTGCCGCGAGGCGATCGCCCGGGTCGTGCGCAAGCGCCCTGAGGCAAGCAAGACCCTGCAGGTGTGTTTCCTCGCGTTGAACAAGCACGGTGAGGTCGGCGCCTACGCGCTGCATCGCGGCTTTGTCTACGCGGTCTGCGACAAGGACCGGCAGGACGACCTGCGCGATTCCGCTTCGGTGTACACGAGCGAACAGACGTGAGCGCGTCGCGCCGGGTGCTGGAGATCGCGTCGAATTCGGTGGCCTCTGCGTTGGCCGCCCAGCAGGGCGGCGCGGATCGGATCGAACTGTTCGACAACCTCGCCGAGGGCGGCACCACGCCGTCGCAGGGCAGCATCGCGGTCGCCCGTGAGCGCCTGCAGATTCCCCTGTTCGTGCTGATCCGGCCGCGTCCCGGCGATTTCCTCTACACCGCGCTGGAGGCCGAGATCATGCTGCGCGATATCGCGTACTGCCGTGCGCTCGGCTGCGACGGTGTGGTGATCGGCGCTCTGGATGCCGACGGTGGCATCGACATGGCGTTGTGCCGGGAACTGGTGTCCGCAGCAGGCCCACTCGGCATCACCTTCCACCGTGCCTTCGATGCGGCGCGTGATCTGCCGGCGGCACTGGAGCAGATCGTGACGCTGGGCTGCCAGCGCATCCTGAGTTCGGGCGGGCAGGCCAGTGCGCTGGCCGGTGCCCATGTGCTGGCCGCCCTGGTGGCGCAGGCAGGCGACCGCATCTCACTGATGGCTGGTGCGGGAATCACGGCGGCCAACGCCGTGGAGGTCGCCGAGCGCAGTGGGTGCACCGAACTTCACGCCTCTGCGAAGACGACGCAGCCCTCGGCGATGCGTCACCACAATCCCGCCCTGATGGGCCTGTCACCGGACTGGACCGCCACCGACGTGGCGCAGGTCAACGCACTGCGCGCGGCGCTGGATTAAAAAAAACGGCAGCCGCCTGTACAAGCGCAGCTGCCGTGGAGGACCGTTGCCCCGCCCGGAGGCGGGGGCGGGTGACGCTTAGAACTTCCAGTTCACGCCGAAGTACAACTGGCGGCCGGTGTAGGTGTTGGACACCAGGCGGGCCTTGGTGTCGTTGCCCAGATGGATGCGCTGCTCGGACTTGGTCGCGTTCAGCACCGAGGCGGTGAAGGTCAGCGCTTCGGTGAAGTTGTAGGCCACGTTGAGATCCAGCTGGTCGTACGGTTCGGAGTACTGGCTCATGCCATTGACCGGACCGCCCACGACTTCACCGCGGCGGTTGTACGACGCGCGTGCCAGGAACGTCTCGTTCTCGTAGAAGATGGTGACGTTGGCCTGGTTCTTGGCGCTGCCCACCAGCGGCGAGGAACCAATCTCTTCGCCATCGAGCACGATGGCGGCCAGGTTGGTGTCGTTGTAGGTGTAGTTGGCCTGGATACCGAAGCCCATGTCGAAGGTGTACTGACCGTACAGCTCCACGCCCTGGGAGACGCCATCACGACCATTGGCCTGGGTCTCGTACTTCTGCACCGTGACCGTTTCGCCACCGACATTCATCTGCTGGTCGCGGACCACCGGGACCGTGAAGTTGTCCACGTTCTTGCGGAACAGGCCCAGGCCCGCCACCGCGCCGGGCTTGAAGTACCACTCCAGGCCGACGTCGAACTGGGTCGCTTCGAACGGCTCCAGGTTCTTGTTGCTGCCATAGCCGTACCAGCCGGGCGTGTCCGTGCCGCCGGCAACGCGACGGTCGTTGCTGTACTCCTCGCTGATGTAGTTCAGCGCGCCGGGGGCGGCGATGCTGGTGTAGCTCGGGCGTGCGATGACCTTGGAGGCCGCACCACGCAGCACCAGCGTATCGGTGATGTCCCAGGCGATGTTGAAGCTCGGCAGGAAGTCCGTGTAGGTCTTGTCCATCGAGGTGAACGCGTACGTTTTCTCGCGCGCCAGGCCGTCCGGCAGGCGCACGAAGCCGCTCTGGCAGACGTAGCCGGTGTTGGAGGCGATCAGCGGCGCTGCAGCAGGATCGTTGCAGCCCATCGGCGAGCCGGCGGCGTTGTCCTGGAAGTAGTCGTTGAACTTCTCCACCGAGTCGCTGGATTCGGCGAACTGCTTGGTCCGGACCACGCGCACGCCGACGTTGCCGCGCAGGCGCTCGGTACGGAAGTTGGCCTGGAAGTAGCCCGAGTAGATCTTCTCGTTGACGTTGTAGACGAAGTCCTCTTCCTTGCGGCTGTGCGACCCGCCGTACTTCTCGTTGAGGTAGTTGATGTAGGCGGGATAGTTGATGCCCGGGAACACGTTGGCGTTGAAGCCGCCGGCGATGTTGCTGATCGGGTTGGACAGGAAGAAGCCCGGCTGGGCGACACCGGCGGTGGCATCGCAACCGGCCTGGTAACGGTTGTTGTCGTAGTCGGCCGGATCCTTGCCCTGGCACACCCAGTAGGTGTTGCCGGTATTGCGGTGCACATCGCCGTCGCGGTACTTGGCACCGAACTGGATGGAGTCCAGCCAGCCGCTTTCAAACAGCTTGGTGAAGTCGGCCTGGAAGTAGTTCTGCTTGACCTCGGTCTGCATCCACGACGAGCCGGTCGAGCCGGTGTCGATCTCGGCGATGCCGGCCATCAACTGGTCCTGCAGGTTCGGCGAGAAGGTGGCGCTCGGCGTACCGGTCAGATCCCACGCGCTGTACGAGTTGCCGGACTGCCAGACCCCGTCGACCTGGCGGCGCGGCTTGGCGGACATGCCGAAGTTCATCGACGGGCCGCCTTCGGACCAGGTGCGGCCACCGGTGAAGGAGGCTTTCCACAGCGGGCTGATATCCCACTCGACGGTCAGGTCGCCGGTCTGCGAGAGCGCCTTTTCCTTGCTGTAGGTACCGGTCAGCTGCGGGGTGGGGATGGTGCAGTCGTCCGGACCCCAGCCGCCCGGTGCCATGCCAGCGGCCGCGGCCTGTTCTTCGCTGCAGTAATACGTCTTGCCGGCCAGCTTTTCGTACTGCGCGCCGGTCACGATGCTGCCGGAGGGGTCGAAGCTCAGCCCGTTGAGCAGGCGGCCACCGTCCCAGTTGCCATCGCCGTTGAAGCGGGCGAGGTTCCATTCCGGGATCTTCAACATGTTCTGGGTGTAATTGCCTTCCAGCTCGAAGCGGAAGTAATTGGCGGTCAGCGTCAGGTTGTCGGTCGGCTTGAACTGGAAGGTCAACTGGCCGCCGGTGCGCTCGCGCTTCTCTTCCTTCACGGCGAAGTTCACCGAGGTCGGCATGAAGAACTCGCTGTAGTTGCGGCCGCTCTGGTCATTGAAGCCGGACTGGCCCCACCAGTAGTGGATACCGTCCTGCAGCTGCGGATTGCCGTACGCATCCACCGCGTCGGTGCCGTTGCCGTACCACTGGTAGTCCTCGGTGCTCGCCTGCATGGTGCGGCTGGTGCGGGTCTGCTTGGTCGCGCCGACCAGCACGCCGAAGCGCTCATCCTTGCTGTGCCAGGAGTACAACGCCGACGCCTGCGGATCCACGTCGTGGCTGGTGTCCGAGGAAGTGCCCTCCAGGTTCACGTAACCGGAGTTGGCTTCCATGTCGAGCGGACGACGGGTGTGCAGGATCACGGTGCCGCCGATGCCGCCTTCATCCAGGCGCGCCTCCGGCGATTTGAACAGCTCGGCGCTGGAGAGCATGTTGGCCGGCAGCAGCGTGTAGTTGAACGAACGGGTGGCCTCGTTGTTGGTTTCCGAGGTCGCCACGTAGTTGCCGTTCAACTGGGTCAGGGTCAGGTCCGGGGCCAGGCCGCGGACACTGACGGTCTTGCCTTCGCCGCCGCTGCGCTCGATGACCACGCCCGGCACGCGCTGCAGCGCGTCGGCCACGTTCTTGTCGGGGAACTTGCCCACGTCTTCGGCGGTGATCACTTCCACCACGGCGTTGGCGTCGCGCTTCTGTTGCAGACTTTTTTCGATGGCGTAGCGGTAGCCGGTGACGGTCACGCTGTCGAGCGTGGTGGCATCCGGTGTGCCGGTGGCCGGGGTGGCTTGTTGCGCGAACGCGGCCGGCACGACGGCCGTGGCCAAGGCGCTGGCAATGGCCGCGGACAACGCAACGCGGCGGTGCATGCGTGACATCTTCATTCCACTCTCTCCCTCTCCTGGATTGAAACGGTGGCGATACGAATTCTTTGAATCGATCTAATGGGTGGAGCCAAATTCTCTCGAGCGTCGAGTTGCCTGGCGCGTCCCGCATGCATCGCGTGGGCAGTCCCCCGGCTCCCCACTTCCGGCAATCGTGACCGTTTTAAGTTGGATCGATCTAAACGATTGGCGGGGGATTTTTAGCACGACCGCGCGAGGGAAGCATGCTGCTCCGCAATATGGACACGGGGCGTGCTTTCGGTTGAAGCCGGCCGATCCCGCGACGTTGCTGGGTCCGGGGCTTTAGCCCGGTATATCGACCGATGAGGCGGGTTGTCGGCTGTCGGCACCGGGCACTGCCAGGCACTGCGCAGCCTCGGGCACGGTCGGGTGCTGGCGATCAGCCATCGATGTTGCAGCGCAGAATGCATCCGTTGAAATCTCCGTGCTTTACTTAAATCGATCTAAATTCACCGGGGTGTGGATTGGGTCGCCCCAGTGCAGGGGACCAGCGGCGCCCGCCGCCACTGGTTCGCGCTGCCGCCACGTCCGCCAAGGAGTCCGTGTCCGTGACCCGTTTTTCTCAACGTCTTTCCGTTGTTCCCGCCGCCGGTGCCGTCCGGGCCCGCCGCCGCCCGCTGGCTGGGCTGGTCTGCCTGCTGGCGCTGAGCTGCGCGCCGCTGTTGCTTCAGGCCGCGCCTGCGGCGCTGGAGCGCGAGGTCAACACCTTCATCGGCAGCAAGGACGACGGCAATACGTTCCCGGGTGCCTCGGCGCCGTTCGGCCTGATCCAGGTCAGCCCGATCGGTGAGCACTACGCTGGCTGGCGCTACGACGATCCCAAGATCCGCGGTTTCGGGCATTCGTTCCTGTCCGGTGCCGGCTGCTGGGAGCAGGGCGGCCAGGTCTCGGTCCTGCCGGTGACCGGCAGCATCGGCCCGGGCGGTGACTTCAATACCGACGACGCCAAGAGCTTCGACCACAAGCGCTACGCCTCCAGCTACACCCACGAGGGTGAAGTCGGGCAGGCGGGCTACTACAAGGTGCGCCTGACCAACTACGGCGGCATCGATGCCGAGGCCACCGCACGCACCCGTGCCGCGGCCGAGCGTTACACTTTCGCCGCCGATGCGGGCACCGGCCACGTGCTGGTCAACCTCGGCCAGGCCAACGAGCGCCATTCGGTGATCGGCAGCGTGGTCGATGTCGTCGGCGACCGTGCGGTGGAAGGCAAGCTGGTCACCAAGAGCTTCTGTGGCGGGCATCAGTACACCACCTGGTTCCGCATCGAGTTCGACCGCCCGTTCAAGACGTTCGGGACCTGGGGCGAGGGCGGCGGCCTGCCGGGTGCACGCCATGGCATGGAAGGCGAGCTCAAGCCCAGCGGCGCCTGGCTCAGCTTCGATCTGGCCAAGGGCCGTGCGGTGACCGCGGTCAGCGCGATCTCCCACGTGGATGCCGAAGGTGCGCGCGCCAATCTGCGCAGCGATGGCATGCAGGGTGAGCGCCTGCTCGGCTTCGATCAGATGCGCCAGATGGCCCAGCAGCAGTGGCGCAAGGAATTGGCGGCCGTGCGTGTCCAGGGCGGCAGCAGCGACGACCGCACCGTGCTGTACACCGCGCTTTACCACGCGTTGCTGCAGCCGCTGACCGGCAGCGATGCCGACGGCCGTTACCGTGGCTACGACGACACCATCCATCGCGCTGACGGCTGGACCTACTACGAGTACTTCTCGCTGTGGGATACCTACCGTGCGCAGAACCAGTGGCTGGCCCTGACCAAGCCGGAGGTCGCGCGCGACATTGGCCGGACGCTGCTGGCCATCGAGGAGCAGGGCGGTTGGCTGCCGCGCTGGGGGTACGCCAACTTCGAAACCAACGTGATGACCGGCGACCCGGTGACGCCGTTCCTGGTCGACCTGTGGCGTTTCGGTGCGCTGGCCGGCCGCGAGGGCGAGGCCTACACCGCGCTGCGCAAGAACGCCTTCGAGGTGCCGCCGATGAACTCGCGTCACGCGGGTCGTTCGGGCAACCCGAGCTACCTGGCCAACGGCTACGTGCAGTACGACCGCGCCTTCCCCTCCAAGGGCATGGACGTGGACCCGCACCACGGTGGCTCGGCGACGCTGGAGTACGCACTGGCCGACTGCGCACTGGCACAGATGGCCGATGGCCTCGGCCATGCCGCCGATGCCGGCGTGCTGCGTGAGCGTGGCCGCAACTGGCACAAGGTATGGGACCCGTCGGTGCGTGACGAGGAGGGCGATTTCAACGGCTTCCCGCGGCCGCGCATGGACGATGGCGCGTGGTACCTGCCCGCCGATGGCAGCTACAGCCCGCGCTCGCACCATGGCTTCCATGAAGGCACCGCGTGGCAGTACCAGTGGCTGGTGCAGCAGGACGTGCCGGGCCTGGTCCAGGCCATGCACGGCCGCGACCAGACCGCGCGGCGTCTGGATACCTTCTTCGCGTACGACGCCCTCGTGACATCGCCGCTGACCGCCGCGCGCAAGGAGTGGGTGGTCGGGCCGTACAGCTATTACAACCAGTTCCGCTACAACCCCAACAACGAGCCGGACCTGCACGCGCCGTGGATGTACACGCTGATCGGGCAGCCGTGGAAGACCGCCACCGTGGTGCGCGCCGCGCAGCAGCTGTTCACCAATGCGCCCAACGGCGTCACCGGCAACGATGACCTGGGCACGATGTCGGCCTGGTACCTGTTCAGTGCGCTGGGCCTGTACCCGGCGGTGCCGGGCAGCGGCGAGTTCCTGTTGCATACGCCGCGCTTCGCCCGCGCCGAGATCGATCTGGGCCAGGGCAGGACGCTCACCCTGAAGGCGCCGGGCGCCGACGGGCGCCAGCTGCAGTATGTCCAGAACGTGCAGGTGGATGGCCGCGCGCATGCGCCGGTGTGGCTGGACTGGGCGCAGCTGCAGCGCGGTGGCACCATCGCCTTCGCCCTGGGCAGCACCGCGCAGGAGAACGGCTGGGGTACGCAGGCCGAGGCACTGCCGGCGTCCTTCTGCGCCACCCCCGGCGCGGTACTGGAATGAGCCACGCGCCGGCCCGCGCCGTGGCCAGCCCACCGGGGTTGACCGTCGGCACGGGCACGGACCGCTGGTCAATGCGATCGTTTAGGCTTGCACCTTGCTTGAGGAACCCGACGACCCGATGAAAGACAAGGCCACCCCCGCCGGCAAAGGCACGCGCGCGGTCACCGTGACCGACATCGCCGAAGCGATCGGCGTGTCGCGCGCGACCGTCTCGCTGGTGCTGCGTGGCAGCCCGCTGGTGAACGTCGACACCCGTGCCAAGGTGGAGGCCGAACTGCGACGCCAACGCTACGTGTACAACCGCGGCGCGGCCAATCTGCGTCGCCGCACGTCCTCAAGCGTGGCCCTGGTCATCAACGACCTGTCCAACCCGTTCTTCGCCGAGTTCGCCTCCGGGGTGGACGAAGCGCTGGGCGGCAAGGGCTTCGTGACCCTGCTCGGCAGCACCGGTGAATCGCCGGAGCGGCAGCAGGCGGTGCTGACCACGTTGATGGAGCACATGCCTGCCGGGCTGATCCTGTCGCCCGCCGAAGGCAGCGATGCCGGGCAGCTGCGCCAGGTGCTCGGGCACGCCAACGTGCTGCTGTTCAACCGCGAGCTGCCCGGTGCCGACTGGGACTTCCTGACCCTGGACAACCAGCAGGGCGCTTACCTGGCCACGCGTCATCTGATCGAGCAGGGCCACCGCCGCATCGCGTTCTATGGCGGCCATGCGGTCTCCAGTTCCTGCCATCAGCGCCGGACCGGCTATGCGCAGGCCCTGGTGGAAGCTGGCATGCCGGTGCAACCGGAGTGGCTGATTGAAACCTCGCCCAGCCGCCTGGATGCGGCCGCGCGCACCGGGGAGCTGTTTGCACTGGATGCCGTCCCGACCGCAGCGGTCTGCTACAACGACAGCGTCGCGCTGGGTCTGATGCTGGGCCTGGCCTCGCGTGGCGTGCAGCCGGGCCGCGACTTCGCGGTGACCGGTTTCGATGATATTTCCGAGGCTTCGGTGGCATCGCCGCCGCTGACCACGCTGACCGTCAACCCGCGCGAGCGCGGGCGACAGGCGGCCGAACTGCTGTTGCTGCGTCTGGAACATCCCGACGCGGCGCCGGCCCGTACCGTTGCACCGGTCCAGCTCCGCGTTCGCGAGAGCAGTGGCTCGATGACCGTCTGATGGCTCCCACAATCACCTGCTCGCGCACTGAGGCGCGTACCTGAATGCCCATCTCTCCTACGCCCCGCCTCCCATCCTCATCCGCCGCCGCGCCCGTGGTGAACACGCGCATGGCGCTGGCCGTGGCGACCACGATCTTCTTCATGTGGGGCTTCCTCACCTGCCTCAATGACATCCTGATCCCGCATCTGAAGGCCGTGTTCGATCTGACCTACGCCCGCGCGATGCTGGTGCAGTTCACCTTCTTCGGCGCGTACTTCCTGATGTCGGTGCCGGCCAGTCGCCTGGTCGCACGGCTGGGCTACAAGAACGGCATCGTGGCCGGTCTTGCCATCGCCGCAGTGGGCGCGCTCGGCTTCTGGCCCGCGGCCGAGCTGCGCGTGTATGAAGCCTTCCTGGGTGCGCTGTTCGTGCTGGCCACGGGCATCACTGTCCTGCAGGTGGCGGCCAACCCGTACGTGGCGCTGCTCGGTCCGGAACAGACCGCGTCGAGCCGACTGACCCTGGCCCAGGCGCTTAACTCGCTGGGGACCGCGATCGCGCCGATCTTCGGTGGCCTGCTCATCCTGGGCAACACCGTCAAGAGTGCGGACGAGATCAATGTGCTGCCGATAGCCGAACAGCTGGCCTATCGCACCCAGGAAGCCCAGTCGGTGCAGGGCCCGTATGTCGGCCTGGCAATCGCGCTGGTCCTGCTTGCCGTGTTCGTCTATCTGTTCCGCCTGCCGGCACTGAATGAGACGACCGAGCAGAACAGCAGCGACAAGCACACCCTGATGGAGGCGCTGCGTCACCGCCACGTCCGGTTCGGCGTGCTCGGCATCTTCTTCTACGTGGGTGCGGAAGTGGCGGTCGGCAGCGTGCTGGTGAACTACCTGTCGCTGCCGAACATCGGTGGCTTCAGCGAACAGCAGGCCACGCATTACGTCTCTGCGTACTGGACGATGGCGATGATCGGCCGCTTTGCCGGTTCGGCCATCATGACCCGCTTCTCGCCGCGCCTGCTGCTGACCTTGTTCGCCAGCATGAACGTGGCGCTGCTGGCGCTGACCATGCTCACCCAGGGGCAGGTGGCGTTGTACTCGGTGGTGGCGATCGGCCTGTTCAATTCGATCATGTTCCCGACGATCTTCGCGCTGAGCATCGAACGCCTGGGCACGCTGACCACCAAGGCGTCGAGCCTGCTGATCATGGCGATCGTCGGCGGGGCGCTGATCCCGGTCCTGCAGGGCAAGCTGGCCGACCATATCGGCCTGCAGCCGTCCTTCATCCTGCCGCTGCTGTGCTACGGCTACATCATCTTCTACGGCCTGTGGGGCTCGCGCCCGGCCGCTGGAATCCGCCAGGGAGCTTGAGGCCACGATGTCCAAGATTGTTTGTTTCGGCGAGATTTTGATCGATCTACTTGCCCAACCGCCGGCCACCCCGGACACCCCGCGTGCCTTCCTGCAGTACGCCGGCGGTGCGCCCGCCAACGTCGCCGTTGCGGCGGCGCGGCTTGGTGCGGACACCCATTTTGCCGGGATGCTCGGCCAGGACATGTTCGGCGATTTCCTCGCCGAGAGCCTGGCCAGTGCCGGCGTGGCGACCGACTGCATCGTGCGTACCGACGCGGCCAAAACCGCGCTGGCGTTCGTGGCACTGGATGCCAGCGGCGAACGCAGCTTCAGCTTCTACCGCCCGCCGGCGGCCGATCTGCTGTTCCGCAGTGCGCACTTCCACCCGAACTGCTTTGAAGGCACGCGCAGCTTCCATGTGTGCTCCAACAGCCTGACCGAGGCCGAGATCGCACAGGCCACGTTGGAGGGCATGCGCCGCGCCCATCAGGCCGGTGCGATGGTCAGCATTGATCTCAACCTGCGCCCGGCGCTGTGGCCGACCGGTGTCGACCCGTTGCCGCGGTTGTGGGAAGCGCTGTCGCTGGCCGACCTGGTCAAGCTCTCGCGCGAAGAACTGGAGTACCTGGCGGCCGCGGTGCCGGGCGGCGACGCGGCCGTGATCGAGCGGCTGCTGGGTGCGCAGGCGCAGGCGGTGGTGATCACCGACGGCGCCGCGCCGATCCGCTGGCATACCCGCCACACCCACGGCGTACTGACCGGTTTCCGCGTGACCACGGTCGATTCCACCGCGGCGGGCGATGCCTTTGTCGGCGGCCTGCTGTTCGGCATCGGCGAGCGCGGCGGTGACGGCACCGGATTTGCCGCGTTCTGCCAGGACCCCACGGCGCTGGTGGATGCGATCCGTTTCGGTGCGGCCGTCGGTGCATTGGCCGTGACCCGCAAGGGTGCCTTCGCCGCGATGCCCAGCCTTCATGAAGTCCAGCAACTGCTGCAGCAACAACAGGATGACGCCGCATGACCACGCCGGTTCCGCCGACCCCCGACTTCCGCTCGCCCGCGTTCCTGCGCGCCCACATCGCCCAGACGATGGCGTTCTACCAGCCGCATGAAATCGACCCCAACGGCGGTTTCTTCCACTACTACCGTGACGATGGCAGCGTGTACGACGCCAGCCACCGCCATCTGGTCAGCAGCACCCGGTTCGTGTTCAACCACGCCATGGCCTACCGCGAGTTTGGCAAGCCGGAAGATCTGGCCGCAGCCGAACACGGCATCCGCTACCTGCGCGAGGTGCACCGCAATCCGGCGACCGGCGGTTATGCCTGGACGCTGCGCGATGGTGTGGTCGAAGACGCGACCAACCACTGCTACGGCGTGGCGTTCGTGCTGCTGGCCTACAGCTGCGCGCTGAAGGCCGGCATCAACGACGCCCGTGCGTGGATGGACGAGACCTGGCAACTGCTGGAGACGCGCTTCTGGGAGCCGGCGTTCGGCCTGTACAAGGACGAAGCCGACGCCGACTGGAACTTCAGCGATTACCGCGGCCAGAACGCCAACATGCACATGTGCGAGGCGATGCTGGCCGCGTTCGAGGCCAGTGGCGAGCAGCGCTACCTGGATCGTGCGCTGCTGCTGGCCGACCACATGACCCGCCGCCAGGCGGCGCAGGGCGATGGCCTGGTGTGGGAGCACTACGACACCCAGTGGCAGATCGATTGGAACTACAACCGCGACAACCCCAAACATCTGTTCCGTCCGTGGGGTTTCCAGCCCGGGCATCAGACCGAGTGGGCCAAGCTGCTGCTGATCCTGGATCGCCACGTACAGGCCGACTGGCTGGTGCCGACCGCGCGGCATCTGTTCGATGTGGCGGTGGAACGCAGCTGGGATGCCGAGCGTGGCGGGCTGTATTACGGCTTCGCGCCGGATGGCAGCGTCTGCGATGACGACAAGTACTTCTGGGTGCAGGCCGAATCGCTGGCCACCGCCGCGCTGCTGGCCAAGCGCACCGGCGATGCCGTGTACTGGGACTGGTACGACAAGCTGTGGGGCTACGCCTGGCAGCACATGATCGACCATCGCTACGGTGCCTGGTATCGCATCCTGGATGCGGACAACCGCACGTACAGCGACGAGAAGAGCCCGGCCGGCAAGACCGATTACCACACCATGGGCGCGTGCTACGAAGTGCTCAACGTGGTGCGTTGAATCCGGTAGCGCCGACCGTTGGTCGGCTGCCCCAAAACCCCGGTAGAGCCGACCGTTGGTCGGCGGCTCCCGCAGCCAGGCAGGTCCCCATGCGCGCGCACAGCCGTCTCCATGTCGTTGCACCGGCCAGCTGGCTGTTGCTGGTCCTGCTGGCAGCATGGGCACTGCCCGTGGCCGCCGCCCCGCTGGCGGCGGAGTGGTCATTCCGCCTGCTGCCTGGTGACGCGCGCGGTGCCGCGCACCCTGACCTGCAGCAGTGGCGCCCGGCGCAGGTGCCCGGGGCCGTGCATACCGATCTGCTGGCGCAGGGGCAGATTCCCGATCCTTACGTGGGTGCGCCGGAAGCCGGGCTGCAGTGGATCGGCTTGGCCGACTGGGAGTACCGCGCACGATTCGATGTGGATGCGGCAACCGTGGCACGCGCGCACGCCGAGCTGGCGTTCGAAGGCCTGGATACGTTCGCCACCGTCACGCTCAACGGCCAGCCGCTGCTGCAGGCCAACAACAGTCATCGCACCTGGCGTGCACGGGTGGACGGCAAGCTGCGGCCTCGCGGCAATGACCTCCGGATCGTGCTGCGTTCGCCGATCCGCAGCCTGCTGCCGGACGTGCAGGCGATGCCGCACAAGATCGCCGGCAACTACCCCTCGCCGTATGGCGATGAGCCCAAAGACGCGATGGTCGGCAATTTCGTGCGCAAGCCGGGCTACCACTTCGGCTGGGACTGGGGCCCGCGTTACGTGACCGCGGGCATCTGGCGGCCAGTGACACTGGAGAGCTGGGACGCGCAGCGGCTGACCGCGCTGGCCGTGCAGACCCGTACGCTGGATGCGACCCGGGCGGATCTGGAGATCACGGTCGAGATAGAGAGTGCCGCGGTCGGCAGCGCTGCGGTGCAGATCGAGGTGCTGGATCCGGAGGGCACGCGCGTGGCGCGCATCGACCGCAAGCCGATGTTCAAGGCCGGGGACAACCGCATCGCGGTGCCGGTGGCGCTGCAGAAGCCGCGGCGCTGGTGGCCGGCCGGGCAGGGCGAGCAGGCCCGCTATACCGTGCGTGCCACCCTGGCGCCTGAGACAGCGAAGGCGACGCACATCGAGCAACGCACCGGCCTGCGTACCGTCGAGCTGCGCCGCGAAGTGGATCGCAACGGCGGACAGGGCTTCGCGTTCGTGATCAACGGGGTGCCTATCTTCGCCAAGGGCGCCAACGTGATCCCGTTCGACATGTTCCCCGCGCGTGTGGACGCGGCGCGGATCCGCCGCGAGCTGACCGCTGCGCGCGATGCCAACATGAACATGCTGCGCAACTGGGGCGGCGGCTATTACGAAGATGACGTGTTCTTCGACATCGCCGACGAACTCGGCCTGCTGGTCTGGCAGGACTTCATGTTCGGGGGCGGCATGCAGCCCGGCTACGATCCGGCGTTCCGCGCGAATGTGGTGCATGAGGCGCGCGACAATGTGCGCCGCCTGCGCCATCACCCCAGCGTGGTGCTGTGGTGTGGCAACAATGAAGAAGAGACCGCGTGGAAGGACTGGGGCCATGGCCGTGACCTGACCGCCGCCGATCCCGCGTTCGCCGCGAAGGTCTGGCAGGGCTATGTGGACCTGTTCGGCAACGATCTGCGCCAGGTGGTGGCCGACGAAGGGCTGGGCGTGCCGTACTGGTCCAGCTCGCCGAGCAATGATCTGGACGAGAAGGCCAACGATTCCACCCGCGGCGACAAGCACTACTGGCAGGTATGGGGCAATCCGGCGCTGCCGGTAACGGCGTACCTGCACGAGACCCCGCGCTTCATGTCCGAGTACGGCCTGCAGGCCTGGCCGGTGCTGCGCACGCTGGACGGCATCATTCCGGCCGCCGAGCAGCAGGTGGACAGCGCCACGGTGCGCGCCCACCAGAAGTTCATGGCGGGCGAGGGCAACCAGCGCCTGCTCAAGTACATCGAGGAGGAGTACGGCACGCCGCGTGACTTCCCCACGTTCGTCTACCTGAGCCAGGTCATGCAGGCCGACGGCATCCAGCTCGCCGCCCTGCATCACCGGGCCTCGCGCCCGTACACGATGGGCTCGCTGTACTGGCAGCTCAACGATGTGTGGCCGGGTGCGTCGTGGTCCAGCATCGACTACGCCGGCCGTTGGAAGGCGCTGCATTTCCACGCCAAACGTTTCTTCGCCGATCACGCGGTGGCGGCGTTGCGCGACGATGGGGTCACCCGGGTGAGCCTGCTCAATGATCGTCAGCAGGGCCTACAGGCCACATGGCGGCTGCGCGTGATGGATCTCGATGGCGCGCTGCGCAGTGAGCAGCGCCACACCGTGGCCTTGCCGCCGCTGTCCGCGCTGGAGGTGGGCCGGTTCGCCGATGCGGACCTGTTGAAGGGGGCCGATCCTGCGCGGACGGTGGCGGTGCTCGAGCTGTTCGATGGCGCGACGCTGTTGTCGCAGCAGGTGGTGTATTTCGTCCCGGCCAAGGCGCTGGCGCTGTCACCTGCGACGATTGATGCTGAGCTGCGCGCCGACGGCAACGGCAACGGCAACGGCAACGGCAACGGCAACGTGTTGACGCTGCGCGCGTCGAAGCTGGTGCGTGCGGTGTGGATCGACTTCGACGGCGTGGATGCCACCCTGGACGACAACGCGCTGGACCTGGTGCCGGGCGAGACCGTCACCATCCGCCTGCGCAGTGAGGCGGACCTGGACACGCTGCGTGATGCGCTGCGCTTCACCTCGCTTGCGGATACGAAGGCAAGGTAACGCAACGGGCGACCGGCATGGCGTCAGCCGATGGGGGTACAGGCGACCGATAGAGCCGAAGGGTAGAGCCGACGGTAGAGCCGACTGTTAGTCGGCTGCTCTTCTTCGATCGGCATGGCGTTAGCCGACGGTAGAGCCGACTGTTAGTCGGCTGCTCTTCTTCGATCGGCATGGCGTTAGCCGACTAACAGTCGGCTCTACCCTTCGGCTCTACCCTTCGGCTCTACCGGTCGGGTTTACCCATCGGCTCTACAGCGTGATCTGCTGGAAATTCTCGACGCGGTCGTGCCCGTGTGTGGCCTCGCCGCTGCGCGGCAGCGGGTAATCGTCCAGGCGGTCGATCAGGCGCGTCTGCAGACCGGCGTCGCGCGCGGCATCCAGCTCTTCCACCACATCGGACAGGAACAGAATCTGCGCGGCCGGTACGCCGATCGCCTCGACAATACGGCGGTAGCTGTCGGCCTCACGCTTGCCGCCCACTTCGGTATCGAACCAGCCCGAGACCAGCCCGGTCAGGTCACCGGCTTCGCTGAAGCCGAAGAACAGCTTCTGCGACGGCACCGAGCCGGAGGAATACACGTACAGCGGCTTGCCCTCGGCATGCCAGCCCTTCAGTACGGCGGCCACTTCCGGATAGAAATGCGCCTTGTAATCGCCGTTGCGGTAGCCGGCTTCCCAGATCATGCCCTGCAGCGCCTTGAGCGCGGTGTGCTTGCGATCCTGGTCGATCCAGCCCTGCAGCGTCTCCACGATCAGGCTGTCCTGGCAGGCGCCACCGATCTCCACCGCTACCGCGTCCAGCCAGCGGCGCACCTGCGGTTCCTGGCCATGCGCGGCGACAAACGCCGGCAGTGCCTTGCGCGCATATGGGAACAGCACGTTCTTGACGAACGAAATGCTGCTGGTGGTGCCCTCGATATCGGTGAGGATGACGGTCGGTTGCGGCATGGATCAGTCGGCCTGGTGCTGTGCGGGGTGGTAACGCGGGAAGGTCTGGGCGATGTCGCTGCCGGTGAAATGGCCGACCCAGCCATCCGGCTCGGTGAAGAAGCGGATCGCCACGAAACTCGGCTCCTCGCCCATGTCGAACCAATGCGTGATGCCATCGGGCACGGCGATCAGGTCGTTCTTGACGCACTCGATCTCGTAGACCTTGCCGTCCACGTGCAGGGTGAACAGCCCGGAGCCGGCGACGAAGAAGCGGACTTCATCTTCCTTGTGGAAGTGCTCGTCCAGGAACTTCCTGCGCAGCTCGGCGCGGTTCGGGTTGTCCGGCGCGATCGAGGCGACATCCACGCTCTTGAAACCGTGCGTGGCGACGAGACGGTCGATATCGACCTTGTAGGCGGCGAAGACCTCGTCCTGGCTGGCGCCCGGCGCGACCTCATGGGCCGCCTGCCAGCGCTCGAACGTGACGCCGATCCGCTTGAGTTCGGCAGCGATCGCCTCGCCATCCCGGCTGTCGAACAGCGGGACATCCGGGGCGGTGTCATCAAAGATACGGAGTCGGCTCATGGCGGCGGCATCGAGGCGAAGAGGGGAAGGAAAGGGTACCAGTGCGGCGCCGGGGTGGGGGCGACGCACTGATGCCGATGCGCGGAATACAGATTCTCTTCAGGAATCTGAGCGCGATCAGCCACGCAGCTTGCGCAGCTCCAGCTCACAGTGCAGCAGGAATTCGAACGCTTCCATGTGGCGGCGCGCCTCGGCCATGGTGCGGCCCCACGCGTACAGGCCGTGGCCGTCGATCAGATAGCCCCACAGCGGCTGGGTGTCGAGCAGGGCGTCGACCTGGGCCGAGAGCACATCCATGTCCTGGGTATTGGCGAACACCGGCACATCGACCGCCATCTCGTGCGTGCTGTTGCCGTGGAAGGCCTTCAGCAGCTCGTAGCCCTCCAGACGGATATGACCCTGCGGCGCATACAGGCGCGAGGCGATGGTCTGCACCGGCGAATGGGTGTGCAGCACGCAGCCGATCTCGGGGAAACGGCGGTACAGCTGGGTGTGCAGCAGCGTCTCGGCGGACGGGCGCAGCGGGCGGCCGACGGCCTGGCCGTCGAAATCCACCACCATGATGTCGTCTTCCACCAGCCGGCCCTTGTCCTTGCCGGACACGGTGATCGCCGCATGGCGGTCATCCAGGCGGTGGGAGAAGTTGCTGCTGGTGGCCGGGGTCCAGCCGGCGTGGGCCAGCTCGCGGACGTTGTCGATCAGCAGCTGGGCCAGTTCGCTCAGGCGCGCGGTGTCGTACGGGAAGGTGGGGGTGTTCATGGGGGCTATTTTACGGCGCTTCCATCGATTTCGCGCGGTCCGTGGTCGTGCCGGCCCCAGGGCCGGGCCGCAAGAGCGAGGACCGGGGGAGTTGGGCCCCGCCCCCGC
>NZ_JBDJNT010000007.1:0-166366 GCF_039674525.1 Stenotrophomonas sp. TWI377
ATGCGTGGCTGCGCGGCGCCGGAAGAAGACGCAGCCACGCATGGCGTGGCTCTACCGGCAGGGTTAGGATCGGCTGACGATCCCCCAACTGCGCAAGATCGGCCACGCGCAGGGGCGCCGCACGGCGCACGCTGAGCGTCACCTCGAGAGGGAGCCCGCCATGCACCGCATTGCCCAGGTCCGCCAGCGCCACGGTATCGATCGTGTCATCGCCCATCTGCAGGCGTGCCTGCGCGCTGGCGATCCCTTGCCCGATCTGGAGGCACTGGCCGCGATCGCGCACCAGTCGCCGTTCCACTTCCATCGCCTGTACCGTGCGCTGACCGGTGAAACGCCCGGACGTACCGTGGCGCGCCTGCGCTTGCTGCAGGCGCTGACGCTGCTCGGCCAGGCCGAGAGCCGGGTGACCGAGGTCGCCTTGAACGTCGGCTATGAAAGCCCGCAGGCGCTGGCCCGTGCCTGTCGCCAGGCGCTGGATGCCACGCCGAGCACGTTGCGTGAGGATGCCGGGCTGCGCAGCCACTGGCAGCAGCGGCTGTCGCTGCCGGCGGGCGATCACGCGGACGGGACGGTGCCGTTGCAGGTCACGGTGACCACGCTGGAACCCTTCGATGTGGTGGCGCTGCGCAGGGAAGGGGCCTTCGATGATCTGGATCAGGCCTTCGGCGCGATCTTCACCTGGGCCGCCGAGCAGGGCTGGGCCGAACAGCTGCAGCAGTTGATCGGCATCGCGCGGACGGACCACCGCGACGCGCCGGCGCAGGAATGCGTGTTCGATTGCGCCATGGGCTTCGGGCGCCCACCGCAGGCGCTCCCGGCCCCGCTGCGTGCGCTGACGCTGGGTGGTGGCACGCATGCCGTGCTGCGCCATGTGGGCAGCTACGCGGGCCTGGAAGCGGCCACTGACGCCCTGCTACGCGACTGGCTGCCCGACAGTGGCCACGCCCTGCGCGAGGCGGAGCTGTACTACCACTACCTGGATGATCCGGAAGAAGTGCCCGAGGCCATCCTCCGCGCGGATATCTGCGTGCCGGTCGCGTAGCGGCCCTCAGACCACCGGGATGCTGTGCTGCTGGCCCATCGTGCGGTACGGCGGGGTGGACATCACCATCTCGGCCAGCGAGTAGGCCAGTTCGCGCTCGGCCATCACCGTGCCATCGGCACCGTGGGCGAGCAGGTGCTTCACCTCGGCATCGCTGTGTGCACGCGCCAGCAGGGTCAGGCCGGGGTTGAGCGCGCGCAGCTTGGCCAGCGTTTCACCGGCTTCCAGCGGCTGCGGGATCGCCAGCACGGCGATCTTGGCGCGCTCGGGATGGGCTTCGGCCAGTACGCGGTCGGAGGCGGCACTGCCGCGGATACCGGGCAAGCCGGCCGCGTGCGCTTCGGCGACGTGTTCCTTGTTGTCATCGATGATCATCACCGGCACCCCCCGGTCGCGCAGCACCTGCGCCAGCGCGCTGCCGACGCGGCCGTAGCCGATCACGATGGCATGGTCATGCAGGTCCAGCGATGGGCCCGGCGGCAATTCCGTCTCCACCGTGGTGGGGGCGGTTTCCTGATGCTTCAGCAGCCAGCGGTCGAGCAGGCCGAACACCAGCGGGTTGAGCATGATCGAGATCAGCGCACCGGCCAGCACCAGCGCCTGACCGGTGGGCGGCAGGATCCCCAGGGTCACGCCGAGCCCGGCGATGATGAAGGCGAATTCGCCGATCTGCGCCAGGCTGGCGGAAATCGTCAGCGCGGTACCGGTCGGATGGCCGAACGCGCGCACGATCACGAACGCAGCAGCCGATTTGCCGAACATGATGATCGCCGCCGTGGCCAGGACCTGCCACGGATGCTCGATCAGGATGGCCGGGTTGAACAGCATGCCGACCGAGACGAAGAACAGCACCGCGAACGCATCGCGCAGCGGCAGCGAATCATTGGCCGCCTTGTGGCTCAGTTCGGATTCGTTGAGCAGCATGCCGGCGAAGAACGCGCCGAGTGCGAACGACACGCCGAACAGCATCGCCGAGCCGAACGCCACGCCCAGTGCGATGGCCAGCACGGCCAGGGTGAACAGCTCGCGCGAACCGGTGCCGGCGATGCGCTCCAGGATCCACGGAATCACCCGGCGCCCGACCACCAGCATCACCGCCACGAACAGGCCCAGCTGCACGAAGGTCCAGCCGATGCTGGCCAGCACGCTGCCGACGGTATGGGTTTCATTGGCCGCATCGGGCCCGAACACGCCGGCCAGGACCGGCATCATCACCAGCGCCAGGACGCAGGCCAGGTCTTCCACGATCAGCCAGCCGATGGCGATCTTGCCGCGCGTGGTTTCCAGCAGGCGCCGTTCTTCCATCGCGCGCAGCAGCACCACGGTACTGGCGGTGGCCAGCGAGAAACCGAACACCACGCCATAGATCACCGGCCAGCCCATCAACGCCGCCAGGCCCCAGCCGAGCAGGGTGGCGACCAGGATCTGGCCGATCGCACCCGGGATGGCGATCGCTTTGACCTCCATCAGGTCTTTGAGCGAGAAATGCAGGCCGACGCCGAACATCAGCAGCATCACCCCGATCTCGGCCAGCTGGTTGGCCAGTGCCTGGTCGGCGACGAAGCCGGGGGTGAACGGACCTACGCAGATGCCTGCAATCAGATAACCGACCAGGGGAGACAAACGCAGCTTGTTGGCCAGCGCGCCGAAAATGAAGGCGAGCCCAAGGCCAACGGCAACGATGTTGATCAGGTCGGTGTCATGGTGCATCGGGGCTCGCAAAGAGGGGGGGTACCCCGATTTTCACCGATGCGGCCGGTCCGGGCAAACATCGATGGCCGCAATGCTGCTATGTCCCCGTGGTCAGGTCATGTGCTGTCCGGGACAGCCCGTGCGTTGAACGGTGAATGCGCGGAATCGCGGTTTCCTGCGGCCAAAACGCCCATGCCCCGGCGAACCGGGGCATGGGGTTTATCAGGCGGTTGCCGGCCAGCGGCCGGCACTACCTTGGGTTACCACTTGTAGGTCACGCGGCCATAGACGTACGCACCGTTGAACCCGTACGGCGAGTAGTTGCTGTACGGCAGCATGCCCCAGGTGGAGTTCTGCAGGTCCACGGTGCGGTCCGGATATTCGTCCAGGATGTTGTCCGCGCCCAGGGTCAGGGTCCAGTTCTCGCTCGGCTTGTAGCTGGCCGAGGCATCGAGCACCCACGAGGCGTCGTAGGTCTGGTCGCGCAGGGCGGTGGCCGAGTTGCGCACGGTGAACGAGCCGTAGCGGGTGGCGGCCAGGTTCAGGTCCCACCGGTCCGAGCGCCAGGTGCCGCTGAGGATGGTCTTGTCGCGCGGGTAGCTGTCTTCGATGCGGCCGATCTCATCGCGGCCGATCAGCGACTGGGTGATGCCCAGCGTGCCGAACACCGGCGGCGAGGCGATGAACTTCTTCACCTCGGTCTCGTTGTAGCTGTAGGCCGCGGTCAGCTCCAGCGAGCTGGCGGCGAACGGGATCGTGTAACTGGAGACCGCATCCACGCCGCGGGTGCGGGTGTCCACGCCGTTGGTGAAGTAGGAGAACGCGGTGACGCCCGGCAGGCCCAGGTTGGCCAGCAGCGCGTTGGCGGCGTCATTGGTGGTGATGTTGGTCGACAGGACGATGCGGTCGTCGATGTCGATCTGGTACGCATCCACGGTCAGGTACAGGCGATCCACCGGCTGCAGCACCAGGCCCAGGCTGTAGGAGGTCGAGCTTTCGGCCTTCAGCGGGCTGGCGCCCAGGGCCTGTGCGGCCGGGCTGGTGGTCGGGAAGGTGCCGCGTTCGACGAACACGCCGTTGATGATCGTGCTGGTCACCGCCTGGTAGCTCTGCTGGGCCAGCGAGGGCGCGCGGAAGCCGCTGGAGGCGGTGGCGCGCAGGGCGACCTTGTCGGTGAAGGCGTAGCGGGCGGAGAGCTTGCCGGAGAACTTGTCGCCGAAGTCCGAGTAATCCTCGTAGCGGCCGGTCACGCCGGCGGAGAACTTGTCGGTGAGGTCGGCTTCCAGGCCAGCGTAGACGGCGTAGTTGTCACGGTCGGCATCCACCGCGTTGAGCGGGGTGAAGCCGCCGAAGCCCTGCGCACCGCTGCCGGTGTAGGCGTTCAGTTCACCGGCTGACTGCTCCCACTTTTCCTTGCGGTACTCACCGCCGAAGGACAGCGTGACCGGGTAGGCCAGGCCCCAGTCCAGGGTCTTGGTCACATCGGCATTGACGATGTTCTGGGTGTACTCCAGCGCGCCGTCGTAGAACGAGCGCGGGCTGTTCACGCCGAGCGCGTAGTTGATGCTGTTGCGGGTGTGGAAATCGATCTTGTTGGCGCCGTAGTTGTAGCTGACGTCCCAGTTCCAGCCGCTGTCCGAGCCGCCCTTCACACCGGCGACCAGCGAACGGTCCTTGGAATACTGATTGATCTCAGGCACGAACCCGTCCGGGTAG
Source organism: Stenotrophomonas sp. TWI377 (assembly GCF_039674525.1). Lineage (NCBI taxonomy): Bacteria > Pseudomonadati > Pseudomonadota > Gammaproteobacteria > Lysobacterales > Lysobacteraceae > Stenotrophomonas > Stenotrophomonas sp. TWI377. The sequence continues at coordinate 4,451 of NZ_JBDJNT010000007.1, forward strand.
GTCTGCGCCAGCAGCGCGCCCTGGTTGAGGTTGTTGCGCGAGCGGTAGAACGCGAACGAGGTGATGTCGCGGTTGCTGGCCATCGCCGTGGCATAGGCCGAGACGTGGTCGCTGAACTGGAAGCTGGCGTTGGCCGACGCGGCGGTCGCATCCACGCGCGGGTCACCGACCACGAAGGTGGTCTGGCCGATGTTGGGGAAGTTGCTCGTGTTCGGCACGGTGCCCTGGTACGGGCCGGCACGGTTGCTCTCGTCCTGCTGGACGATCTGGCCGGCCACATGCACGCTGCCGCGGCCGTCGGCGAAGCCGATCCCGGTATCGCCGGAGAGCTGGTACTTGTTGCCGTCACCGGCCGAGTACTGGCCGGCATCCAACGCCAGGCTGCCGCCGGAGGACGAGCCCTTGAGCACGATGTTGATCACGCCGGCGATGGCATCCGAGCCGTACTGCGCGGAGGCGCCGTCGCGCAGCACTTCCACGCGCTCGATCGAGGCGATCGGAATCGCGTTGATGTCCACTGCCGAGGAGCCACGGCCGATGCTGCCGTTGACGTTGATCTGCGCGGAGGTGTGGCGGCGCTTGCCGTTGACCAGCACCAGCACCTGGTCCGGGGAAAGGCCACGCAGCTGCGCCGGGCGGATGCCGCTGGTGCCATCGGTCAGCGCCGGGCGCGGGAAATTCAGCGAGGGCAGGGCGCGGGCCAGCGCGGTGGCCAGCTCGGTGGTGCCGGTGGACTGCAGCGCCTCGGGGGTGATGATGTCGATCGGCGATTGCGACTCGGCCACGGTGCGGTCGGCCACGCGGGTGCCGGTGACGATGATGGTGTCCAGGGTGTTGGCGGCCGTCCGGGCAGGCACGTCCTGGGCGGTGGCGGCGAAGCTGGACATACCGAGCGCGACAGCTACGGCGGCGGCGAGCGTACTGGTCTTGCGGTTCATCAGGATGTGGCTCCGGTAGTGGCGGTGCTGCACCAAAGCGACATCACGGCATCGAGGATCGGGTCTGCGAAGGCGGTGTTGCGGTGCGCAATAGACGGATTAACGGGATATTCATCGCTTGTCAAATGTAGGTCACGTTCGTAAAAAACGTTGCAGAAGCAACCATTTACGTGAGGCCGGGGATTTGACAGGGGGGTCCCGGGGTAGCGCGGGCAGGGTCGTGGGAGAGAGAAACGAGGCCTGCCGCGCATCCCGGGGCCCGTCAAGTATTCGTTAACGCTAGAATTACGTCGCAGGAAAGGTGCTCACGAGCACATTCCATTCCGTTATATGGACCCCCAAGATGATTTCCCTTCGTAACTTCGCCTTGCGCCGTGGCGAGCGGCTGCTGTTGTCCAACGTCGACCTGACCCTGCATGCGGGGTACCGCGTCGGCGTGGTCGGCCGCAATGGCGCCGGCAAGTCCAGCCTGTTCGCCGCCGTGAAGGGCGAGCTGGAGGCGGACAAGGGCGACGTCGATCTGCCCGGCAAGATCCGCATCGCCAGCGTGGCCCAGGAAACCCCGTCGCTGCCGGATCCGGCGCTGCAGTTCGTGCTGGAGGGCGACACCGAGGTGGCCGCCGTCATGCGTGAAGAGGCGGAAGCCGCGGCGCGTGAAGACTGGGAAGCGGTGGCCACCGCCCACCAGCGCATGGCCGAGATCGGTGCCTATGACGCCGAGGCGCGCGCCGGCAAGCTGCTGCACGGCCTGGGCTTCCCAGCCGAAACCCACTCGCGCGCGGTCTCCTCGTTCTCCGGCGGCTGGCGCGTGCGCCTGAACCTGGCGCGCGCGCTGATGATGCCCAGCGACCTGCTGCTGCTCGATGAACCGACCAACCACTTGGATCTGGACGCCGTGTTCTGGCTGGAACAGTGGCTGCTCAAGTACCCGGGCACCCTGCTGCTGATCTCGCATGACCGCGAGTTCCTGGACAACGTGGCCACCCACACCCTGCATCTGCACGGTGGCGGCGCCAAGCTGTACGTCGGCGGCTATACCGATTTCGAGCGCCAGCGCGCCGAACAGCTGCGCCAGCAGCAGCTCGCCCACGACAAGGAACAGGCCGAGCGCGCGCATCTGCAGAGCTTCATCGATCGCTTCAAGGCGCAGGCCAGCAAGGCCGCGCAGGCACAGAGCCGCATGAAGCGCCTGGCCAAGCTGGCCGGTACCGAAGCGGTGCGTGCCGAGCGCGAGTTCCGCATCGAGTTCGCGCCGCCGGCCAAACTGCCGTTCTCGCTGATCCGCCTGAACCATGTCGAGGCCGGTTACGGCGCCGATTCGGTGATCCTGCACAACGTGGGCTTTGGCCTGGAGGCTGGCCAGCGCATCGGTCTGCTCGGCCCGAACGGTGCCGGTAAGACCACCCTGGTGAAGACCCTGGTGGGCGAACTGGACCCGATCAGCGGCGAGCGCGCCGCGCATCCGGACCTGCGCATCGGGTACTTCGCCCAGCACACGGTGGAGTCGCTGCATGAAGGGCAGTCGCCGATGGAGCACTTCCGCGACCTGGCCCCGGATGCACCGAACCAGTCCTTCCGCGATTTCCTCGGCAAGTGGAACTTCGCCGGCGACCGCGCGTTTGAACCGGTGGACGGCTTCTCCGGTGGCGAACGTGCGCGCCTGGCCCTGGCACTGATCGCCTACCAGCAGCCGAACGTGCTGCTGCTCGACGAACCGACCAACCACTTGGATCTGGAAATGCGCGAAGCGCTGGCCGAAGCACTGGCCGACTTCGAGGGCGCGATCGTGATGGTCTCGCATGACCGCCATCTGATCGGTCTGGTCTGCGACACGTTCTGGCGTGTGGCCGATGGCGTGGTCGAACCGTTCGACGGCGATCTGGATGCCTACGCGGCGTGGCTGCGTTCGCGTCCGGCCGCGCAGGGCACCAAGCAGAAGATGGCCGCGGCGGCCCCGGAGCCGGTGCCGCCGACGCCGCCGCTGCCGCTGCCGCCGAAGAAGCCGGTCAATCCCCACAAACTGGCTGCCGCCGAAGCCAAGGTGGGCGAACTGGAGGCGCTGCTGGCCGACCTGGACCGCGAGCTGGCCAACCCGGCCAACTACGCCGATGCGACCCGCATGGCAGTCCTCGGCCGCGATCGTGAAGCCACCGCGACCCTGCTCAGCAAGGCCGAGCAGACGTGGATGGAATTGCTGGACGCGTAAACGGCATGCCGACCACCGGTCGGCATCTCCCTGGCACCCTCAGGCAACCGGTAGGTGCCGACCGTTGGTCGGCACATCGTCCTGCGCCTCCAGCCATTCCCGGAACCGCCGCGCCGCGTCGCTCTCGGCGCGCGAGCGCAGCCGCGTCAACCAATACCTGCCCAGATCCAGGGTCTGCGCGAAGGGTTGGATCAAGCGACCTTGGGCAAGATCCTGCTCGAACATCTTCAACGGCAACAGCGCCACGCCCGCACCTGCGGCGGCGGCACTGGCCAGCGTCAGGGACGAATCAAACACCGGCCCACGCGCGTCCAGTTCCGGCGCCCCAGCGGCCTGCAGCCAGCGTGGCCACTCGTCGCTGCGGTAGGAGCGCAACAACGCCACGTTGGCCAGATCGCGCGGTTGCCGCAGCGTACGTGCCAACGCAGGTGCACACAGCGGCGCAAACGGGGCATCCAGTACGGCGTCGCTGACCTGCCCCTGCCAGTCGCCATCACCGAACCGGATCGCCAGGTCCAGCCCTTCACCGGCCAGATCGATGCGGTTGTTGTGGGTCTGCAGGCGCAGCTCGATATCCGGATGGCGCGCGTTGAAATCCCCCAGGCGCGGCAGCAGCCAACCCGTGGCGAACGTGCCGACGACGCCCACGCTCAACACTTCGCGGAAATGCCCGCCGACGAACCGGTCCAGGCTGACCGCGATGCGGTCGAAGGCCTCGTTGAGCACCGGATACAGGCAGGCGCCTTCATCGGTCAGGGCGACCCCGCGCGGCAAGCGGGTGAAAAGCGACACGCCCAGCCGGTCCTCCAGTGCGCGGATCTGATGGCTCAGCGCGGCCTGGCTGACGCACAGCTCCAGGGCGGCGCGGGTGAAATTCTGGTGCCGTGCAGCGGCCTCGAAGGCGCGCAGGGCATTGAGCGGCAGCTGGGGGCGGAGCATGGGCGAGCCGTGAGCAGGGATGATGCATCTTCGCACTGAGGGGCTGCTGCGGCGAGCGACGTGCAGAGATGACGCTGTTTTCCGCGTCCATTCCCGGCAGGGGGATCAGAAGGTATGAGGTCAAGTAATGACTTCCGCTGAAAATCCTCGCTGGTGGAGGCGCGGCAACCTGCCAATACTCAGGCCTTCGCCAAGGAGAACCCCATGATCGCTCGACGACAGTTCCTGCAATGGACCGGCGCGGCCGCCGCGTCTGCATTGGCCGCCACCGCCTTCGCCAAGACGCCGCTGCCCTCGCCGCAACCGGCCGTCGCGGCGAAAGACTTCGCAGCGTTGGAAACAGCAAGCGGCGGGCGCCTCGGCGTGACCCTGCTCAATACCGGCACCGGCTGGCGTACCGGCAACCGCCAGGACGAACGTTTCCCGATGTGCAGCACCTTCAAGTTCGTGTTGTCCGCTGCGGTGCTGCACCTGGCCGACCAGGGCAGGCTCTCGCTGGACCAGCGCGTGCCCGTGCGCCAGCCGGACATGCTCTCGCATGCGCCGGTGACCACGCGGCACCTAGGCAAGGATCTCACCGTGCGCGACCTGTGCCGGGCGACCATGATCACCAGCGACAACCCCGCTGCGAACCTGCTGCTGGGCAAGGTGGGCGGGCCGGCCGGCGTGACCGCCTTCCTGCGGGCCAACGGTGATGCGGTGACCCGTAATGACCGGCTCGAGCCGGAGATGAACCGCTTCGCCCCCGGCGACCCGCGCGACACCACCAGCCCGGCGGCGATGGCGGCCAGCCTGCAGCGCTTCGTGCTCGGTGACGTACTCACGTCCGCCTCGAAACAGCAGCTGGCGGATTGGTTGATCGACAACGAAACCGGCGATGCGCGATTGCGCGCCGGGTTGTCCAAGGCGTGGCGGGTGGGTGACAAGACCGGCAGCAATGGCGAGGACACCACCAATGACATCGCCATTCTGTGGCCGCTCGCCGGCGGTGCACCGTGGGTGCTGACCAGCTACCTGCAGGGCGCGACGGTGGATGATGCCGGCCGTAACGACGTGCTGCGCCAGGTGGCGGTGATCGCCGAAGGCATCATCCAGCGCGCCGGGTAGGCGATGCCGCCCGGGAGGCACCGACCGTTGGTCGGCGCGCACAGGGTAGGCACCGACCGTTGGTCGGCGCGCACACGGTAGGCACCCACCGTTGTTCGGTGCGCACACGGTAGTGCCGGCCGCTGGCCGGCAACCCATGAAACCGGCACCGCCCGCAGCCGGCACCGCCTGGAGCCGGCCAGCGGCCGGCACTACCCGTACAGCGTCAGCCTTCGGCGTGGCTGTTGCGCACCGCATCCAGGAAATCCCGGCCCCAGCGATCCACGTCGTAATACTCCACGCTGCCAAACAGCTGGCGCATGCGCCCGGTGGCTTCATCGTCGGGCATCGACAAGGCCTGCAACAGGCCGGCGGTGAGATCGGCCGGGTCATGCGGATTGGTCAGCACCGCGCCCTTCAGCTCGGCCGCCGCACCGGCGAATTCGCTGAGCACCAGCACGCCGTTGCTGCCCTCGATGCCCTGCGTGGCCACGAACTCCTTGGACACCAGGTTCAAGCCATCGCGCAGCGGGGTGATCCACATCACCTGTGCGGCGGCGTAGTGCGCCACCACCTCTTCGAACGGCAATGCCTGGGCGAAGAACCGCACCGGGGTCCAGTCCAGCCGCGAGAAGCGCCCGTTGATCCGCCCCACCGCCTGCTCGATCTGGTTCTGCAGCGTGCGGTAGATGGTCATCTCGCGTGCGGCCGGTACGCAGATCATCAGCAGGGTGACCTTGCCCTGGCGATCCGGATGCTGCTCCAGCAACCGCTCGAACGCCTCCAGCTTGGCCAGCGTGCCCTTGGTGTAATCCAGGCGCTCCACTGACAGCACCAGCTTGCGCGCGCCGATCTCGCGGCGCAGCTTGAAGATGTCATTGCGCACGTCGCTGCGTGCGAGCACGTTGTGGATGCGGCGCAGATCGGTGCCGACCGGGTGCGCACCGAGGGCGACTTCGCGGTCGCCCACGCGCAGGCGCGTGGTCATCGTGTCCAGGCCCACTGCGCACCCGTAGGTGAGAAAACGCGGGGCGCAGCTTTCCCAGGCCAGACGCTCGGCCGGCATCGCGCCGCGCACGACGTCCACGAAGTTCTCCACCTGTCGCGGAATGTGGAAGCCGATGTAGTCGCAGCTGAGCAGGCTGCCGATGATCTCGCGGCGCCAGGGCACCACATTGAATACATCCGCCGACGGGAAGTAGGTGTGGTGGAAAAAGGCGATCTTCAGGTCCGGGCGCAGCTCGCGCAGCGTGGCCGGCACCATCCACAGGTTGTAGTCGTGGATCCACACGGTCGCGCCATGCGCGGCTTCGGCGGCGGTGGCCTCGGCGAACTTGCGGTTGACCTTCAGGAAGACTTGCCAGTCTTCTTCGCGGAATTTCGCGCGTTCCCAGAACACGTGCAGCATCGGCCAGAACGCTTCCTTGGAGAAGCGCTTGTAGAAGATGTCCACTTCCTGTTTGCTCAGCGGCACGCGCGCGGCGGTCAGGGTGGGGTAACGCTCGGCATCCACTGCCAGGTGGGTCTGGAACGGACCGCGCTTGGGCTCATCGATTCCCCAGGCGACCCAGGACCCCTTCTGGCCGCCTTCGAAGAAGCTCAGCAGCGAGGGGATGATGCCGTTGGGCGAGCGCGGCGGGCGCTGCACCAGCACGCCATCTTCCATCACTTCATCGAAGGGCAGGCGGTGATAGACCATCACCAGGTCGGCGCCATCGGCGCGCGCCTGCGGCGGTGGGCGCAGGAAGGGATCGTCATCGGCGAGCAGGCCGAAATGTTCGATCGCTTCGAGGATGCCGCCGCACCCCGGCGCCTGTGCATGGAAGGCGTGCTTCAGGTCGGCCGTCGCGGCGGTCAGCGCCGGCTCCGAATCGCCCACGCACACCCCGCGGAAACCGGAGGTGTACATCGACAGGTCATTGAGGGTGTCGCCGGCCACCAGGATGCGATCGCGCGGCAGTTCCAGCAGGCGCGCAAGCGCGGCCAGGGTGCGGCCCTTGTCGGTATCAGGCGGCAGGATGTCCAGATAGCGGTCGGCCGAATACAGCACATCGCAGCCCAGCGCCTGCGCGGCGGCCTGGATCTGCGAGCGCAGCGGCGCCAGCGTGTCGGGATCGCAGAAGTACGAGCAGCGGCGTTCCTGCGGCACGTCCTGGCGCTGCAGCGCGGTGAACGGACGCATCGCGGCGGCGACCACCTGCTCGCCCGGCCAGTGCGCGTCGATCATCGATTGCAGGGGCTGCATCGGCTGCAGGGTGTGGCCGTCGACGACGGTGGCACCGACATCGCAGACCACGTAATCCGGGCGCGGAATGGCCGGATCGGAGAGCAGGGGCATCACCGCTTCCAGGCCGCGGCCGGTGATGAAGATCAGGCGGATACCCGGGTGCTGGTCGACCAGCCGGTAGAGCCGATGACGCGCGGCGGGATCGCCGGCGAGGAAGGTGCCATCCAGATCGGTGGCGAGGATCAATTGCGGGGCCGGCGGCGCCGGCGGTGTACGGGTTGGAGTGAGGGAGGTCGGTGTCGAAACAGTCAATGCACTTCCTTATCGGAGTCAGAGGGGAGGGGGATATCGGGATCCGGCGGCGCGGTGTCGGTCTCGGGCATCAGTTCCAGCGCCGAGGGGGTAGTGCGCAGCATCAGCCGGAAGCCGACCGGATGCGTGCGCAGCCGCTGGAAGCTGAGCAGGCGCGCGGTGGTGAACAGCGCCAGCAGCATCAGCACCACCGCGAAGTACAGCGGCAGTGCAGGCGCGCCGAACTGCTGCATCGCCGCGCCCGCCAACGCGGGGCCGAGCGCGGCGCCCACGCCATGGACCAGCAGCAGGCTGGAGCAGCCCGAGAGCAGATCTTCGCGCGGCAGGTAATCGAGCATGTGCGCGACCGCGAAGGGATACAGCGCGAAGGCCAGCCCGCCATAGAAGAAAAACAGGCCGAACAGCAGATGGGTCTGCGCCTGGATCATCGGCAGCGAGGCCACCACGGCGATACCCGCCGCGGCCAGGCTCAGCGCGACCAGTCCGGTGCGGCGGTCATGCCCGTCGCTGATGTGACCCAATGGCCATTGCAGCAACGCGCCACCGGCGATGGCGGTCAGCATGAACATCGCGACGCCATTGCCGTCCAGGCCGACCTCGCCGGCGTAGACCGGCAGCAGGCCCCAGAATGCGCCCATCGCCAGGCCGGAGAGGCCGGCGGCAACCGTCGCCACCGGTGCCATCGCATACAGCCGCGCCAGTTTCAGGCGCGGCACCGAGGGAATCTCCGGCGGGCGCAGGCGCGTAGCGGTGACCGGCAACACTGCCGCGCAGACCAGGATCGCGGTAAGCATGAACATCGAGGTCGCGCCGGCGTCGCCAAGCATCAGCAGCACCTGGCCCAGGGCCAGTGCCGAGAGGTTGACCACCATGTAGAGCGAGAAAGCACGGCTGCGCAGGCGCGGGTCGGGCTCGGCGTTGAGCCAGCTCTCGATCACGGTGTAAAGGCCCACCAGCGCGATGCCGGTAAGGATGCGCAGCACGCCCCAACCCACGGGATTGATCCACAGAGGGTGCAGCAGCACCGCGATGGCGGCGAGGGCGGCAAAGAAGGCAAACGCACGGATATGGCCGATGCGGCCGATCAGCGAGGGGGCGAAGAAGGTGCCGATGAAAAAACCGGCGAAATAGCCGGACATCACCAACCCCAACGTGCCGGCACCGAAGCCGGCTTCACCACCGCGCACCGCCAGCAATGTGCCGAGCAGGCCGCTGCCGGTCAGCAGCAGCGCCACACCGGCGAGCAGGGCGGTCAGCCGCAACATGCGTGCGCCCTTCGTGGGGAAGAAGGCGAACAAGTCACGTGATTGACCATACCACAGCGGGTATGAAGCCCCTGTTGCAGCGCAGGCGATGGGTGCGCGTGCGTGACGATGCAGCGGGTCGTCCGGTTTGCGCTGGTCGTTCGCGCCCGTTAGGGTGGGGGCATGAATGTAGTCAAACTCCTTCCTTTCGCCGCTGCGCTGGCGATCACCGCGTGCAGCGGTTCGAACGACACGGTCGGCCATGATGTCTCGATGGCGCCGTCCGATGCGTTCATGTCTGCCGTGGCCGCGCACTGCGGCAAAGCGTTCGAAGGCCGCATCGCGGTCAACGAGCCCAAGACCGATGCGCCCGATCCTTTCGAGGGCAAACGGCTGGTGATGCACGTGCGTGGCTGCGAGGACCCGGCGCATGAGCTGCGGATTCCCTTCCATGTCGGTGATGACCATTCACGGACCTGGGTGCTCACCCGCACCGAGCATGGGCTGCGGCTCAAGCACGATCATCGCCACGAAGACGGCAGCCCGGATGCGGTCACGATGTACGGTGGCGACAGCAAGCCGCCAGGCACCGCGCAACGCCAGTCATTCCCGGTCGATTCGGACTCGGTGGCGATGTTCCGCAAGGCGGACATGCTCGCCTCGGTGCAGAACACCTGGGCAATGGAAGTGGAGCCGGACCAGCGCTTCGTCTACGAATTGACCCGCCCGGGCGGGCGCCACTTCCAGGTGGTGTTCGACCTGAGCAAGCCGGTGGCACTGCCGCCGGCGCCGTGGGGCAGTGAGACGCCCGCGCCGTAACGCAGCGCGGTAATGCCGGCCGCGGGCCGGCGTCACCGCGAGCGTGCCGACCAACGGTCGGCACCTACCACAAGGGGAACGCTCAGCGCGCCCCGAACCGGGCGCGGCACCCGCCGCTGACCCACAGGCTGCCATTGCTGTAGCCCCAGCTGCGGCCTTCCACGCAGGCCGTGCCCGACAACTGCTGCACCAGCGCCGGGCGACCCTGACGGGCATCCCAGGCACAGGTCTGCTGGCGCTTGTCGTTGCTGCTGCAGGTCACGCTGTAATTGCTGTTGCCGCCACCGCCCCCCCAGTTGCCGCCGCTGTTGCCACGCGCTTCGGCAAACTCGCCGCGGCAGCCGCGATTGACCCAGATTGCCCCATTGCGCACGCCCCAGGTCTGGCCCTCGACACACGCCGTACCGGAGATCTGGCGAACCAGGGTGGCGTTGCGCCAGCCGGTGTTGCAGGTGCGCTCGCGGTTGTCCTGGCTCTCGCAGCGGATCGTCGCGCCGGTGCCGCCGCCGCCCCAGTTGCCGCCATTGCCACGGCCCTCGACGAATTCGGCCCGGCAGCCGCCGCTGACCCAGACCGTCCCGTTGCGCGAGCCCCAGTTGCGGCCCTCGGTACAGGTCGTCCCGGAGATCTGGCGGGACAGCCGGGCACTGCGCCAGCCGGTATTGCAGACCCGCTCGCGGTTGTCCTGGCTTTCGCAGCGGACCGTGCCGGTGTTGCCGGGGCCGTTGCCGCCGCCATTCCAGCCACCCCCGTTGCCGTTGCCGTTGCCGCGCAGCGACGTGGCGATGTCCTGCTTGATGCGGGAGAAGTTCCAGCCCGAATTGACCTGGGCCAGGTAGAAGCGCAGCTGGTCATCCGGGATCCGGCGGCCATTGGACTGGTCGGCGTATTCCTGGGTGATGACCCGGCTGCGGTCGGAGGAGGACAGCTGCGACAGATTTTCCGGGGCATAGGCCCGGGTACTCATCTGGGCGTGCAGGGCCGGGGCCATACAGGCCAGGGCAAGGGTGAGGCAGACGGTGCTCAGACGGCGTTGCATGGCGACATCCCCGTGCGGTCGTTGGTGCGCGGACTATAGGAATGGCCCCGGTTCAGAGCGTGTGATGCCGGGCTGCAGCGCCCGGATTTGCCCCGCCGGGCTGGCGGCCGCAGAATAACGGGCTTTCCGGCGCAGCTTGGCGCCGGCACTCTCCTGCGGAGCTTTATCCCCATGCGTACCCACTTCTGTGGCCTGGTCGACGAGACCCTGATTGGCCAAACCGTAACCCTCGCCGGCTGGACCGACGTTGCCCGCAACCAGGGCGGCGTGGTCTTCATCGATCTGCGTGATCATGAAGGCATCGTGCAGGTGACGGTGGAAGTCGACAACGCCGCTGTATTCGCCGTGGCCGCCAGCCTGGGCTACGAAGACGTGCTGCAGGTGGAAGGCGTGGTGCGCGCGCGCCACGCGGCCAACGACAAGCTCCGCACCGGCAACGTGGAAGTGATCGCCACGGCCATCACCATCCTCAACAAGGCCGAGCCGCTGCCGTTCCACGCGCACGAGAACCCGGGCGAAGAAACCCGCCTGAAGTACCGTTACCTGGATCTGCGCCGCCCGGAAATGCAGCGCATGCAGCGCACCCGCATCAAGCTGGTGCAGGCCCTGCGCCGCCACCTGGACGCCACCGGCTTCCAGGACATCGAAACCCCGATCCTGACCAAGGCCACCCCGGAAGGCGCCCGCGACTTCCTGGTGCCGGCGCGCATGCACCCGGGCGAGTTCTACGCCCTGCCGCAGAGCCCGCAGCTGTTCAAGCAGATCCTGATGGTGGCCGGCTTCGACCGTTACTACCAGATCGCGCGCTGCTTCCGCGACGAGGCCCTGCGTGCCGATCGCCAGCTGGAATTCACCCAGCTGGACATGGAGTTCGCCTTCGTGCGCGAGCGCGACGTGCAGGACTTCGTGGAAACCATGATCCGCGCCATCTTCAAGGAAGTGGTCGATGTGGAGCTGGCCGCCAGCTTCCCGCGCATGACCTGGGCCGAAGCGATGCGTCGCTATGGCTCGGACAAGCCGGACCTGCGCATCGCGCTGGAGCTGGTGGACGTGGCCGAGCTGGTCAAGACCAGCGAGTTCCCGGTGTTCACCGCCGCCGCCAATGATGCCGACGGCCGCGTGGCCGCGCTGCGCATCCCCGGCGGTGCCACGCTGAGCCGCAAGCAGATCGACGAGTACGCCGCGCATGCCGCCAAGTACGGCGCCAAGGGCCTGGCCTACATCAAGATCAGCGAGAGCGGCGACGTCAGCTCGCCGATCGCCAAGTTCTTCAGCGACGAGGCTTTCGCCGCGCTGGTCGCCCAGGTGGGCGCCGGCAATGGCGACATCGTGTTCTTCGGCGCCGGTGGCTACAACAAGGTCTCCGACTTCATGGGCGCCCTGCGCCTGAAGGCCGGCAAGGACTTCAACCTGGTCGCCGCCGGCTGGGCACCGCTGTGGGTCACCGATTTCCCGATGTTCGAGTACGACGACGAAGCCCAGCGCTACGTCGCCCTGCATCACCCCTTCACCGCGCCGGCAGTGGATGACATCGCCGATCTGCGCGCCAATGCCAAGACCGCCGTATCGCGCGGCTATGACATGGTGCTCAACGGCAACGAGATCGGCGGTGGTTCGATCCGTATCCACCGCTCGGACATGCAGAGCGCGGTATTCGACCTGCTGGGCATCGGGGCCGAAGAGGCCGAGGGCAAGTTCGGCTTCCTGCTCGACGCGCTGCGTTTCGGCGCGCCGCCGCACGGTGGCATCGCCTTCGGTATCGACCGTATCGCCGCACTGATGGCCGGTACCGAGTCGATCCGCGACGTCATCCCGTTCCCGAAGACCACCGGCGCGCAGTGCCTGATGACCGGTGCCCCGTCGCCGATCCCGGACGAGCAGCTGGCTGAAGTGCACGTCCAGGTCCGTCCGCGCGCGGTCAAGGAATAAGCCGGCAAGCGCCGGCCATGGGCCGGGGTGGGGTGCGGCAGGTACCGGCCGGAGGTCGGTGCCGGGCCGCGGGTGGCGCCCGTGATGATCGAAAACGTTGATCGTCACGCGGCGCCATCGCCGCAGCGTTCAGGTAAATTGACGGCTCCCGCCGATGCCGATGCTCCCGCCGTGACCCCAGGCCGTTACACCATCCGCCGCGCCACCCCGGACGATGCCCAGACCCTGTCGGTGCTGGCCGCGCGTACCTTCGTGGAAACCTTCGGCCATCTGTACCCGCCCGAGGACCTGCAGGCCTTCCTCGACGAGGCCTACCCGGCGCAGCGCCAGCGCATCATCCTCGAACACCCTGATTACGCGGTCTGGCTGCTGGAGCTGGACGGTGTTGCCGTGGGCCACGCCGCAGCCGGCCCCTGTGGACTGCCGCATGCCGAGGTGCAGCCCGGCGATGGCGAGCTCAAGCGCCTGTACCTGATCAAGGACCAGCAGAGCTGTGGCTGGGGCAGTCGTCTGTTCGAAACCGCGCTGGCCTGGCTGGAACGCGAGGGCCCGCGCACGGTGTGGCTGGGGGTGTGGTCGGAAAACTTCGGTGCACAGCGCTTCTACGCCCGCTACGGCTTCAGCAAGGTCGGCACCTACGCGTTCCCGGTGGGCAAGGTGCTCGACCTGGAGTTCATCCTGCGCCGCCCGCCAACGGCCGCCTGAGCCGGATCCTGAAGGGCCGCGACGGCTTCACCTGCCGTTGTCCGGTCCATTCGTCTAATGACGCTGTTTCCTTCTGCAGGCGCCCCGCCCAACGGGCTAGGCTGACACCATGAATCCCCCTGTTTTACTGCTGCATGGCATCTGGAATGCGCGCGCGTGGGTCGGCCCGCTGGCCTGGCGTCTGCGTGCCCGTGGCTTCGCCGTGGATACCTTCGGGTACTCCAGCGTGTTCGGGGGCCCGGAGGTGGCGGTGCCGCAACTGCTGGAGCGGCTCAAGGACAGCGGCCCGGTCTCGCTGGTCGGGCACAGCCTGGGCGGACTGGTCGCGCTGGAGGCGCTGCGGCGCGCGCCGGACCTGCCGGTGTCGCGGGTGGTCTGCCTCGGCTCCCCGTTGCGTGGCAGTGTGACCGCGCGCTCGCTGAGCGATCACGGCTGGTCGCTGGCGCTGGGGCGCAGCTCGGAACTGCTGCTGGATGGCCTGCCGGCCTGGGAGGGCAGGGCGCAGGTCGGCCTGATCGCCGGCTCCGTCCCGCACGGGCTGGGCAGCCTGCTGGGCGCCTGTGGCGATGCCTCCGATGGCACCGTGGCGCTGGATGAGACGCAGTTGCCGGGCCTGGCCGACCACTGCGTGATCCCGGCCAGCCACAGCGGGCTGGTATTCTCGCCGGATGCCGCGCGCCAGACCGCCGCCTTCCTGCGCGATGGCCGGTTCCGCCGGGACGACGCGGCCCACGCCGCCTGATCGGGCCCGGCACTGACACGGGCAGGTCGGCGGATCAGGTAGAATTCGCGCCCTGTTCCTGACAGAAACACGAGAGTCACCCCATGGGTAGAGGCCCCTCCATCGAGAACCGCAAAAACGCGTCTGACGCGAAGCGCGGCAAGATTTTCACCAAGATCATCCGCGAGATCGGCGTTGCCGCGCGCGGCGGTGGAGGCGACCCCAACAACAACCCGCGCCTGCGGGTGGCCATGGACAAGGGCCTGTCGTCGAACATGTCCAAGGACGTGATCGAGCGCGCCATCAAGAAGGCGACCGGTGAGCTGGAAGGCGTCGAGTACGAAGAGATCCGCTACGAGGGCTATGCCCCCGGTGGCGTGGCCGTGATCGTGGACTGCCTGACCGACAACCGCGTGCGCACCGTGGCCGATGTCCGCCATGCGTTCAGCAAGTGCGGCGGCAACATGGGCACGGAAGGCTCGGTGTCGTTCATGTTCAAGCGCCTGGGCGTGCTGCACTTCGGCGCCGGTGCGGACGAAGAAGCCGTGACCGAGGCGGCGATCGAGGCCGGCGCGGACGACATCGTGGTCTACCCGGAAGACGGGGCGATCGACGTGGTCACCGCGGCCGACAGCTACCACGCTGTCAAGGATGCGATGGAGGCCGCCGGGTTCACCCCGGACCATGCTGAAATCACCTACCGCGCCGACAACGACATCAAGGTCGAAGGCGACACCGCTTTGCAGGTCAAGAAGCTGCTGGACATGCTCGAAGACCTGGACGATGTGCAGGACGTGTTCTCCAACGCCGAGCTCGGCGCGGACGCCTACGCCTGAGCAGGCGCTTCACCGGTCGCTTTGCGCGACCGGTGAGCGGACAATGCGGACCATGATGACTCCCGCCGTTCCCTGTTATCCCCGCCGCATGTGTCCCTTCCGGGCCACGGGCGGCCGTGTGCGTGCCGCATGACCCGCATTCTCGGCATCGACCCCGGTTCGCAGCGCACCGGGGTGGGCATCATTGATGTGGACGCCGCCGGCAAGGTGGTGCATGTGCATCACCTGCCGCTGGTGCTGCTGGGCGCGGATGACTTCCCGCAGCGGATGAAGCTGCTGGTGGTCGGCCTGACCGCCCTGGTCGAGGAATACCGCCCCGACGAAGTGGCCATCGAAAAGGTGTTCATGGCGCGCAACCCGGATTCGGCCTTGAAGCTGGGCCAGGCGCGCGGCGCCGCCATCTCGGCCGTGGTGATGCGCGACCTGCCGGTCAGCGAGTACGCCGCCACCGAGATCAAGCTGGCCGTGGTCGGCCGCGGTGGCGCGGAAAAACAACAGGTCCAACACATGGTCGGGCTCATGCTCAACCTGAAAACCAAGCTGCAGGCCGACGCTGCCGATGCGTTGGCCGTGGCGATCACCCACGCCCACGTCCGGGCGACGGCGTTGCGCCTGGGCGTCAATGCCCGCCAGGCCTGGAGCCGGAAATGAGGAACACTGCATGATTGGTCGTCTGCGCGGGATCGTGGCCTACAAGGCGCCGCCGTGGCTGATGGTGGACGTCAATGGCGTCGGCTATGAGCTGGAGGCGCCCATGAGCACCTTCTACGATCTGCCCGAGCTGGGCCGCGAGGTCACCCTGTTCACCCATTACGCGCAGAAGGAAGACAGCGTCTCGCTGTACGGTTTCCTGCGCGAGGGTGAGCGCCGCCTGTTCCGCGATGTGCAGAAGGTCAGCGGGATCGGCGCCAAGATCGCGTTGGCCGTGCTCTCCGGGGTCAGCGTGGACGAGTTCGCGCGCATGCTGCAGGCCGGTGACATCACCGCGCTGACCCGCATCCCGGGCATCGGCAAGAAGACCGCCGAGCGCATGGTGCTGGAGCTGCGCGACCGCGCGGCCCATTTCGGTGGCGGCGGCGCGCCGATCGCCGGTGCGGCACCGGCCACCGATCCGGTCTCCGAGGCGACCGTGGCCCTGCAGCAGCTGGGCTACAAGCCGACCGAGGCCGCGCGCATGGCGCGCGATGCCAATGCCGAGGGTGACGATGTCGCCACGGTGATCCGCAAGGCCCTGCAGGCGGCGCTGCGCTGAGCCGCGCGCCTGCCATTTCCTGACACCGACACCACCGACCGCGTCCGCCCGGAGCCTCATGTCCACCACTTCCCCCCAGCACAGCGACGGCCAGGCCCCGCACGGCCACGCGCCCGCGGCCGGCGGCATGGCGCTGATGATCGGCGCCATCGGCGTGGTGTTCGGCGACATCGGCACCAGCCCGCTGTACACGCTGAAAGAAGCGTTCTCCCCGCACTACGGTCTCAACAGCGACCATGACACCGTGCTGGGCGTGCTGTCGCTGGCGTTCTGGGCGCTGAACATCGTGGTGACGCTCAAGTACGTCACCATCATCATGCGCGCCGACAACGACGGCGAGGGCGGCATCATGGCGCTGATGGCGTTGACCCAGCGCACGCTGCGCAACGGGTCGCGCTCGGCCTATGTGGTCGGCATCCTCGGCATTTTCGGCGCCTCGCTGTTCTTCGGCGATGGCGTGATCACCCCGGCGATCTCCGTGCTGGGTGCGGTCGAGGGCCTGGAGGTCGCGGCCCCGGGCCTGCACAACTTCATCGTGCCGATCACCGTGGTGGTGCTGCTGGCGGTGTTCGCCGTGCAGCGCTTCGGCACGGCCAAGATCGGCAAGCTGTTCGGCCCGATCACCTCGATCTGGTTCATTTCGCTGGCGGCCATCGGCATCTGGAACATCGTCGATGCCCCCGAAGTACTCAAGGCCTTCAACCCGATGTGGGCGCTGCGCTTCTTCATGGAGCACGGCTGGCACGGCATCTTCATCCTCGGCGCGGTGGTGCTGGCGGTGACCGGCGGCGAAGCGCTGTACGCGGACATGGGCCACTTCGGCGCCAAGCCGATCCGCCATGCCTGGTACTACTTCGTGCTGCCATGCCTGGTGCTGAACTACCTGGGGCAGGGCGCCCTGGTGCTGAAGAACCCCGAAGCGGTCAAGAACCCGTTCTTCGAGGCGGTCCCGGAGTGGGGCCTGTACCCGATGATCGTGCTGGCCACGATGGCGGCGGTGATCGCCTCGCAGTCGGTGATCACCGGCGCATTCTCGGTCTCGCGCCAGGCCATGCAGCTGGGCTACATCCCGCGCATGCGCATTACCCATACCTCGCACGACACCATCGGCCAGATCTACATCCCGGGCATCAACTGGGGCATTGCGGTGATGGTGATCGGGCTGGTGCTGGCCTTCCGCAGCTCCTCCAATCTGGCGGTGGCCTACGGTATCTCGGTGTCGGCCACCATGCTGATCGATACCCTGCTGCTGGCGCTGGTCGCGCGCGCGCTGTGGCCGAAGGCACGCAACTGGATCCTGCCGCTGTGCGTGATCTTCTTCGTGATCGACCTGGGCTTCGTGATCGCCAACGGCGCCAAGCTGCTGCAGGGCGCGTGGTTCCCGGTGGTGCTGGGCATCGTGCTGTTCACCATGATGCGCACCTGGCGGCGTGGCCGCGAGCTGCTGCGCGATGAGATCCGCAAGGATGGCATCCGGATCGATACCTTCCTGCCGGGCCTGATGCTGGCTCCGCCGGTGCGGGTACCGGGCACCGCCGTGTTCCTGACCGCCGATCCCTCGGTGGCCCCGCACGCGCTGATGCACAACCTCAAGCACAACAAGGTGTTGCATGAGCGCAACGTGTTCCTGCACGTGGTGACCCTGCCGGTCCCGTACGCGCCCTCTGGCCAGCGCCTGAAGATCGAATCGGTGGGTGATGAGTTCTATCGGATCTACGTGCGCTTCGGCTTCATGGAGACCCCGGACGTGCCGCTGGCGCTGATGCGCTCGTGCGACCACGGCGGGATCTACTTCGACCCGATGGACACCACGTTCTTCGCCAGCCGCGAGACCATCGTGGCCACCGCCAACCGCGGCATGCCGATCTGGCGCGACAAACTGTTCGCGCTGATGCACCGGAACGCCGCGCCGGCGACCGGGTTCTTCCGGATTCCGGGTAATCGGCTCGTGGAGCTTGGGGCTCAGGTGGAGATTTAATCTCCACCTGCGCTGCCCACAGTTTGCGATGCAAACCGTGGGCCCCGGCGGCATTTCCCCTTATCCCCGCGCCTTCGTGAACAACAAGGGGCGCTTCCTCCGATGCATTCCCGGTAGTGCCGGCCGCTGGCCGGCTCCCCACGACCCCTGCATCGTGCGGAGCCGGCCAGCGGCCGGCACTACCGGGGCGCGGATCACGCCCCTTTTTGCCGCATAATCGCGGGATGACCGACGACCGCATTATCGCCGCCGGTGCCACCCGCGAAGACGAGGGCACCGACGCCAGCATCCGCCCCAAGCGCATGGCCGATTACCTCGGCCAGGCGCCAGTGCGCGAGCAGCTGTCGATCTACATCGAGGCGACCAAGGCCCGTGGCGACGCACTCGACCACGTGCTGATCTTCGGGCCGCCGGGACTGGGCAAGACCACCCTGAGCCATGTGATCGCCAACGAGCTGGGGGTCGCGCTGCGCGTCACCTCCGGCCCGGTGATCGAAAAGGCCGGTGACCTGGCCGCGCTGCTGACCAATCTGCAGCCGCACGATGTGCTGTTCATCGATGAAATCCACCGCCTTTCGCCGGTCGTGGAGGAAGTGCTGTACCCGGCGATGGAAGATTTCCAGATCGACATCATGATCGGTGAGGGCCCTGCGGCCCGCTCGATCAAGATCGATCTGCCGCCGTTCACCCTGATTGGTGCGACCACCCGGGCAGGCCTGCTGACCGCGCCGCTGCGCGACCGCTTCGGCATCGTGCACCGGCTGGAGTTCTACACCCCGGAAGAGCTGACGAAGATCGTCCGGCGTTCGGCCAGCATCCTCAACATCGACTGCACCGCCGAAGGCGCGGCCGAGATCGCACGGCGCTCGCGCGGCACCCCGCGTATCGCCAACCGGCTGCTGCGCCGCGTGCGCGACTTCGCCCAGGTGAAGGCGGCCGGCCACATCGATCAGGACGTGGCCCAGGCCGCGATGCAGATGCTCAAGGTCGATCCGGAGGGCTTCGACGAGCTGGATCGGCGCCTGCTGCGGACCATGGTCGATTACTTCGATGGTGGCCCGGTCGGCATCGAGTCGCTGGCGGCGGCGCTGTCCGAAGAACGTGGCACGCTGGAAGACGTGGTCGAGCCGTACCTGATCCAGCAGGGCTTCCTGATCCGCACCGCGCGGGGGCGCATGTGCACGCACAAGGCCTACCGGCACATGGGGCTGAAGCCGAAGAACCCCCCGGCGGACCTGTTCGCGGAGGTCCCGGATGTCGGTTGAGCCCCGGGTTGAGCCCCGATTCAGTTGGCCGACACGCATTTACTGGGAAGATACCGACGCTGGCGGGGTGGTGTACCACGCCCGCTACGTGGCCTTCATGGAACGGGCGCGCACGGAATGGATGCGCGCATTGGGGTATGGTCAGGAGCGGATGCGCTGCGACCACGGCCTGGTGTTCGCGGTGCGCAGCATGACCATGGATTTCCTCAAACCGGCGCGCCTGGATGATGCGCTGGATGTCACCGCCACGCTGGTGCAGTGCAAGCGCGCCAGCATGGTATTCGCGCAGGCCGTGTGCCGGGGCGGGGAAACACTGCTGACCGCGCAGGTGAAGATCGCCGCGCTGGATGCAACCACCTTCAAACCGCGTGGCATGGACGATGCACTGCATGCCGCGCTGAAACACCTCGAATTTCCAGAATCCGCATACTGAGGAACAACGGATGATCGCAATGCTCCTGGCCCTGCAGGCCACGGTGACCGAAGCGCTGCCGCAGGAAGTCACCAGCGCCGCGGCGCAGACTGTCGCCCAAGCCGCGCATGGCGGTGGCATCAATTACCTGGACCTGATGATCAAGGCCAGCATCCCCGTGAAGATCATCGTGCTGCTGCTGTTGGCCGGCTCGTTCATCAGCTGGGTGATCATCTTCCGCAAGGCACGCGTGTTCAACGCCGCCAACCGCGCCGCCGACGAGTTCGAAAGCCGCTTCTGGTCCGGTGCGGACCTGGGCAAGCTGTACAGCTCGGCGACCGACCGCAACCGCCAGGTCGGCGGCCTGGAAGCGATCTTCGAATCGGGCTTCCGCGAGTTCACCCGCCTGCGCGACAAGCGTCGCCTGGATGGCCGTGCCCAGCTTGAGGGCGCCCAGCGCGCCATGCGCACCACCTACACCCGTGAAGTGGACCAGATGGAGCGCAGCCTGGAGCTGCTGGCCAACATCGGCTCGACCGCCCCGTACGTGGGCCTGGTCGGCACCGTGTTCGGCATCATGGTGACCATGCACGACATGATCAACAGCGGCGAACAGGCCGGCATCGCCTCGGTCGCCCCGGGTATCTCCGAAGCCCTGTTCGCCACCGCGATCGGCCTGTTCGTGGCGATCCCGGCGGTATGGGCCTACAACCGCTTCACCACCCGCGTGGAGCGCATGTCGGTGCGCTTTGAAACCTTCGCAGAAGAGTTCAGCTCGATCCTGCAGCGTCAGACCGCGGGCGACGAGTAAGCGCCCAGCACAGGAGTCCTGCCATGACCGCAGCCATTGGCCGCCGCAAGCGCCGAAAGCTCAAATCCGAAATCAACGTCGTGCCGTACATCGACGTCATGCTGGTGCTGCTCATCATCTTCATGGTGACCGCGCCGCTGCTCACGCTGAGCTTTGAAGTGGATCTGCCGACCTCCCAGGCCAAGGCGCTGGAGAGCAAGCAGGATCCGGTGATCGTGTCCGTCCGCCTGGATGGCCAGCTCAGCCTGAAGCTGCCCGAGGCCAAGGATCCGGAACCGATGGATGCGGCCCGGCTGCAGGCCCAGCTGTCCGCGCTTTCTTCGCAGGACAAGAACCTGCGCGTGATCGTCGCCGCCGACAAGGCCGTGGCGTATGAGAAGGTGGTCGCGGCCATGGACGTGATCAAGCGCGCCAACGTGGAAAAGGTGGGCCTGGCGACCGATGCACGCTGAAGCCCTGCCACCGCAGCGTCAGCCTGAAGAGAAGTGGGGTCTGCCGATCGCGCTGGCGCTCGGTGTGCACCTGCTGCTGGCCCTGATCTTCATCGCCGCCTGGTTGTGGTCGCCGCAGCGCACCACCGAAGCGGCCGCCGGCGATCCGGCGATCGAGGCCAGCCTGCAGCTGTCCGCCTCGGAAGCCTCGGCCGCCCGCCAGGCCCTGCGGGCCTCCGAAACGCTGCCGGACCTGCCCGAGCCGGTCGCCGAGCCCGAGCCCATTCCGGAAGACACCGTGCCGCCACCGCAGCCCTTGCCCGAGCCGCGCCCGCAGGACGCACCGACGCCGCAGCAGTCGCAGGCGCAGGAGCGCATCGCCCAGCCCGACACGGTCGACCAGGAAGCGGTCAACGCGCTGGCGATCTCGGCGGAAAAGGCCAAGCAGGAGCAGGAAGCCAAGCGCCGCCAGGAACAGATCGACCTGACCGAGCGCAAGCGCCAGGAACAGGCCGAGCAGAAGCTGCGCCTGGCCAAGCAGCAGGAAGAAGCCGAGAAGAAGAAGCTGGCCGAGCAGGAACAGAAGGCCAACGACGCCAAGGCCGACGCCGAGCGCGACAAGAAACTCGCTGAAATCCGCCGCAAGCGGGCCCAGGCCGAGAACGAAGCCAAGCTGGCCGAACAGAAGCTGCGCCAGGTCACGGCCGCGCGTGCGGCCAATGCCTCGGCCTCGACCGCCGGGGCGACCGGTGCCGCCAAGCCGGCCGCCGGTGCTGGTGGCACCAGTGACGATCTCAGCGCCAAGTACGCGGCGGCCATCCAGCAGAAGGTCTCGGCACAGTGGACCCGTCCGGATTCGGTCCCGCTGGGCCAGCGTTGCCAGGTCTCGATCACCCAGATTCCCGGTGGGCAGGTGATCCAGGCCAAGGTCAGCGGCAGCTGCCCGTTCGACGAGGCAGGCCGCCGTTCGATCGAGGCCGCCGTGTTGAATGCCCAGCCGTTGCCGTACCGCGGCTTCGAGTCTGTGTTCGCGCGCACCATCAACTTCACGTTCACCGCCCAGGATTGACGCGGCAGGCCGCTGATCCCGCCGGATCAGCGGTCGTGGCAGCCGCGCGCCACCGGTCGCCGCGCAGGCCGACGGCGCCTGGAGGGGTTAACGGTGTGTGAGTTTTGTGCGCCCGGTGACTCGGAATTCACACGGCCTTGGTTCATGATTGCGAAACTGTTCACCGCGGTCCTGTTATCCCTCGTTCTGGTTTCCCCCCTATTGAGCGCTCCATGAAAAAAATGCCTCGTTGGCTTGCCGTTGTTGCGGCCCTGTTGTTGCCCTTCGCTGCCATGGCGCAGCAGAAGGGGCTGGATATCGACATCATTGGCGGCAATGCCTCCGCCACGCCGATCACCGTCGTCCCCATGCCGTATCAGGGGTCGGCCGGTGCACCGCAGACCGATGTGGCCGCCGTGGTGCGTGCCGACCTGGACCGTTCCGGCCAGTTCCGCAATCTGCCGGAAGCCCAGATCGTCGAAAAGCCGACCCGTGGCAGCGAGATCCAGTTCGCTACCTGGCGCGCGCTGAAGCAGAACTACATCGTGGTCGGCCGGGTGATGGACGCCGGCGCTGGCGCCTACCGCGTCGAGTACGAGTTGTACGACGTGCCCAAGGGCGAGCGCCTGCTGGGCCTGGCGATGACCGCCCGTGGCAACGCCATGCGCGATGTCGCCCACCAGATGGCCGACGCCATCTATGAAAAGATCACCGGTGTGCGCGGCGCCTTCTGGACCCGCATTGCCTATGTCACCGCCAGCGGCAAGGGCGATGCCATGCGTTATGCACTGATGGTGGCCGATTCGGACGGCTTCAATCCGCAGACCATCGTGCGCTCGGCCGAGCCGCTGCTCTCGCCGAGCTGGAGCCCGGACGGCAACAAGCTGGCCTATGTGAGCTTCGAGCGCGGCAACTCGGCGATCTACATCCAGAACATCTCCAGCGGTGGCCGTGAGCTGGTCACCAGCTTCCGCGGCATCAACAGCGCCCCGTCGTTCTCGCCGGATGGCCGCCGCCTGGCCCTGTCGCTGTCGCGCAGCGGCAACCCGGAAATCTACGTGATGGACCTGGGCAGCAAGCAGCTGACCCAGCTGACCAACCACTTCGCCATCGATACCGAGCCGACCTGGAGCCCGGATGGCAGCAGCGTCTACTTCACCTCCGACCGTGGCGGCCGCCCGCAGATCTACCAGGTGGCTTCCAGCGGTGGCAGCGCGTCGCGCGTGACCTTCCAGGGCAACTACAACGCCACCCCGAGCCTGTCCTACGACGGCAAGAAGCTGGTGGTCGCCCAGGGCAGCGGCAACACCTACAAGATCGCGATGATGGACAGCAGCACGGGCTCGGCCCGCTGGAACACGCTGTCGCCAGGGTCGCTGGATGAATCGCCGAGCTTCGCGCCCAACGCGAGCATGGTGTTGTACGCCGCCCGTGAGGGGGGTCGTGGAGTGTTGTACGCCGTTTCGGCCGATGCGCGCGTGCGCCAGCGGCTGGTTCTGGCGGACGGTGATGTTCGCGAGCCTTCTTGGTCGCCATACCGTACAAAGCGCTAACAGAGTGTTAAGATTTCGCCGTATTCATCCCTCATCCGGCTTTAGGAGCCTCAAAGGTATCGCCATGAACAAGACCACCCGCGTTCTGCTTGTCTCCCTGTTGTCCGTGGCCGCCCTGGCCGGTTGTTCCAAGAAGGTCAAGGAAGTGCCGGCTGCCCCGGTTGATACCGGCAGCACCACCGCTCCGACCGGCCCGTCCACCTCGGGTCTGTACGGTCCGGGTGATCTGGATACCGATTCCTGCCTGCGCCAGCGCGTGGTGTACTTCGATCTGGACCAGGACAGCGTCAAGCCGGAGTTCCAGGCCATCATGGCGTGCCACGCCAAGTACCTGCGTGACCGTCCGTCCTCGCGCATGACCCTGCAGGGCCACACCGATGAGCGCGGTTCGCGCGCTTACAACCAGGCCCTGGGCGAGCGTCGTGGCAACGGCGTGTCCTCGGCACTGCAGGCCAACGGTGGTTCGGCTTCGCAGCTGACCGTCGTGTCCTACGGTGAAGAGCGTCCGGTCTGCACCGAGTCGGGCGAGTCCTGCTGGTCGCAGAACCGTCGCGTCGAGATCGTGTACACGGCTCAGTAATAGATGCGCTTTCGATTTCTATCGATGATCGTTGCGGCAGCCCTCGTGGCTGCCGCACCGGCCAATGCGCAGCGCCAGAGTCTGGCCGACCGCGTCGGCGCGCTTGAGCAGCAGGCGAACAACAACCAGTCCAACATGGACATGCTCAATCAGCTGAATCAGCTGCGTACCCAGTTGCAGGCCCTGCAGTCGCAGGTCGAGCAGCTGCAGCACGACAATGACCAGCTCAAGCAGTCCGCCAAGGACCAGTATCTGGACCTGGACAGCCGCCTGAACCGCCTGGAAGGTGGAGCCCCCGTGCTTCCTGCCGCCCCGGCCGCAGCCGCGCCTGCCCCCGCTGCATCCCCGAAACCGGCAACGGCCGCTTCCGAGCGGCCGCCAAGCGTGCACGGCGATGCCGGCAGCCTGGCCGCCAGTGGCGATGAACGCACCGCCTACAATGTCGCCTTCGATGCGCTCAAGGCCGGCAAGTACGACGACTCGGCGCAGCTGTTCATGAGCTTCCTGGAGCTGTACCCCAACGGCGTCTATACCCCCAACGCGCTGTACTGGTTGGGCGAAAGCTATTACGCCACCCGTAATTTCCCGCTGGCTGAGGCGCAGTTCCGCGACCTCATCTCGCGCTACCCGACCCATGACAAGGCGTCCGGTGGCCTGCTCAAGATCGGCCTTTCCCAGTATGGCGAAGGCAAGGTCGACCAGGCCCAGGCGACTCTCGAACAGGTCGTGTCCACGTATCCCGGCTCCGACGCCGCGCGCACCGCGCAGGACCGTCTTCAGTCGATCCGGCTGGGTCAGCAGATCCGCTGAACCCGCCCCGGGCCGCTGTTGCGGCCGGGCCCGGTATAATGATGGATTGCCAACCGGGCGCTGCCCGGTCCTCCGTGCCGGGCCATGCCCGGCTGTTGTCGTTTCCGAAGCCGTCCGCCAAGAATCACCGCCATGACCACCACTCTGTCCGCTGCTGCCGCACTCCCCAGTGAGATCGTGCAGTCCCCGCTGCCGCGACTGAAGATCACCGAGATCTTCCTGTCCCTGCAGGGCGAAGCCGATACCGCCGGCTGGCCGACCGTGTTCGTGCGCCTGACCGGCTGCCCGTTGCGCTGCACCTATTGCGATACCGCCTACGCCTTCCATGGCGGCACCTGGTGGGACATCGACGCGATCGTGGACGAGGTGCTGGCCCAGGGCGTTCACCACGTCTGCGTGACCGGTGGCGAGCCGCTGGCGCAGAAGCGCTGCCTGGTGCTGCTGGAGAAGCTCTGCGATGCCGGCCTGGACGTCTCGCTGGAAACCTCCGGCGCGCTGGATGTCAGCGCCGTCGATCCGCGCGTGTCGCGCGTGGTCGACCTGAAAACCCCCGGCTCCGGCGAAATGGCCCGCAACCGCCTGGAGAACCTGCCGCTGCTGACCAAGCGCGACCAGATCAAGTTCGTCCTGTGCAGCCGTGAGGATTACGAATGGGCCCGCGGCATGGTCCGCGAGCACCGGCTCAATGAGCGCAGCATGGTGCTGTTCTCGCCGAGCAAGAGCGAGGTCAGCCCGCGTGAGCTGGCCGACTGGATCGTGGCTGATCGGCTGCCGGTGCGGTTCCAGATGCAGCTGCACAAGCTGTTGTGGAATGACGAACCCGGGAGGTAACGGCGGCTGCAGCGCTACGGCGCTGCGCTTGCCATCGACCAGGCCTCACCATCAGTAAAGACGTCCGGCGCGGGACAGCGTGCTGGTTCCCCGCAAACCACCGGAAACACCCCCATGAAAAAAGCAGTCGTCCTTCTGTCCGGCGGCATGGACTCCGCCGCCGTCGTCGCCATCGCCCGCGAGCAGGGCTTCGCCGTCCACGCCCTGAGCGTGCGCTACGGCCAGCGCCACACCTCCGAACTCGATGCCGCTGCCGCCGTCGCCAGCGCGCTCGGCGCGGTCGCCCACAAGACCGTCAATGTCGACCTGCGCAGCATCGGTGGCTCGGCCCTGACCGATGACATCGACGTTCCTGAAGCGGGCGGGGAGGGCATCCCGGTCACCTACGTGCCGGCGCGCAATACGATCATGCTGTCCGTCGCACTCGGCTGGGCCGAGGTGCTGGGCGCCAACGACATCTTCTGCGGCGTCAACGCGGTGGATTATTCCGGTTACCCGGATTGCCGCCCCGAATTCATCCAGACCTTCCAGACGCTGGCCAACCTGGCCACCAAGGCGGGCGTGGAAGGTGCGGGCATCCAGGTCCACGCGCCGCTGCAGTTCCTGAGCAAGGCCGATATCGTGCGTGAAGGCGTTCGCCTGGGCGTGGACTTCGGCCTGACCGTGTCCTGCTACAACGCCGACGACCAGGGCCGCGCCTGCGGGCACTGCGATGCCTGCCGCCTGCGCGCGCAGGGCTTCACCGATGCCGGCGTGCCGGACCCGACCCACTACGTGTGATGCGGGCCGGGTACGCATGAGCGCGAAGATGCGTTAGAATGCGCACCCCCGGCGTCACGTCGGGGATGCAATGGGCCGTTAGCTCAGTTGGTAGAGCAGAAGACTTTTAATCTTTTGGTCGATGGTTCGAATCCATCACGGCCCACCAATTGCATCAATGACTTAAGGCGCCTGGTGGGCGCCTTTTTCATGCGCTCCGTAAATAGCTCCGTAATAGCTGGCTGGCAACGCAGCCATCGTGCGATCATTGTTCCACTCAAGGAGGGGTGATGGTGAGCAACGCTGAAACAGGGGGGCGCTGGGCGACGAACATGTCGCCCGTCTTTGGCATCGCTGCCGGCACATTCGTCGCGTGGTTCATCGCGTACTGCTTGGGTACGCTCGAGGGGGCCGGCCATCTGCAGCAGGCAATTAGGATGTTTGGGGTCATCACCTCTATCGTGCTCTGGGCTCTCTTCACCAGCCAAGTGCAAGACAAGGAGATCTATGGAGGTGGATTGGTGTCGCTCGATCACACCTGTCCTCGCACGATGCGACGGATTGGACATGTACGCCTTGTGATCCTTATGGCCTGGGTCGCGGCGATCATCACCCTTTGCACAGATAGGCTTGCTATATATTGGTGCGCCTCTGTTCTGGTGCTTCTAATGGTGGTTGGAGAGGTCGGTTGGAGAGATCCTTGGTGTGGTGTTCGCGCGATGCTCAGGAGTAAGGAATAATGGGACCTTTGCGGCTAATTTCTGGCGGTGCCTGGCTCATAGTGTCTGTACTTACTGTGGGGTATTTCCTGCAATCAGGCGCAGTTGCAGACGGTCTAGCGGGGGGTCTACTTCCGCTCATTCTTTTTGGCGGTGTGGCTGGGATACTGCTTGGTACTTTTGCCTTAGGTCGCATAATTGATGCTGTCGAGCTTGTCGTCAAACGCACAAGAGTGGCGGTAGCTACTCGTGGTGTTGGTTCGTCGGAACTGGTTCTGCTTAAGAAAGTCGAATCGGAGTACGTTCACATCGTATATCAATTCTGCGGGCTTGCTGTTTCGGACATGCGGCCGAGGCAGAAGTCTGAGCTGCTTACGGTTGAAAACCTAATTTCCTATGCAGTGGTACACGCTGTTATTGATGATTCTCTGTCGGTAACTACGAGTCTGATCGATAATATTTCTAGGGCAAAAAGTCGTGGCGCTGAAAGGGTCGGGGCGTTCGCGCCTGACGAGCGACGAATTTCCGTTGCCGCTTGGAGCGTGTGATTATGTCGTTAGTTATTGTTAACTCGATTATTTGCGAGGATGTTCGTAGAGAGGCTGACAATAAGGTCTCCCTTGTCGGGGTATACCCCCGGCGAGAGATAGCGCTGCCTAAGGGGGAGCTTTTTCCTACAAAGCTCTCTTCTTTGCATTTCTATCTTCAATTAGAAACGTTAGAAGAGTGCGAGGTCCCGATTAAGTTCTCCGCCCGCTCTCCTTCTGGGCCGCCTGATCTCTATCCTGAAATTGATGCCGGGCCCGTTCGGTTGTTCACCGAAAAAGAGAACATACTTAATTTGCATCTCAAGGACTTTCCAATTCCCGAGGCCGGCAAGTACGCTGTTACTCTTAGGATTGCAGAGACGACAGTTCCGCTCGATTTCGTCGTGAAAGAGGGTCAGGCCGCTGTCTAGGCAGGGGTTCCAGTTGCGGCTTTGATGCACCGCCGATACGTATCGGCGTAGATCCTGATTTTTCCGCCATTCGTCTGATCATCATGAGACATCGTTGTGTTTAGGCGATCGCGAGTTAGATAGTTCGGTCTGGCCGTAGATGTTGGTACCGCAAAGGCACCATCCATAGTCTTTCGCTGGTGTAATGGGATGAATGGAGATTATTTTTCTACCCTAATTTTCGCGACAGCGCTGTCAGGGCCTAGTAGCCCTGGATGGGGGGCGTTGGCTGGTGTTTTTCTGGGTTGGTTGCTGAAGGTCATTGGCGATCACTTCATGGAAAATAGTCGTCGCAAAGATGCATTGGCCAGCCGAAGGGAGGTGCGGCTCGATACACTTCGCGCGCGTCGAATAGAGTCAGAGCGTGCAAATCTGCTTTCGCTTCAACCGATGGTGACGGATTTCATGCGCGCGGGCTCCCTATGCTCGCGAGCTCCGCGCAGCCTGAGTGCCCACCAACTAGTTGGAGAGGACTTCGAGCGTCACTTGGAGGCCATGCGACTGCAAGCTTCCTTTATGCTCCCAGTGCGATCCAGACTTCATGATCGAAAGATCGCTGAGATGCTTGGTAGATTGGCCGCTGCAGGTATGAATGCCGTCCAGCAGATTGACTTCGAGGATAGTGCTACATCTTGGAAGTCCGTTTCACCCGTAGGTAGGGAGTTGCAGGAAGAAATCGGAAGTGCGATCAGGATGTTGGAGGATGAGCAGGTGCAGCTCGCAAGTATTGATCCTGAGTAAGCGGTCTGGTTAATGCCTTACTCAACAGTGCGGGATGCCTTGACTCGGGGAACGCTCTTGTCATAAACCTTCATCATGGCATCGCTCACGCCTAGGGCGTCCTGCCTATCAGCTCTATTACCTTCGGTGTCGGTGCCACCCTTCCTTTTCAGATCGTGAATTCCAAAGCGTTGGTCTTCCCGAATGACGCCCTCACGAAGCGCCATTTGAATGAAGCGCTGCCAAGCGCTATCTAGGCTTGACTTCTGAATTGGCTCGCCATGTTGCGCAAGGATCAAGAAGCGGTGCTCCGCTCGAAGTTGGACAGGCAGTGCGTGGCGATCAATAACGGATTGTCGCAGCGCTATCGCCGCCTCCCAAGCCGCTTTAAGGCGCGGCGACCATTCGACCAGGCTGTCACGACTACGCTTTCGTCGATTGGTATGCAGGCCTTCTTCATGCGCGTGTGCGTCGGTCAGGGTAATTGTCTCGACGCCGCGCAGCCTGCACAGGTAGCCGATCTCCATCACGATCCAGAGATAGGGCGGGACAGAGCCCTCGGTGTGCGAGCCGCGTGTTCCCCGCTCGCGAGCGAAGGCAAGGAGTGCGTCATAAGCGGCATCCGTCGGTAGCCTCTGCCGTTTTCGCTCCTGGGCGGATTCAAGGCCTTGTGCTGGGTTGTGGGGGACAAGGCCTCGGTTGAGCGCCCAGCGAAAGACCAGCCGCGAGTAACGCAGTACCTTGTTGGCTTTTGTCGGCGTGCCGTCAGCCTCGATGCGATCGACAAGTCGCTGAAAGTTCGAGTTGCGGAGTCGCGCTACCTGCAGCTGCCCGAACTTGACGCCCAGGGAAGTTGGAAAGCTGAGCATGACATCGCGAGCTTGGCTGTAGTCGTCGCGCGTTCCTTTGGCGAGCTTCTTGAACTTGGGGCTGTCATGGTACTGATCGCAGACCCATTGGACCGTGCCCGACTGGGTGCTGGCTTCGGTAATGGCAAACAGATCGGAGAGCTTTGCGCTCGGCCCGGCAACTGTCCGCCGCTTCTTCTTGCCACCCTCCACCTCAAAAACGAACCACCTACCGCGGCCGCTGGGGTCCCAGTAGACGCCTTTTGGGATCTTCGCTTGGTCGATGTGATCTGGGATATTTGGTTGATGCTTTCGGGCGCGTGGGGTCATTTCAGAATAGGTCGGTAGGGTAAGAGTCTGAGTTCGCGGCTGCTCGGTTCACGCCGAGAGCGGCGTCCAGAGCGGTGGCCGTGGTCCATATGCCGCCCTTTCCGTCGTACTGATAGCGGATGCCGCAACGCCGCGCCCATGCTTCGACGGTCGACAGGCGGGGGCTTTCGCCCGGCTTGCAGAGCTGCTGAAGGTCTTCGAACTGGAGGATTGGACCAATCAAAGAGTGCTCCTACCGGATACGCTGTCTTCGCTCGCGTGAAGTGCTGATAATTGGCTGAGAGATTTTCTGGCGAAGCGCGAAGGGGAGCTATGAAGAAGTGGGGTTGGATAGCAGGATTTATCGGATTGGTTGCTCTTGTGGCGCTGATCGCTTGGCTTGCGAGCAATAGGATCTTTTTGGACCCGACTGACCTCCCAAAGGAGGACGCTTTGGTTGTTCAGGCAGCATGGGCGCAAGCAATCCTGTCCGCATTCGCAGTCGTTGTCGCTATGCTCGTCGGGCAGCGGCAGAACAAGGTAAATTTGGCAATTGCAAATGAGAGCCATAGGAAATCTATGGATCTCGTTAATGAAGAGCTCAAGCGAGCAAATAAGGCCTTGGGTCAGCAGTCTGCAGCGCGCCGTAACCTGGCCCGACATACAATGAGGCCTCTTGTAATCCAGCTTAAGCTTGGGATTTTTTCCGCCGAGCAGGGCGAGCAAGACGACGTTGAGGCAAAGTTGCTGGACATCATCGCTGCGGCAAGCGTGGCAAAAGCGAGCTTTGAGGAAGTACGAAAGCATCTGGAAGTGGATCCGAAGCAAGCCCTCATGTGCCGCCGGATCGCTGGGGCGGTTGATGCATGCAGGGTGCTCTGGGAGGACTGGGAAAAGCTTCGGCAGGGTCCCTATGTCCCGGACCTGGGCGGCTTCATGCCGAGAGCGGTGGAGCCAGCGGAATACGCTAGTCTTCAGGCGAAGATGGTGAGATTCGTCGGCGATATCAGCAAGCTCATTAGCCTTCTTTGAGCTGATCGGATCGAGATTTTTTCTATGGGGGGAGCTCCGTTTAGCCATGCTGATTCGCTGAGCAATTGTCATCGGGGCGAAGCCTTGTGCGCCGGTCACGCGGCGGCTTGACGGTAGCCAGGGTGATGCGCGCGGCGTTGGTGGCCGCTGGCCGGAAGCGCGACGGGCTCCAGTCGACGTCCCCCCGAGATTGAGTAGCGAAGCGGTTTGGAGTCCAATCCTCAATGACAAGGAGATTGGACGTGAAGAAGCGCTTTTCCGAAGAGCAGATCATCGGCTTCCTACGCGAAGCTGAGGCCGGCATGCCCATTAAGGACCTCTGCCGCCAGCACGGCTTCAGCGAGGCCTCGTACTACCTGTGGCGCAGCAAGTTCGGCGGCATGAGCGTGCCCGACGCCAAGCGGCTCAAGGACCTGGAGGCGGAGAACACACGCCTGAAGAAGCTACTGGCAGAACAGGTCTTCGAGAACGACGTCATCAAGGATGCGTTGCGAAAAAAGTGGTGACCGCACCGGCGCGCAGGCTGCTGGTGCGGAGCATGGTCGAGAAGGGGTTGAGCGAGCGGCGGGCGCTGAAGGTGGTGCGGATGAGCGCTAGCGCGCTGCGCTATGAGCCTCGGGCCGACCACAACGTTGAGCTGCGCGAGCAGATCGCCGCGCTGGCGCATCGGCACAGACGCTACGGGGTGGGCATGATCCATTTGAAACTGCGACAGAAAGGTCTGGTCGTGAACTACAAGCGAGTGGAGCGCTTGTATCAGGAAGCGGGCCTGCAGGTGCGTCGCAGAAAGCGTAAGAAGGTGCCGGTAGGCGAGCGCCAGCCCCTCCTGCGGCCGTCCGCAGCCAATGAGGTGTGGTCGATGGACTTCGTGTTCGACCGCACCGCGGAAGGCCGGGTGATCAAGTGCCTGACCATCGTCGACGACGCCACCCACGAGGCTGTTGCCATCGAAGTGGAGCGGGCAATTTCCGGGCAAGGTGTGTCCAGGGTGCTGGACAGACTGGCCATGCAGCGCGGCTTGCCACGAGTGATCAGGACAGACAACGGCAAGGAGTTTTGCGGTAAGGCGATGGTGGCCTGGGCTCACGACAAGGGAGTTGCCCTGCGTCTGATCGAGCCGGGCAAACCGAACCAGAATGCTTACGTGGAGTCTTTCAACGGGCGTTTACGCGATGAATGCCTCAACGAGCACTGGTTCCCGACATTGCTTCATGCCCGTACCAGCATCGAAAGCTGGCGGCGCGACTACAACGAAGAAAGGCCCAAAATAGCGCTTGGCGGACTAACACCCGC
This sequence comes from Stenotrophomonas sp. TWI377, assembly GCF_039674525.1. Classification (NCBI taxonomy): domain Bacteria; kingdom Pseudomonadati; phylum Pseudomonadota; class Gammaproteobacteria; order Lysobacterales; family Lysobacteraceae; genus Stenotrophomonas; species Stenotrophomonas sp. TWI377. The sequence goes on from NZ_JBDJNT010000007.1 coordinate 37,100, forward strand.
CCAGCACGCCGCGCAGTTGGCGGCGAAGAAAGATACCATCAGCACTGGATTCTAAACCCACCCACTACTCAGGTCGGGGGTACGTCGGCTGAAGGGCGTATCACCCCCGCTCTTTGGTGTTCATCGAGAGTGCGGGGAGCTCGGCTGGTTCCACGAGAGGTGTCTCGTGGTCGTATCGCTGCCGCATTCGCTCTGTTCGATGACCACCTGACGCCTTGTCCTTGCTGTCGGTGATGCCACGGTGCTTCAGTCCGTGCAGGGTAAACACTTCTTCCTCGGCCAGCACCGGATCGTCTCCCTCGCGCGCCAGGCTGATGAGCCGTTGCTACGCAGAGTCCAGTCCGGACTTCGAAAGCGCCGTGCCGTGCTGACTCACTAACATTGGTCTCTTCGACGCATGCAGTTGCGGTGGCCGGCGGTGACGCTGTTCGGCGGCCTTACGCAGTTGGATCAGCGCCTCCCATGCCTCTCGCAACGCAGGCGACCACCCAGTGATGTTGTCGCGGCTACCCTTCCGGCGGTTGCTGAGGATGCCTTCCTCGGTCGCATTGGCCTCGGTGAGGGTCACCACTTCAATGCCGCGCAGCCGGCAGCTGTATGCGATCACCATGAGGTGGGCCAGGTATGGCGCCACACTGCCGGCGGTGTGTGCATCGCGCTGACCACGTTCGCGTGCGAACGCGGTCAGGCGTGCGTAGCTCGATGGCGAGGGCATCTTGATCTTCCCGCGCTCCTTGAGCTGGCGGGGAAGGGTGTGACCTGCAAGGTGCGCCGTGCTGGCAAGGCCGGGCAGCTGTTCGCCCAGCAGGTGAGCAGCCCGCTGATCAACACCGCTGCCGCCGGCGCCGAGCGGGGCCGCAACATTCTGGCGGACCGCGGCGAGCAGGCGGCCATCGATCTGGTGCTGCCCCTGTTCACCGCACCCCTCCGCTCTGGCGAGGTCGGCCGGATCCCGCCGCTCGACCTGGTCGAGGTAGTGGGGGAGGAAGGCACGTGGCATGGCCTGTGTACGGCCGTAAGGACCGAGGCACGCATCGGCGAGAAGGCCGTCGTGATCGAGCAGACCATCACCCTTGAGAGGCACTACAGCGATGCGGACTGAACTGTGGGATCAATTTGACGGGCTGGTCAGCGCCAGCCCGCGGCTGCTGGCGACGGTCACCGCGCATAACTCAGATGGGACCCGCAGCCTGACGACCTATGACTGGGCGCAGATGCGGGCGATTGGCATCTTGCGGGGGGCACCATTCCCTGCAACGTGTGGGTTCTTGGGGGGCGGATCGTTGTGGTGGCGCCAAACCTGCCGCTGATAGAGGTGCGCGTCTAGTCTTCGCGAGGTTTCTGTTAGCTTTACTGGCCGTCATAAGCGAGCTGCCGCTTAAGCTTTCCACAGAAAAACGGCCCCGTAGGGCCGTTTAGTCGGTCTGGACTTTGCCCTCAGTGATGAGGCACTAGATGCCTAGAATGCAATGCATCGTGTGCCTTGACGTCAATGGGCGAACTGCCGGATCTGTGATTGAGAACCTGACGCAGTAACGGTCTCGAAGTAGACCCGACATTGATGATGCGAATTCGTCGTCTGAAGTCACTTTCGCCTAGTTCAACTAGCAGAACACCTAGGAACTCATCCGCGAATGAGGGAGTCAGGACCACATCCTGTAGGTCAACCACCACAGCCTCGGCCGTGGCAAGCTCCCTCTTTATGCGCTGGCGAGCGGCAAGTCCGTTCGGCCGCGTGGCGGTAGAGGGCGAGATCATCTTAACCATGAAATTAGAAGTATTCATCGCTATCACCCTGTGATTGTGGCCAGTTAGCGTAGACCTGAGCTAGGTCCAGCTTTGTGCCAATGTCCCACTCGAACACAACCAGCGTACCCGAAAAGCCGTGTTTGAAAGATGAGATCTCCTGAACCGCTCCATTGTCAATAAAAATAGCCTCATCACAAGACTGAACAAAGAGGGTCGATCCGGGAGTGTTAAGCGCCATGTCGCACGCCACGGTGAGACCATAGCCCTGATGGCCCACGCCGAGCTTGCTCGAGACTCCCCACTCACAAGCCAACGAGCAGGAGTTTCGTTGGGACAGCTTCTCTGCCAAATCGGCATTCTCTTTCAGGCTCTCACGTATGCCTATGCCGCTATCGGCAATAGCAAACTGGGCCCTCGACTCCTTGTACCACGTCTGAGCGCACACCAAGCCATGTAGCCCGTCTTCGGCCCTGGCATGGGAGTAGCAGTTGCCAATCAACTCAGCAAGCATCACGAAGAGGTCGTTTCTTGTCTCGAATGTGCATGCTCCGCTGTGACTTGTGAGCATTTCGGCGATGGCACTTGCAACATTGTCGACATCGTCATTTGATCTGATTGGCGTGAGGTCGTGGTACCGCGTACTTGCTGGGCGGCCCTCCACGATCATTGGGCTTTCCTGCCCGATGGCCTCCCACAAGCGAATCTTCGCAGCGTATTCCGTCACTTCATTCGGGAGAACAAGCTGTCCTGGGCCCATTTCCTTTGCAACAAGTGCCATCGTCGCGAAGTGATACGGCATGAAGAAGGTCGGGCTTTCGCAACGCTTGTGATCGCGAAGTCTCGCGAGCTCCTGGTGCCAATCCGAAAAGTGGCCGAGTCTGGATTTGCGAGCCGATGGCCCCATAACTACTCCCTGTTTAGGCTATCTACTCTGGGGGATGGTTAAAGATTTGTCACGACGGTGCTTGGGGGGGGGGGCGAGAGATTTAAGGTGCCCCAAGCAGCATGCCGGCGCCCTAAGTCCTGCAGGGGCCCCCGCGTTTGGTCGTTTGGCCGTTGTTGACCAACCGTCGCGTGATTTGAGACCTCGGTCGGTATCCTCCGCCCATGCCGTTGCCCCCCGAGTTCCGCTGGCAGAGAGCCGCCGCCGCCCACGAAAAGGACGTGATCGCGTTCGAGGGCGTGTGGGTGGACCGGCTATACCAGAAACACTGGGGCGGTCCGTACTTCGCCGCTCTGGATCAGCACCTGCCGCGGGAGCAGCAGATCCGACGGCCATGCAGCACCCATGAGAAGGGCCGGGCCGGGGCCGAGCTATGGATCGAGCGCCATCAAGCACTGCATCCATGATCAAGGCGACCGCGAGGTCGCCTTTTTCATGCGCGGGGATGGGCGTCTCCGCGACCGCCGGCCGAGGCAGCAGCTGCACTGCGCAGCGAGCGCAGCAGGCACAAGGCCGACACCAGGCAGGCAAGAATGATCGCCATCGACACCGGCAGATGAAATGCGCGATGGCCATACAGCGCGAAGCCGAGGTGGATGATGAAGGTGGCCAGGCCCAGTGCCGCGCAGAGCCTCGCGAAACCGCGTGCCTTGCCGGTCTGCAGCACCACATGGCGGTAGCCGAGCACCACCACGCCCACGGCGATCAGATTGAACACCAGGAAGCCCTGCACGCCACCCGGCAGCAGGAACATCTCCCACTCACGCCAGAAGGCGGCATCGATCTGATGGAGAATCAAGGCGAGCAGCGTGGCGAAGTAACGTCGTTCCATGAGGCGGGCGGTGCCAGACGCTGCGGATCCTGCAGCGTGCGTAGTGTAGCGGCCCACCAGGGGTGACCCCTGCGCCGCCGGGGCCGGGCTCAATGCATCCCGATGTCGCTGGCGAGCGTATCCACCACGCGCTGCGCCCGTGCCCGGGCGCTTTCTCCGCTGCGCGGAATGACGGGCAGGTCCGGGGTGATGCCGGCAACTTCGTCGCTGCCGTCGGCACGCAGGCGTACGCAGTTCGGTACGCGCACGCGCAGGTGCGAATGGGGGAGTTCAGGCGGCGCGTCTGCACTCATGAAGCCACAGCCATAGCCGCCGCTGTGCGTACCGACGATGCGGGCGATGTGGTTGTCCTGCATGCGCGCGGCAAACATTTCGGCCGAGGACGCGGTCTTTCCGTTGGTCAACACATACACCGGGCCATTCCATGCGCCCCAGTGCCCGCGCAGATCCTGTGCCCAGTCCAGGCGGTGGGCGATCAGGAAATCATCGAGGGTGTCCACGGCAGGGCTCGGCAGCGGACCGCCGGACGTACCCGCCGCGACCAGGCGCCGGCACGGTGCTGCGTCCCATGCCTGCTGCGTGCGCCAGGCCCAGGACAGATCGCAGGGCGGCATGGCCACCGCCTGCCGCGATGCCTGGAAGGCGGCGCGCTGCGTGCTCAACAGCCGTCGGGCGGCCGCGTTGGGGTGGTGATGACGCAGCGCGTCGTCGAGCCGTTCGTACTGCTCGTCCAGATACGGTTTGCCCGCCGCCGACTGGCTGACCTCCAGGACGGCGGAGGCCACCGGCTGCGAAGTAAACAGGCGCGCGAGGGTGTCGCCGCTGTCGTCACCGCCCGGGTTGTCACCCACATCCACCAGTACCGCCTCCACGCCGTCCTGCTGGAAGCGCCGCAGGCTGGCGGCAATCGCAGCGACCCAACTGCGGCCCACTGTGCCGCGCATCTCCGCGGTGGCGTCGGCCTGCCGCAGCTGTGGCCACAGCGCGTGGCACACGCCTGGATAGCGCAGCGCATCGAACTCGTGCAACCGCAGCAGGCCGATCGTGTGCCCGTCCGGCAAGGACAGCGTGCCGGCGCGCAGCATGGGCTCGGCCACATCATTCAAGGGGTGGTAACCCGGCAGCGTGTCCAGCGGCAGGCTGAAATCGTGGCGACCCTCGTCGGATACGCCAAGCAATGCACAGCCTGCGCCAGCGCCCAGGGCCCGTGGGTCCACAGCAGCGGGCGCCGGGGAGCTGGGGGCCTGTTCAAGCGGGTCGAGCAGGCTGAGGTGGCCGTCATGGAAGCCGGCCAGGAAGGTGCGAAGGGCCTGGGCCGCCTGCGCATCGGTATGCGCTTCGGCCAGTGCGCGCTGCGCGGAGGCATCCAGCGCGGGTAGATCCACGCCGCCCTGAGGCGAGGCGACCCAGGCCAGGTGCGCGTAATCGTGCGCCAGGATCTGCTTGAGTGCCGCGTGGTCGGCCTGCCAGCCGCTTCGATCGAATGCCGGTGTGGCACGGCATGCTTCCGGCGATGCCATGGCCAGCATCGCCAGCGTGATCACGATCCCTCTCATCCCTGCCATACAGCCTCCTTGCGACCCGGCGCAGTGCCGCACGGGGCAAGGGTGACGGGATCGTGTGTGCGATCGACTCCGGTCGATCGTAGCCAATGCGCGTGTTCCCCGGAAGTCCCCGGGGTCGCATCACGCCACCGTCCCTACGACGCGCGCACGATCAGGCCATACCCGGCCACAGTGGGCCACGATCCCACGGAGCGGTGTGATGAGTACCGTCCAATCCGGCCACGCGATACGCGAACTCAACCAGATCATCGGCATCGCGCGCGACGGCCACGACATCTACGCCAGAGCCGTCGCCGACGACGGGACGCAGGATCCGCAGTTGAACGCGCTGATGATGCGGATGGCCGCAGCGAAAATGCAGGTCATCGATGGGGTCACGCGGCTGGTGCGCGACGCCGGCGGTCAGCCCGCCCGCCACCGTACCCTGGCCGGCAGCCTCCGTGGCGGCTTCGGCAGGTTGGGCACCGTACTCGGGGATGCGGGCATCCAGTACGCCAGTGAGAGCCAGGCAGCTGAAGCGCGTCTGGTGAGGGCACTCGAAGTTGCCGCGCGCGATGGCGCACTGACGGCACATGCGCGACGAACGCTCAACGGCATGCTGCTGGAGACGCGGCTCGGTTGGGACGACATGCGCCAGGAGGTAGATGACCTGCGGGGCCGGGATGCATAGTCATCCACACCGTCACCTACACCTTCAAGGAAGCACGCGCATGCGTAGCGTCGCGAATCAACAGCGTCGCGAATGAGCTTCGTAGTGAAGGATGAAGGAGATTGAAGGACGCGAGACGTTGAAGGGTGCGGGATGGCGCCGAGTGCGCCTAGTCGCCGTCTGCATGTGAGGGCTGCGCGGATGCGCAGCCCCACCATGCGGCAGACGAATTACTTCTGCTGCGGCTTGTTGCCTGCGTCAGGGGCGTTCTTGGTGTCCTGTTCCTGCTTCTGCTGCTTGGCCTGCGCGTCCTTGCGGTCCTGTTCGGACTGCGGGCCTTTCTGTGCAGCAGCAGCATTCTTGACGTTGTTTTCGTTGTTCTGCATGTTGGACATGGTGTGACTCCAAGGCGACGTGATGTCGCAACCCCAGCGTGGACCTGCCGCTGTTACGCGAGGGTCGCACTGGGATGAGCATCGGGTCAGGGTAGTCTCATGACCAAGTGCTACACCGCGTGGGCGGGACCACCCACGGCGCTGCTGGTCCACAACGTGCCTTCATCCCAGGCGCCGAGTTGGAGGCTGCGGCCGTCGATGTATCAGGATTGGCAGAGTGTCCCGCAATGGTCGCTGCTGAACCCGGCAATGGCCTGCTGCAGGAGCGGAACGTCGCTTGGGTCCACCTGTTCCAGCGCGTCCTTCAACGCGTCACGCACTGGCTGCCGTTGCTCGAGCTGCAGCATCTGCGCGTAAGGCGCCGCCGTCTCTGCCAGCGCACGGACCAGGGTCCGCTTCAGCGTGCTGCCGGCCGGCTGGGCACGCATCACCTCCAGCATCTCCAGGTACTGGCGTTGCGCATTGCGGCGAAGGGTGTCGGTGCCGCCCGGTCCCAAACCGGCGAGCTCTGCGGGCGTTGCAACGGTCAGCCACGTATCCACCAGTGGCTGCATCCGTGCGCCGCACTGCAGCAGGTACGGTAGCAGCAGGCCCAGCTGTGCCTGGAAGCGCTCGGCGTTGCGGTTGCCTTGGCGGGCCTGCTCGCCGGAATGGAGGAGCACGGCGGCTGGCATCGCACCCATGCCGAACTGCATCAACCGGGTGGACAGCGTTACGCCGTACTGGCACGCGTTGGTCAGCAGACTCAGGTCCGCCGTCGCGTAGTCCGGCGCCAGGACGTCGGTCGTGTTGGTCACCGCCGCCAGCAGCTGCATGGCGCGTGGGCTGTCGAGCTGCTCCGGTGCGTTGTCGGCGTCGGCTTGCTGCAGCAGTTGCAGGTAGTCGCGCGTGGCTTCGTACTGCGCCATGAACTGCGGCGGTATGTCATCGGCACGTGCGGGTGAGGGGACCAGCAAGATCACGAGGAGGGCCGCGCCCAGCGGTGTCGGTGCAGACGCACGCGCCGGCCATGCCAGTCGTCGCATGAGAGAAGAAAACAGGCTGCAACTCATCCGGAGCATGGTCCTTGGATCGATTCGGGCATGGAGCCTAGGTGACCCGGGGCAGGGCGGCAACCCGGTGCGCAGCATGCGTCGCCGGGGCATCCTGCGGGTGCCCGGCAATCGGTTGTCCTCGAATGACGGTTGGGAGATGCAGGCGTGGGCCATGAGCGGTCTGCCTGTGCACACCGCAGAATCGGTTACGGGGGCACAATAGCCAGTCATTCGCTGATCGTTGTTGGAGGTGCCATGAACCGTTTCGTCCTGCTGGGTGTGGGGGCGCTTGCGCTCGCGGCCTGTTCCAAGCCGGCGCCGTCCGATACCGCGACTCCGGCAGAGCCTGCCGCGCCGGCCACGTCGGCCACATCGGCCCCCGCTGCCAGCGCGCCCGCCACCCCCGCCAGCCCGACCCTGCAGCCGCCGTCGTTCGATTGCGCCAAGGCGCACTCCGAGGCCGAGCAGCAGGTGTGTGGCGACGCCCGCCTGGCCGCGCTGGACCGCCAGCTGGCCGCGCTCTACAAGCGCGTGCAGACCAGCCCGGACGAGCTGGACATCGCGGCCGAGCAGCGTGGCTGGATCAAGGGTCGCGATGCCTGTTCGCGCGCGGTGGACCCGCACCGTTGCCTGGTGGAGTCCTACCAGACGCGTCTGGTCGAGCTGACCCTCAACGCCGGCGGCATCCAGGTGCCGGCCAAGGTCGAGTACCGCTGCGATGACAACAGCAAGCCGGTGACCGCGGTGTTCTACAACGACATCGATCCCACTGCGGCCGTGATCAGCTGGGGCAATGACCAGGCGATCGTGTTCCCGGTGCCGGTCACCCGCGAGGAAAACAACGGCGGTCGCTGGGGGCGCGAAGGCGTGGACCTGCGGACCCACAACGACCAGACCACGCTGGAGTTCTACGGCACCACGCTGCAGTGTCAGATCGCCAAGTGATGGCGGCCACCGCCGCGTTGCTCAGCGCACGCGGCGGTAGCGCACCTCGTTCTGCCGGTCGCCCACTTCGGTGGTGACGAAGCCGTCGCGGCTCTGGCTGATGTCGAACACGCTGCTGCCGACGTTGAGCTGGCCGCCATTGACCCAGCCGTTCAACGACTGCCCACGCGTCTGTGCGCTCATGCGGCCGTCGCTGTCGATGCGCATGCGGATGTCGGCGTTGAAGGTCGGGTTGTAGCCCTCGAACTCGCCGACCATCCAGTCGGGCACATAGGACGTGTGGCGGGCGCCCTGGTAGTTCTCGTCGTCGTAGCGCGCGTCATCCTTGTTGGCGTTGTGGGCCAACGCGCCGAGAATCGCCGCGCCGATCAATACGCCGGCGGCGACTTTGGCGTCGTGGTTGTCATCGTCATGGCGGTCATCGCGGTCGCTGCCGCCGTGCACCCGGAACGAGGCGCGGCAGCCATCGTCGACCCACACCTCGCGGCGGTCGTAGTCCCAGTTGCGGCCCTGGCGGCAGTCTGCACCGGACAGTTTGCGGTCCAGGGTGACGTAGCCCGCGCGGGGCAGGGCGCAGGATTGATAGCGGTTGTCGCGGCTCTCGCAGGTGACGAAGTCATCCGCGCGCGCGTCTTCCAACGGCAGCATCAACAGCAGGGGCGTGGCCAGCAGCATACGGAAGAGCATGTCGTCGATTCCGGCAAGGAAAAGGAGCGCGTCGCATCGTATGGGAAGCGGGAGACCCCCGTTCCCGGCAACGACGATGGCCACGCGGACATGAAATCCGGATGAAGATCACCGAGCTGCGCGCCCGGACGGTCGCCGGGCCCCGCAGGTGACTCGCCTCAGGCGCAGGCCGCCAGCGGGTGCTGGAAGCAGGCACGGATCGCGTCGAGCAGCTCGCTCATGCTGTAAGGCTTGGGCAGGAAATGCATGCCCGGGCCGAGCTGAGGCAGCACCACGGAGGGCTCCAGGCCCGAGGTGACCAGCACCGGCAGCCCGGGCTGTTCCTGCTTGACCCGATGCGCCGCCTCGATGCCACTCACCGCGCCCAGGCAGACATCGGTGAACACCAGATCGAAGCGCTCGCCGGCCTGCAGCAGGCCCAGCGCGGCTTCGGCGGAACTGACCGCCACGACTTCGCAGGCCTGGCTTTCCAGCGCCATGCGGCTCAGTTCGCGGGTGTCTTCGGTGTCTTCGATCAACAGCACGCGCGGTTCGGGATGGTGCTTGGACAACAACATGGAGCGTGGTTCCTGCTTACCCCCGGAGAGGGGCGCGCAAGTATCGCGGGCCGCCGGTGAGGAGACCGTCGACGGCGACCAAATGCCGGGTGAATCGGGGGCGGGATCGTACCGCCCGTAGCGCCCACGGCGCTCAGGCAACGGCCGCCGACCGCCGGCGTCCACGGTGCCAGGCCCACACCAGCCCGACCGCCAACCCCGCTGCCGACAGGCGCAGCACTGTCGCCGGCCAGCCGACCGCGGTGGCCTCGCTGATCACGAAGACGTTCCAGGCCAGGTTGAGCGAGACGTGCAGGGCCAGCCCGCTCCACAGGGTGTAGTCGTCCAGGGTGTTGAGCCAGGCGAATACCAGCCCGCCGATGCCGGTGATGGCGAACACCTGCAGCGCCATGCCCCCGCCGCCGCCGAACGACCACCAGTGGATCGCACCGAAGATCACCGCCTGCACCAGCGCGGCCGCCAGCCACGGCCAGCGCTGCTGGCGATGGGCGAAGATGAAGCCGAAGCCGCGGAAGATGATTTCCTCGGCGAGCGGGAACAGCACGCCGAGCATCAGCAGGGCGAGCAGGTCCTGGGTGGGATTCACCCCGCCCAGCCACCACAGGCCGAGCCAGCAGGGCAGCGTGGCCAGCAGCGCCAGCCCCGGCCCCTGCCAGCCATTCCAGCGCAACCCGAGCAGTGCGTGCAGGCGTTGCCCGGGGCGCAGCAGCAGCGCAGCCACGGCCAGCACCAGCAGCACGCCCAGGCCGTTGTCGAGGATGGCGCCGCCATAGGGGATCGGCAGCTTCGGAATCGGCGTGCCCAGCCACGCGGCGAGGTCGCGCAGATTGATCGACACGGCCAGGGTCAGCACCACCACGCAGGCGGACAGCCAGGTGGGCAGGCGGAGGGACGGCATGGGACGCTCCATATCCAGGGACGGCGTGGATTGTTCGCGATTGCCACACCCGCAGCATGGGGCATAGGTCGGGGGGCCATCGGTCATGGCCGCGTTGCACCACGGTCAGGTATGACCGGCTAGAGTGCGGCTTTGCCCCTTGGATTGCCGCCCATGCAATGCCCCGTATGCAAGACCCAAGCGCTGCAGATGTCCGAGCGCCAAGGCATCGAGATCGACTACTGCCCGCAGTGCCGTGGCGTGTGGCTGGACCGAGGCGAGCTGGACAAGATCATCGAGCGCTCGGCCGGTGCCGCCGCCCCCGCGCCGGTGCGCGCGGCCGCACCGCCGCCGCCGGCTGCCGTGCAGCACCGTGATACCCGACACCTGGGCCAGCAGCAGTACGGTGACCAGCAGGGCTACCGCAAGAAAAAGAAAGAGAGCTTCCTGTCGGACCTGTTCGACTTCTGATGCACGCCTGCGCTGCGCTCAGGCGCGGCGCAGGATGAATTCCCGGTCGACGCTGTCGCCGACCGGGAAATCGTATTCGCCCACCTTGCTGCAGCCGTAGCGCGCATAGAAGCGCTGCGCACCCAGGTTCTCGGACCACACGCCGATCCACAGCGTGCGCCGCTGTGGCTGATCGAGCCACGCCAGGAAGGCGTCCATCAGGCACGCGCCGTGGCCGCCACGCTGGTGACTGGCGAGCAGGTAGAGGCGTTTGAGCTCGATATCGCCCTCGCTGGCCTCGGCATGCGGCAGGCTGTTGGGCCCTGCGGCGAGATAACCCACCACATGTTCCCCGTCTTGCAGCAGCCACGCCGCGTTGCGTGGATCGGCGAGTTCGTGACGCTGCGGCTCGACCGAATAGTGCCTGTGCAGGAACGCGTGCAGGTCCTGCGGCGGGTAGGAATCGCCGAAAGTTTCGGTGTAGGTGGCGATGGCGATCGCCGAGAGCGCATCGGCATCGGCAACGGTGGCACGGCGGAGGGTCAACATCATGGCGCAAGGCAGGCAGGTGGGGCCGGCAGCTTACGCCATCGCCTGGGGTCGGCCGTGGTTCCGGGTACGTCGGTACCCGGAACCTGTCATCGCGGCTGGATCAGAACCAGACCCGCACGCCCGCCACCCAGCGGGTATCGCGCGCGCGCTCGCCGGCCGCCTCGTGGTAATCAGCGGTATCGCCGAACAGCCGCTCGTGGCTGATGCCGATGTAAGGCGCGAAGCGGCGGCTGAACTCGTAGCGCAGGCGCAGCCCGGCCTCGACCTTGTTGAGTCCCGAACCGTTGCCATACTCCGGTTCGTCCTTGGCCGAGAAACGGGCTTCCACCAGCGGCTGCAGGATCAGGCGGTTGGTCAGCAGCAGCTCGTACTCCACTTCCACCGTGGCCGCGACCTGGCCGCCTTCGCCGACATAGGCCGTGGCCGAGGTCTCGAATTTGTACGGCGCCAAGCCCTGGATGCCGAACGCCGCCCAGGTGCGTGAATCGGCCGGGCGGAAATCCTGTTTCACGCCGACCAGTACGTCCCACCACGGCGACACGCTGCGGCCGTACATCACTTCCAGATCGGTCGATCCGGTGCGGCCGTCACTGCGCTCGCCTTCGCTGCGCAGCCACAGCCGGTGGATGTTGCCGCCGACCCAGCCGCTGGCCTCCCACGCCTGGCCGGTACCGTGCTGACCGTCCCAGTGTTCGAGGCGGTTGACCAGCAGCATGCTGTGGATCTCCGGCGCATGCTCCATCGCGCCGTGGTCGATCGGCGGGAACGCGGCGAGGCGGTCGGCGGCGGTCACGACAGGAATCGGTTCGAGCGGTTCGGTAGGGGCAGGCGGCTTCGGCGTGCCATGCCCCATCGCGGCGTGGTCCATCTTCGAATGGTCCATCTCGCCGTGATCGGTCGTGCCGTGGTCCATCGTCGAATGGTCCATCTGGCTGTGATCAGTGCTGCCGTGGTCCATCGTCGAATGATCCATCTGGGCGTGGTCGACGCTACCGTGGCCCATCTTCGAATGATCCATCTGGCTGTGATCGACGTTGCCGTCATCTGCCGGTGGCGCATCGGTCGGGGTCGGTGTCGTGGCATGGCTGGCATGGCCGGCATGCGACTGCGCCCAGGCCGGTGCCGACAATGCCAGCAGCAGGGCAGTGCTCAAGGCCGATGTGGCGATGAAAGGTGAGCGGCTCATTCTTCGATCCTCACTTCGCGCATCATGCCCGCTTCCATGTGGTACAGCAGGTGGCAGTGGTAGGCCCAGCGGCCGAGTGCGTCGGCACGGACGCGGTAGGTGCGGCGGGTGCCGGGCGGCATGTCGATGGTGTGCTTGCGCAGGTGGAACTCGCCGTCCGCGTTTTCCAGATCGCTCCACACGCCGTGCAGATGGATCGGGTGCTGCATCATCGTGTCGTTGACCAGCACGATGCGCATGCGCTCTCCGTAGTTCAGGCGCAGCGGTTCGGCGCTGGCGAAGGGAATGCCGTCGAAGGACCAGCTGAATTTTTCCATGTGGCCGGTCAGGTGCAGCTCGACCTCGCGGCCGGGATCGCGCCCATCGGGATCGTCGAACAGGCTGCGCATCGCGCCGTAGGTGAGTACGTTGCGGCCGTTGTCGCGCAGGCCGATACCAGGGTCATCCAGCTTGGGCTCGGTGGCCATGCTCTGCATGTCCACCAGCGGGTTGCCTTGCTCGCTGGCCGGGTGACGCGGCGCGTTGGTATCGGCGCCGTGCGCGCCGTGGCCCATGCTGGCACCGCAGCCGCCTTCCATGCCCTTCATGTCGTGGCCCGCCATCCCGTTGGTGGCATGGCCCATGTCGTGGCCCATGTCACTCATGGTCAGCAGCGGGCGCGGGTCGCGGGCGGGAATCGGCGCCTGCAGGCCGTGGCGTACCGCCAGCGTGCCGGCGGCATAGCCGGTGCGGCCCATGTCCTGGCAGAAGATCGTGTACGCGTCCTGGCCGCTGGGTTCGACGATCACATCGAAGGTCTCGGCCGGGGCGATGCGGAATTCATCGATGCTGACCGGGTGGATGTACTGGCCATCGGCGGCGACCACGGTCATCTTCAGGCCCGGGATGCGCACGTCGAAATAGGTCATCGAGCCGCCGTTGATGAAGCGCAGCAGCACCTTCTCGCCGCTGCGGAACAGCCCGGTCCAGTTGCCGGCCGGGGCGGTGCCGTTGAGCAGGTAGGTATAGGTGTGGGCGTTGATGTCGGAGATGTCGGTTGGCGTCATCCGCATCCGGCCCCACATGCCGCGGTCGGCGGTGGCCGCGGCCCAGCCGTCCTTGCGGACATCGCGGAGGAAGTCGGGCAGGGTGCGCTTGTAGTAGTTGTCGTATTCGGCAAGCTTCTTCATGCGCCGGAACAGCGCGCCGGGGTCCAGGTCGGTCCAGTCCGAGAGCAGGATCACGTGCTCGCGGTCGACGTGATACGGCGCCGGTTCGAGCGGGTCGATGATCAGCGCGCCGTACAGGCCTGCCTGTTCCTGGAACAGGGAATGGCTGTGATACCAGTACGTGCCCGACTGCTTGAGGGTGAAGCGGTACTGGTAGGCCTCGCCCGGGGCGATGCCGTTGAAGCTCAGGCCGGGCACGCCATCCATGTTGGCCGGCAGCAGCAGACCGTGCCAGTGGATGGAGGTGGGGTGGCCCTGCAGCGTATTGGCGACCCGGATGTTGACCGTCTGGCCTTCGCGCCAGCGCAGGATCGGCGCGGGCAGGCTGCCGTTGACGGTGATCGCCGGGCGGGTGCGGCCGGTGAAATTGGCCAGCGATTCGCCGATGCTCAGCTGCACATCATGGCTGCTGAGCACCTGTGGGGCACCGGCAAGGCCGGGGCCGGCGGCGGCGAACGCACGCGGGCTCAGACCCGTGGCGGCCAGGCCGGCGACCACGCCGCCGGCAGCCACGCCCTGGACGAACAAGCGGCGCGACGGCATGGGCGGGGTGCCCGTGCCGGGTGTTTTGGGGAAAGACATTGCAACTCCGGATCTGATTCGAATGGCACACGCAGTGCCGTCAACGCACGCACACCGGGGCATGCGCGCAGAGCATCAGGCAGGCGCTCGCAGAGCGCGGCGGATCAGGCGATCGGAGGGCGGGTGATGCGGTCCAGCGGGGGCATCGGCCGCGACGGATGCGCGGTCAGGATCGGTGCCAGCGACAACGGTGGCGGCGTGGCGATCCACGCGATCTGGACGGTCAGGCTGGGCTGCTGGGCACAGCTGCGCAGGCAGTCCTTGATCTTGCAATGGTCGCCATCGTGCGGGGCCTGGACGCTGGTGTCGGCGGTGGCCATGGCGTCGTGATGGTGCGCGGCAGGCATCGGTGCATCGCCATGGCAGGGCGTGCCGGGTGTGCTGGCTCGGCTCGGTTCGGCCATGGCCAGCGCCATGGGACCGGCCATGGCGACATTCAGCCCGTTGAGCAACAGGCTGAGCATCAGGACGACTCGCAGGAGCAGGCCACTGGCGGACATGGGGCCTCACCTTACTGCCAAACCCTGGCGGCCGCACCTGTGGCTGAACGCAGGGTTCAACTCTGGAGCCGGGTCTGCCTGAACAGGCCGGGGCATCAGCCTTCCTCGCGCACGATCTCGACCAGGCGGTCGCCGTAGCGGGCCAGCTTGGTGCCGCCGATGCCACCGACCCGGCCCAGCGCGTCGACGCTGGTGGGGCGCTGTTCGGCGATATTGCGCAGGGTGCTGTCGTGGAAGATCACGAAGGCCGGCACGTTCTGCTCGCGCGCGAGTTCGGCGCGCAGGCCACGCAGCGCGTTGAACAGCGCCAGATCCTGCGGCAGCACCGACAGGCCGGTGCGCTGGCCGCTGCGCTCGCGCTCGCGGGCGGCCTTGGGTGTTTCGCGGCGCATCATGACCTTGCGCTGGCCCTTGAGCACCTCGCGGCTCCCATCGGTCAGGCGCAGGCCACCGTACGCGCTGCTGTCCACCTCCAGCAGGCTGGAGGCGACCAGCTGGCGGAACACGCTGCGCCAGCTGCGGGCATCCAGGTCCTTGCCGATCCCGTAGGTACTCAGCTCGGTATGCCCGAACTGACGGACCTTCTCGTTGTCACCGCCGCGCAGGATGTCGATCAGATGGCCGACACCGAAGCGCTGCCCGCTGCGGTAGACGCAGCTCAGCGCTTTCTGGGCGGCGACGCTGGCATCCCAGGCATCCGGCGGCAGCAGGCAGTTGTCGCAGTTGCCGCACGGTTGGGGGTAGGTTTCCCCGAACCCGGCCAGCAGGACCTGGCGGCGGCATTGCATGGATTCGCAGTAGCCGAGCAGGTGGTCGAGTTTGGACCGCTCGAGCGTTTTGCGGTCTTCGCCGGCTTCGGACTGTTCGATCATCTGCTTGAGCAGCACGACATCGCCGAGCCCATAGCAGAGCCAGGCTTCGGCAGGCTCGCCGTCGCGCCCCGCGCGGCCGGTTTCCTGGTAATACCCTTCCATCGATTTGGGCAGATCGGTATGCGCGACGAAGCGCACGTCCGGCTTATCGATGCCCATGCCGAAGGCGATGGTGGCGCACATGACGATGCCATCCTCGCGCAGGAAGCGGCGCTGGTTGGCGGCGCGTACCTCGGCGGGCAGGCCTGCGTGGTAGGGCAGGGCGTTCATGCCCTCCTTGCACAGGAACTCGGCGGTTTCTTCCACCTTGCGCCGTGACATGCAGTAGACAATGCCGGCTTCCTGGCGGTGGACCTTGAGAAAGTCCAGCAGCTGGCGCTTGGCGTTGTCTTTCTGGACGACGGTGTAGCGGATGTTGGGACGGTCGAAGGAGCTGACGAAGTGCTGGGCGTTGGTCAGGTCCAGGCGTTCGGCGATTTCGCGCTGGGTCGGCGGATCGGCGGTGGCGGTCAGCGCGATGCGCGGGACGTCGGGCCAGCGCTCGTGCAGGACGGTGAGCTGGCGGTATTCGGGACGGAAGTCGTGGCCCCACTGCGAGACGCAATGGGCTTCGTCGATGGCGAACAGGGCGATCCGGCTGCGCGAGAGCAGCGAGAGGAAGCGGCCGGTCAGCAGTCGCTCGGGGGCGACGTAGAGCATTTCCAGTTCGCCGGCGAGCAGTTCGCGCTCGACGCGGGCGGCGGTTTCGCCATCGAGGGTGGAGTTGAGGTATTCGGCGCGCACGCCGAGCTGGCGCAGGGCTTCGACCTGGTCCTGCATGAGGGCGATCAGCGGCGAGATGACGATGCCGGTGCCGTCGCGGAGCAGGGAGGGGACCTGGTAGCAGAGCGATTTGCCGCCGCCGGTGGGCATGAGGACGAGCGCGTCATTGCCGGCGGCGACATGCTCGACGATCGCCTGCTGCGGACCGCGGAATTCGTCGTAACCAAAGATGCGGCTGAGCAGGTCGTGCGCGGGGCGGGAAGACATCGCGCTAGTTTACCTTGCCCAGGCTACGGGCCGTGTCCTCGGATGCCGGATCGGTGTGTAGGAAAGCCGAGGCCGGAGCCAAAGCCGGAGCCAAAGCCGGAGCGGGAGCCAGAGCCAGAGCCAGAGCTGAAGGCGCAAAGCGCCGGGCGTGGCCTCCTACGGGGTTGGCGCGGTGTGGGTGGGTCTGCTGGACCCGCCGTGAACCCGTCCATGGGGGCTCGATGTGCGCCATCCATGGCGCACAACGGTCCTGCAGACCCACCCACACCGCGCCGTCGACACTTGGCTGGTCTTCAAAGGAGAGCCAGTCGAGAGCCAGTCAAACGCAGACAGGCGCCAATCGGCGCCTGTCTGCTGTTACTTGCCTTACACCTGTGGCCTGAGGCCTGTTACCGCTTGCCGAAGAGGCCGCTCTGGCTTGCCCAACCGTCCATCCAGATCTGTCTGGCGAGTGGGGGCCAGGCCCTGACGGGACCGTCGTGCGCCATGGATGGCGCACGTCGAGCCCCCAAGGATGGGTTTACGGCGCGTCCCGGCGGGGCCTGGCCCCCGCTCGCCAACACGGAGATGCCCGTCAGCCAAAGCCGTTGCCTCTGCCTTTGCCGTCAGTCAGCCAAGCCCGCCAAAAAACAAACCCTTACTGCAGCAGCGAACGCAGCATCCAGGCGTACTTTTCGTGGGTCTGCAGACGCTGGGTCATCAGATCCTCGGTCGGCGCGTCGTCCGCATCGTCTGCCACGTCCAGCACTTTGCGCGCCGTACGGCACACCGCCTCGTTGGCGGTGACCAACTGGCGTACCATTTCACGCCAGTCCGCGCTGTCGGTCAGGCCCGGCTCCTCGGCGATCGAGGTCAGGGCCGCGAACTCGCGGTACGAGCCCGGGGCATTGAAGCCCAGTGCACGGATGCGTTCGGCCACGTCATCCAGGGCCGCCCACTGTTCGGTGTACTGGGTCTCGAACATGGTGTGCAGCGAGTTGAACATCGACCCGGTCACGTTCCAATGGAAGTTGTGGGTCTTCAGGTAGAGCGTGAACGCATCGGCCTGGAAGGCCGACAGTCCATCGGCGATCTTCTTGCGATCGCCCTCCTTGATCCCGATATCGATGTTCGGGGCCGACGGGGCCGCCGCGCCGAGCTTCTGCTTGGCAGTCTTGGGCTTTGCCGGGGTCTTGGTCGTCTTCGCCATGGGAGAACTCCTTATGGATGGGATGAATCGGATGGCCTTCACAATAGATCAGACTACCCTTTCAGTAGTAAACAAAAGTTCTAAACGAATCGGTTGATGAGCGCTATCGAAAAACCACATGCAGCACGCCTGGCCCAGCAGCAGGCCGCCATCAACGGGGCCATGAGCCGCGACCGCGGTCGTTTGCTGGGGATGCTCTCGCGTTGGCGGGCCAAACCGGCGGATACGGGGCTGGCGGCGGCGTTCGAGCAGGCCTTGCAGGCGTCCGTGCAGCGCCGTGAAGCGCGTGCGCTGAATCAGCCGACCATCACTCTGGACGAGCAACTGCCGATTGCGCGTGAAGCCGAGGCCATCACCGCGCTGATCCGCGACCACCAGGTCGTGGTGATCGCCGGTGAAACCGGCTCGGGCAAGACCACCCAGCTGCCCAAGCTGTGCCTGGCCGCCGGCCGTGGCACCGCCGGCATGATCGGCTGCACGCAGCCGCGACGGATCGCCGCGCGTGCAGTGGCGACCCGCGTTGCGCAGGAACTGCAGTCCGAGCTGGGCACCACGGTGGGCTACCAGGTGCGCTTCACCGATCGCGTCGGTGACGATACCCGCATCAAATTCATGACCGACGGCATCCTGCTGGCCGAGATCAGCAGTGACCGCTGGCTGTCCAACTACGACACGATCATCGTCGACGAGGCGCACGAACGCAGCCTCAACATCGATTTCCTGCTGGGCTATCTGAAGCAGCTGCTGAAGAAGCGGCCCGATCTGAAACTGATCGTCACCTCGGCGACCATCGATACCTCGCGCTTCGCCCAGCATTTCGACGATGCCCCGGTGATCAGCGTGGAAGGCCGCACGTTCCCGGTGGAGGTGCGTTACCGGCCGCTGGAAGGTGAGGGCGGCGGCGAGGCTGACGGTGGGCGCGATGGCGAGCGCACCGTCAATGATGCGGTGGTCGCGGCGGTGGATGAAATCACCCGGATCGACCCGCGTGGCGACATCCTGCTGTTCTTCCCGGGCGAGCGCGAAATCCGCGATGCGCACCAGTCCCTGGAACGACGCAAGTACCGTGGCACCGACGTGCTGCCGCTCTATGCGCGGCTGTCGGTCAAGGATCAGGACCTGGTGTTCAACCCCGGCGCCAACCGGCGCATCGTGCTGGCCACCAACGTCGCCGAAACATCGCTGACGGTGCCGCGCATCCGCTATGTGATCGACCCGGGTTTCGCCCGCATCAAGCGTTACAGCCCGCGCCAGAAGCTGGACCGGCTGCACATCGAAGCGGTCTCCCAGGCCAGCGCCAACCAGCGCAAGGGCCGCTGTGGCCGCGTGTCCGAAGGCATCTGCTACCGGCTGTATTCCGAAGCGGATTTCCAGTCGCGCCCCGAATTCACCGATCCGGAAATCCGCCGCTCCAGCCTGTCCGGGGTGATCCTGCGGATGCTGCAGCTGGGCCTGGGCAAGATCGAGGATTTCCCGTTCCTGGAGGCACCGGATGAGCGCGCCATCGCCGATGGCTGGCAGCAGCTGGGTGAGCTGGGTGCGGTCGATGCCGAGCGCCGCCTGACCCCGATCGGGCGCCAGATGGCGCGCCTGCCGGTGGACGTGAAACTGGCCCGCATGCTGGTCGCCGCGCAGGCCCAGGGCTGCCTGCGGCCGATGCTGGTGATCGCCTCGTTCCTGGGCATCCAGGACCCGCGCGAGCGCCCGCCGGAAGCGCGCGCCGCGGCCGACAACGCGCATGCGCTGTTCGCCGATGGCCGCTCGGAGTTCGTCGGCGTGCTGCGCCTGTGGGACGGCTACCGCCAGGCTCACGAAGACCTGACCCAGTCCAAGCTGCGCGACTGGTGCGGGCGGCATTTCCTCGGCTTCCTGCGCATGCGCGAGTGGCGCGAACTGCATCGCCAGCTGCGCGTGCTGTGCGAGGAGCTGGGCTGGACGGAAGAAGCGGCCGAGACCTCCCTGGCACCGTTGCTGGCCGGTTCGTCCGCGCCTGCACCGGCGCGCGACGACGAGGCGAAGATCAAGGCGACGCGCGGCCAGCAGCACCGTGCCGCACGCCTGGCCCGCGAAGGGAAATCCGAGCCGGCGCCTGCCCAGAACACGCCGGCATCGGTCAAGGGCGCCGATGCCGAGGCGCGCAACGCCTTCAGCGACAAAGTGCGCGCAGCCGCCTACCAGACCCTGCACCGTGCCTTGATCGCCGGCCTGCCCACGCAGATCGGCCACCGCAGCGACAAGGGCGATTTCCTGGCGCCGCGCCAGCGCCGCTTCCTGCCGTTCCCGGGCTCGACCCTGGCCAAGCGGCCGCCGCCGTGGCTGCTCACCGCGACCTTGCTGGATACCCAGAAAATCTGGGGCCTGACCAACGCGGCGATCGAGCCGGACTGGGTCATCAACGAGCTGCCGCACCTGCTGCTGCGCAAGCACTTCGATCCGCATTGGTCGCGCGCGCAGGGCCAGGTGCTGGCCTCCGAGCAGATCAGTCTGTTCGGACTGGTGCTGGCCCCGAAGAAGCCGGTGCACTACGGCCGCATCGCACCGGGCGAAGCGCACGACATCTTCGTGCGGCAGGCCCTGGTGACCGGCGAAATCAACACCCGTGCCGGCTTCGTCGCCGACAACCTCAAGGTGCTGGAGCAGGCGCGCGAAGAGGAGGCCAAGCTGCGCCGTGCCGGCATCGTCGCCGATGAAGGCTGGCAGGCGCGCTGGTACCTGGACCGGATTCCGGCCGAGATCCATTCGGCGATGGGCCTGGATACCTGGTGGAAGGCGCTGGCGCCGGAGAAACGCCGCGCGCTGTCGTGGGCACTGGCCGATCTGCTGCCGGGCGAGGGCAGCGACGCCGAACGGTATCCCGCGTATCTGCCGCTGGGTGATGCACGGCTGCCGCTGCATTACACCTTCGAGCCGGGTGCCGACGAAGATGGCGTCACGTTGGAGGTGCCGCTGCACCTGCTCAACGCGCTCGATCCGGCGCGGTTGTCGTGGCTGGCGCCCGGCTTCGTAGCCGACAAGGCTGCGGCCCTGATCCGCAGCCTACCCAAGGCGATGCGCCGCAACTATGTGCCAGCACCGGACTTCGGGCGCGCGTTCGCCGAAGCGTTTGCCGAGCCGACCGCCGATGACATCCGTGGCGAGCTGGCACGGTTCCTGTCGCGTGCGACCGGTGCCAAGCTGGCCGCGACCGATTTCGATGACGCAGCGCTGGACGCCCATCTGCGCATGAACCTGCGGCTGCGCGATGCCGATGGCAAGGTGCTGGCGACCTCGCGCGATCTGGATGCACTGCGCGCCCGCTTCGGTGACAAAGCGGGGGATGCCTTTGCCGCGCGCGCCGGGCGTGCGCTGGCAGCCGAAGGGTTGCGCGATTTCCCGGCCAGCCCGATCCCGCTGCAGGTGCCTGGCGAAGCCGGCGTGCCGGCCTATCCGGCGCTGGTCGACCAGGGCGAGACCGCCGCGTTGAAGATTTTCGCCGATCGCAACGAGGCGCTGGAGCAGCATCCGCTCGGCGTGCGTCGATTGCTGGAGATTGCGCTGGCCGACAAGGCCAAGCAGGCGCGCAAGCAGCTGCCGGTGCCGCCCAAGACCGGGTTGTTGTATGCCGCGATCGAATCGCAGGAACGCCTGCGTGGCGACCTGGTCGATGCCGCGATGAACGCGGTGCTTGCCGATGGCCTGGGTGATATCCGCGACCCGGCCGCGTTCGCCAAGCGCAGCGCGGAGGCGGGCAAGGCGTTGTTCGCAGAGGCGATGGCCCGCCTGAAGCTGGCCGAGAACATCCTGGCCCATGTGGCCGAGCTCAAACCACAGCTGGAAGCGCCGCTGATGGGCTGGGCACGCGGCAATCTGGATGACATGGAGCAGCAGCTGGCCGCGTTGGTCCATCCTGGCTTCCTGCGCGAGACCCCGGCCGATGCCCTGGCGCAACTGCCGCGCTACCTGCGCGCAATGATCCTTCGCACTGAGCGTGCCAAGCGCGATCCGCCGCGCGACCAGGCGCGGATGCTGGAGCTGCGGCCATTCGTGGATGCGTTGGCACAGGCCGAGGCCCGCGGGTTGCGGGAGCGGCCGCAGTGGCAGGACCTGCGCTGGGATCTGGAAGAGTTGCGGGTCTCGCTGTTTGCCCAGGAGCTGGGCGCGAAGACCGGGATTTCAGCCAAGAAGCTGGCCCAGCGCGTGGCCGCGCTGCAGAAGCCTTGATCCGGCAGTGACCCGTGCCAGGTCGGCACGGGTCACTGGGGTTGCCTGAAGCGGATTATTTGACGCGGCGGACCTTGGCGCGGGTGTTGACGCCCTGGATCTGCATGTACCACACCCCGCCGACGCCGGGAGCGATGCTGACCTCAGGCGACTGGCGGCGGACACCTCCGACTTGGACATCGTCGACCTGCTCCCATTCCTGGGCGTTGGCGAGCGCGTAACGCTGGCCCTTGCCAAAGCCGCGGAATTCTCCGGTCAAGACGCTTTTGATCGGCTCCTTGGTGCCGAAGTCGAAGAAGCCGTGGTTTTTCACGATGACTTCCTGACGACCCTCTTCGCGGGCCTGCTCGCGGGCATCGGCCGCCAGCGCGGCCACCTTGCCCTGCAGCCAGTTGTTGAGCTCGGCCAGTTCCTGCGGCGTGAGCTTCTCCAGCCCGGCCGCCTTGAACTCGGCCGGCGACATCTGCTGCTGCAGATCGCCTTCGACCACGCGCTGGGCCAGCGCCGGGAGCGAGAGGCTCATCATGACGGCCGCGCAGGCCAACAACCGCAGACGGGAAAAGCGCATGGCAGGGTCTCTCCTAGGAATGGCCGCAGTGTAGTGCCAGCGCCCCGGCATGTGCACATGCTGGTGATGGCGATTGTCGGGGGGGCGCTGCGGCGCTAGTGTAGGTGGCCTCTGTCTTGTCTGTACGATGCTGTGAACCGCGCTTCCTCCCCTGGCCTGGATGGCTTGTTGAACCGACCCTCGGTGGCTTCGCTGCCGGCTGAGCTGCGCGAGGCATTGCTGCAGCGCTGGCAGCAACCCGAGGCCGATCTGGAACGGCGCGCGGGCTGGCCGGTGCTGGCTGACACGCTGGATGCGCTGTCATTGCTCTCGGCCGACGAGTCTGCCTTGCTGGCCACGTTGCTGTTCGATCTGCCGTGGTTGCGTGCCGGTCTGGACACGCTGCCGATCGGTGCGCTCAAGCCGGTGGTCGTCGGCCTGCTGGACGGCCTGGACGCCGCCGACCAGGTCTGGGCGCTGCACGCCGGGCGCGAGGCCGGGCGCAACAGCGAAGGCCTGCGTCGCCTGCTGCTTTCGATCATCCGCGATCTGCGCGTGGTGCCGATCCTGCTCGCCCGCCAGCTGGCCCGCATGCGCGGTGCCGATCGCTTGCCCGAAGAAGAGCGCCGCGCGCTGGCCCAGCTCACTCGCGACATCCATGCGCCGCTGGCCAACCGGCTCGGCATCTGGCAGTTGAAGTGGGAGCTGGAGGATCTGGCGTTCCGCCATCTGGAACCGGAGACCTACCGCCGCATCGCGCGCGAGGTGGATGAAACGCGCTTGGCGCGCGAGCGCTATGTCGAGGGCGTCAAAAAGGCGTTGTCGCGCGAGCTGCTGGCGCAGGGCATCCGCGCCGAGGTCAGCGGCCGCCCGAAGCACATCTACAGCATCTGGCGGAAGATGCAGAAGAAGCGGCTGGCCTTCGAGCAGCTGTACGACATCCGCGCCGTGCGCGTGATGGTGGACGACGTGGCCGCCTGCTACGCCGCGCTGGGCGTGGTGCATGCACTGTGGGCGCCGGTGCCGAGCGAATTCGACGATTACATCGCGCGCCCGAAAGCCAACGATTACCGTTCGCTGCATACCGCCGTGGTCGGCCCGGAAGGGCGCACCATCGAAGTGCAGATCCGCACCCACGACATGCACGCCCAGGCCGAGCTCGGCGTGGCCGCGCATTGGCGCTACAAGGAAGGCAGCAAGGGCGCGGAAAAGGCGTTCGACCGCAAGATCACCTGGATGCGGCAGCTGCTGGAGCAATCCCAGGACGGGCATGCAGGCGAACTGGCCGGTGCGCTGGATGCCGAGCTGACCGAAGACCGGGTCTACGCGCTCAGTCCCAAGGACGAGGTGATGGACCTGCCCCAGGGTGCCACGCCGTTGGATTTTGCTTACCACGTGCACACCATGGTCGGGCACCGCTGCCGGGGAGCGAAGGTCAACGGCCGCATCGTGCCGCTGACCTACCGCCTGCGCAGCGGCGACCGCGTCGAGATCCTGACCGGCAAGGAGGCCGATCCCCGGCGCGACTGGCTGCTGGCCTCCAGCGGGTTCCTGGCCAGCAACCGTTCGCGTGAAAAGGTGCGCGGGTGGTTCCACAAGCTGGACCGCGCGCGCAACGTGCAGGCCGGCCGCGAGCTGCTCGAGCGCGAACTCAAGCGCCTCGGCCTGCAGCACGCCGATCTGGCCATCGCGGTGAAGAAGTTCCACGCCGACAGCGTCGACGATCTCTACATCCAGGTGGCGCTGGGCGATACCGGGCCGAACCAGGTCAGCCGCACGCTGCTGGAAGCCGAACGTGCCGCCAGCCAGCCGGCGGCGCCGGTACTGCCGCGCCCGACCGCGCGGCGCGAGAGTGTGCGCAGTGCCGATTTCACCGTACAGGGCGTGGGCAACCTGCTGGTGCAGCTGGCGCGTTGCTGCCAGCCGGTGGCCGGCGAGCCGATCGTCGGGTATCTGACGCGTGCGCGCGGCGTCACCGTGCACCGCACCGACTGTGCCGCGCTGGCACGGCTGGCCGCGGCCAGCCCGCAGCGGATTCTTCCGGTGGAGTGGGGCCAGGCCGGCGGTGGCTATGAAGTGGACGTGGTGGTCGACGCGGTCGACCGGCGCTGGCTGCTCAAGGACATCACCAACCTGATCGCGCAGGAGGATGCCTATGTGCTGGACATCCACAGCGACAACGTCCGCAACAGTGGCCGTGCGCATCTGCGCCTGCGCCTGAAGGTCAGTGACTACGGCCAGCTTTCGACCCTGCTGGGCAAGCTGGATGCACTGCCCGGCGTCAGCGAAGCCCGGCGTCTAGGCTGAGCTCACGTGCCCCACGCTAGGCTCGCGCCATGAGCCGGGACGATGACAGGCATGACGCCGCCCACGAAGCACTGCGACGGGTGCGCCGCGAAGGCCGCTGGTGGTGGTTGCAGGCGCGCCATGCCCGGCGCATCTGGCGCTGGGCGCTGCTGGTGGCCGTGCTGCTGTTCGTCAGCCTGGCCCTGTTGCGCCGGCCGCTGGCCAACTGGTTCTGGAACGAGCCGCAGATCGAGCAGCTGCTCGACCAGGGCGATCGCGCGCTGGCCGCGGGCCGGTTGAGTGCGGCAGATGGCAGTGGCGCACGTGAATCCTTCCAGGCCGCGCTGGCGCTGGACACCGACCGCTTGCAGGCGCGCAGCGGTCTGGCACGCACCGGCCAGGCTGCCCTGCAGCAGGCGCGGGATGCGCTGGACCGGGGCGATGCACCAGCGGCGACCGCCGCGCTTGCGCTGGCCCGCGAACTGCAGGTGCCGCAGCGCGATGCCGATGCGGTGGCGCAGCAGCTGCACGCACACGACCAGGCACGCGCGGGCATCGGGGCGTTGCTTGGGCGCGCCGAAGCGGCCCTGCAGGCGCAGCGGCTCGAGGGCAGCCCCGATAGCGCGCTGCCGCTGTTCCAGCAGGTGCTGGCGCTGTCCCCCAACCAGGTGCGCGCACTGGAGGGGCGCGAGGATGCGCTGTCCGATCTCCTCCAGCAGGCGCGCACGGCGGCCGGACGCGGCGACGTAGCCAGGGCGGCGGCGCTGGTGCGCAGCGCGCGTGGTTTCGATGCCGGGCATGTCGATCTGCCGGCCACCCAGGAGGCGCTGAACAACGCGCTGGAGCGACGCCAGCGCGAGGGCGAGATCGCGCTGCGCCGGCAGAAGCTGGAGGTTGCGGCCGATGCATTCGCAGCGGTGCTTTCAGCGCTGCCCGACGATCCTGCCGCGCGCCGTGGCCAGCTGCAGGTCGCCGATGCGCAGCTCACGCGTGCGACGCGGCTGGCCGGCAACTTCCGCTTCGACGACGCAGCCCGGGCGCTTCAGGTGGCCCAATCGCTGGGCGCGTCCACGCGTTCGCTGGAGGCGGCCCGCCATGTGATCGAGCAGGCGCAACGCTCCCAGGCGGCATTGAAGACCCCGGCGGTGCCGAGGGCGCAGCGCGAACGCACACTGCGCCGTCTGCTCACGCGCCTGGAGGAGGCAGAGGGCCGTGGCAACTTCCTGGACCCGCCCGGACGCAGTGCTTACGACGCCCTGCGCGAGGCCCAGGGCGTCGCGCCGCAGGACCCGCGGGTGCGAGCCGCCGCGCAGCGCCTGCTGCCCGCAAGCCGGCAGTGCTTCGAAGATCGCCTGCGCGAGAACCGCGTGTTGGCGGCGGGGGCGTGTCTGGACGCCTGGCAGACGTTGTCGACCAATGATGCCGCCCAGGCCGCCGCGCGACGGCGGCTGGCGCAGCGCTGGCTGGCCATCGGCAGCGAGCGCCTGGGCTCGGGCGACATCGCTTACGCGCAGCAGGCGCTCGAGCAGGCGCGGCGCTGGCAACCGGACCTGCCGGAATTACCGGCCTTCGCCGAGCGCCTGCGCAGCGCCGGCGGTGGCTCGGGCACTTAATCCAGGAACACCCGCTGCACGGTGGCGCGGGCCGCATCCAGCGAGAAATGATCCACGATGTTCTGCAGCCCGGCAGTCGAGAGCCGGCGCCACAGGGCCTCGTCCTGGTACAGCCGCACCACGGCCTGCGCGAATGCCTCGGCATCATCGGCCACCAGCACATCTTCGCCATCGCGCAGATGCATGCCTTCCACGCCACAGGTCGTGGCGACCACCGGCTGCCCATGCGCCATGCTGAGATTCACCTTGCCCTTCACGCCGGCACCGAAGCGCAGCGGCGCGACGGCGATGCGGATGCCATCCATGTAGGGCACCACGTCCGGCACGAACCCGTGGATCTCCACGCCCGGCTGGGTCACGGCCAGCGCGCGCAGGGTGTCGGGCACGGCCGCGCCGATGCAGTGGAAACGGATGTCGGGGAGCTGTGCACGGATGCGCGCGAAGACGTCACCGATGAACCACTGCATGGCATCCAGGTTCGGCGGATGACGGAAGCCGCCGACGAACACCAGATCGCGCCGCTCGGCCCAGTCAGGGCCGGCGCCAGCAACCTCGTGCAGATTGGAGATCAGTTCCACGGTCGCGCCCGGGGCATCGACGCGCAGCTGCTCGCGCTCGGCAGCGCTGACCAGCACGGTCACATCAACCTCTTCCATCACCGCCAGCTCGCGTGCGCGGGTGCGCTCGGCATTGCGCAGCAGCCCGGCATCCCCGGCGATCTCCGCACCCCGGCGTTCGCGCAGGTAGTGCAGGTCGACGGTATCGAAGACGGTGCGGGCCTGGGGCGCACAGCTGCGCAGCAGCGGCAGGCACTCGTGGGCGACGTGGTAGCGGACCATCATCACCACATCGAAGCGGGCGCCGTTGGCGCGCAGCCACGGCGCCACACCGTCCAGGTAGGGGGCGTACCAGACCTCCACGCCAAGCGCCTGCAGCGCCTCGGTGGCGGTGCCGCCGTGCTCGCGCCGGGTCGGCACGAACACCACGTGGACCCCGGCTTCGAGCAGCATGCGGATCAGGTTGTACTGGCGTAGCGAGGCCGAGTCGCGGTCCGGCTGCGGCACTTCTTCATCCAGGATCAGGACCTGGCGCTGGGCACGGTGCAGCAGGGCTGGCGAGGGAACGCTGCCGACGGCGGGCTGCGCCGGCAGTGCGCCAGCCCACTTCGCCGCGAAGACGCCGCGGTTGCGGACCTGGTAGGCCTTGATCCCGCTGCCGGTATCGGTGCCGTTGCTGGTGCCCTCGTCATGCACCACGCGGCTGGCCGGTTGCACCAGTACGCGGTGGCCGCTGGCGCGCACGGCGAAGGCCAGGTCGGTGTCTTCGTAATACGCCGGCTTGTAGCGCAGGTCGAAACCCCCGATCTCTTCCCACAGGGCGCGCGGGATCATCAGCGCGGCGCCGGAGCAGTAGTCGGCATCGCGCAGCGCGCTGTAGCGCGGATCTTCGGGCGATTCGAAACGGCCGTAGCTCCAGCCGCTGCCATCCTGGAAGATCACCCCGCCCGACTCCTGCAGGCGGCCGTCGGGGTAGAGCAGCTGTGAACCGACCAGGCCGGCGCGTGGCACCCGGGCGAAGGTGGCGAGCAGGGCATCCAGCCAGCCCGGCTGCGGCACCGTGTCATTGTTGAGCAGCACCACGTACTGGCCACGCGAACGCGCGACGCCATCGTTGCAGGCCTCGATGAAGCCGCCGTTGCTCGCGCGCACTTCATGGCGCAGGCCGCGGATCTGCGGCATCCAGGTGATCGTCTCGTCGCTGCTGCCGTCGTCCACCACCAGGATCTCGCAGGCGACCTGCGGCGGATGCGCGGCCAGTGCCCGCAGGCAGGCCAAGGTGTGCGCAGCGTGGTTGTAGACCGGAATGATGATGCTGACCACCGGGCGCTCGCTGGCGGGGACGGTGAACGGCGCGAATGCTGTGGCCTCCGGCAGGTACAGGGGCGCCCCGCGGGGCGCCGGCACGGCCTGGGTGTGGACCCGGATGCGATGCCAGGTAGCGCGCCAGCCCCGGGTGCGCAGACTGGCCAGACTGCGACGGAACAGGCCAAGCATGCGGTTCAGGAAATAGCGAGCATCGGCCAAGGACATCGACATCCCGTTGCAACTCCAGCTTAAGCGGGGGAACCCGGGAGAACGCGCCGCTCGCAGTGGCTGCGTTAGACTCGCCGGAATCCATATTCTCGCATCCCCGTGCCCCGACGCTACGATTCCGACGACATCGACGAGTTCGACGACACCGAAAGCCGCGCCCCGCTGTGGCGGCGCCGGTTGATCACCTGGAGCATGGCGGCTGTCGCGCTGGGGCTGGGCTTCCTGATCCCCTATACGGTGTACCTGAACCAACAGGTCACCCAGCGCTTCGGTGAGCTGCGCTGGCAGATTCCCACGCGCGTCTATGCGCGGCCGTTGCCACTGGCGCCCGGCGTGGCGATGGATGCGGCCACGCTCAAGACCGAGCTGGCGGCCTCGGCCTACCGCGATGACGGGATCGGCAAATCACCGGCCACGTACACGCAGGAGGGGGGGCGTTTCGTCATCTCCAGCCGTGGCTACAACGACGTCGATGGCCGGGTCGCCCCGCGCCGCGTCGAGCTGAGCCTGTCCGGTGGGTCGATCGCTTCGCTGCGTGACCCCGACACCCGCAAGGCGCTGAAGGCCGCGCGTCTGGATCCGGCCCGTATCGCCACGCTGTATGGCCAGAAGCAGGAAGAGCGCCGGCTGGTACGGATCGAAGAGACCCCCGAGCTGCTGGTCACCGGCCTGCAGGCGGTGGAGGACAAGGACTTCAACCGGCACCACGGCATCGACCTGAGCGGCATCGCCCGTGCGATCTGGGTGACCGTGCGTTCTGGTGGCCAGAGCCGCCAGGGCGCCTCGACACTGACCCAGCAGCTGGCCCGAAGCGGCCTGCTCGGGATCGGCAAAGAGCAGACCGTCACCCGCAAGTTCAATGAGGTGCTGTACGCGCTGATCATGGAAGCGCGCTACGACAAGCGCACCATCCTGGAGGCCTACCTCAACCAGGTCTATCTGGGCCAGCGCGGCAGCCAGGCGATCCACGGCATGTCCTCGGGCGCGGAGTTCTGGTTCGGGCGTGATCTGGCCTCGCTCAACACCGAGCACGTCGCGCTGCTGATCGGCCTGGTCAAGGGCCCGTCCTATTACGATCCGCGCCGCAATCCCGAGCGCGCGCTGGATCGCCGCAACTTCGTGCTGGGCAAGCTGCGCGACGCCAACCTGATCGACGATGCCGAGTACAAGCGTGCGGTCGATGCGCCGCTGGGCGTACCCAAGACCCCGGGCCTGATCGCGGCCAACCGTTTCCCGGCCTATGTCGATCTGGTCCGTCGCCAGCTCGGCCACGATTACCCCGAGTCGGTGCTGCAGGGCGCCGGCCTGAGCGTGATGACCGGCATGGCGCCCTCGGCGCAGGCCTATGCCGAAGGTGCGGTCACCAAGACGATCAAATCACTGGAAAGCAAGCGCCGTCCCGCGTTGCAGGCTGGCCTGGTGCTGACCGACGTGCACAACGGTGATGTGCTGGCCGTGGTCGGCAGCCGTGACGTGTCCGAACCGGGCTTCAACCGGGCCATCGAGGCGCAGCGCCCGGTCGGCTCGCTGCTCAAGCCGTTCGTGTATCTGCTGGCGCTGGCGCAGCCGGACCGCTACTCGCTGTCCAGCTGGGTCGATGATTCGCCGGTGACGGTGCAGCTCAGCCGAGGCAAGCAGTGGTCGCCCGGCAACGCGGACAACCGCAGCCACGGCACGGTCCGCCTGATCGATGCGCTGGCCCATTCCTACAACCAGGCCACGGTCCGGGTAGGCATGCAGGTCGGCCCGGAGCGGGTCACGCAGTTGATCCACGTCCTGGCCGGCATCAAGGCCGAGCCCAATCCGGCGGTGATCCTGGGCTCCACGGATCAAAGCCCGTATGCGATGGCCCAGCTGTATCAGTTCCTGGCCTCCGGGGGCGAGATCCAGCCGCTGCACGCGGTGCGTGGCGTGCTCGATCCGCAGGGCAAGTTGATGAAGCGCTACGACAAGACCCCGGCGCCGGCGCAGGAAGGTGACTCGATTGCCGCCAACCTGATCAGCATCGGTCTGCAGCAGGTCGTGGCCAGCGGTACCGCGCAGCGCCTCAACGCCGATGGCCTGGGCCGCCTGCAGCCGGCGGGCAAGACCGGCACCACCAACGACGGCCGCGACAGCTGGTACGCCGGCTACACCGGTGACCATCTGGCCGTGATCTGGATGGGCAATGACCAGAACGAACAGGCCGGGCTGTATGGCGCGACCGGGTCGATGCGGGTCTGGTCGGGCATTTTCCAGCGCCTGCCCAGTTCGCCGCTGAAGGTCAGCAACAAGGGCCTGGACTGGCAGTACGTGGAGGCCAGCGGCACGGCCACCACCGATGAAGCCTGCCCGGGCGCGCGTCGCTTCCCGTTCGTGGTCGGCTACACCCCGGCCTATGTACCGTGCACCGCGCCGAGCGCCTTGCCGGAAGGCGAGGGCGGCGAACAGAGTGAAGGCGGTGGCTGGCGCAGCTGGTTCGGCCTGGAGAAAAAGCCGGAGCCCGCCCCCGAACCGGCGCAGAATGCACCGGCCGCCACCCCCGCGCGTCAACCCTGATCGAGGCCTGCCTGCATGACCACCCGTTTCCTGATCCGTTCCGCGTCGCTTGCCACGCTGTGCCTCGCGCTGGCGGCCTGCGTCACTCCGCCGCCGGTGGTGAAGGCGCCGGTCGACACCACCACGCCGGCCCAGCGCCTGGCCGCCGTGGATGCCGCTGCGGGCAATGACGACAAAGAGCTGGCCGTGCAGCCGCTGCGCGACAGCGAGGTGGAAGACCTGCGCCAGGCCGCGCATGCCCGTCGCCAGGCCAACGACCTGACCGGCGCTGCGGCGGCGCTGGATCAGGCGCTGGCGATCATGGCCTCGGACCCGTCGGTGCTGCAGGACCGGGCCGAGATCGCCCTGTTGCAGGGCGACTGGGCAGCAGCGGAAACCTTCGCCCGCAAGTCGGTTGAACTCGGTTCCAAGACCGGCCCGCTGTGCCGTCGCCATTGGGCGACGATCGAGCAGGCGCGTCTGGCCCGCGGTGAAAAAGAAAACGCGGCCTCGGCGCATGCACAGCTGGACGGCTGCACGGTGCCGGGGATCATGCGTTACTGATGTGGGCGATGCAGTCGGATGCGTGACGGCGTAGCGCCGGGCATCGGTCGGCACCCTTTATCATGGCGTCATGTCCCAACTTGCCCACGCCAGCCGCGATGCCCTCAGTGAGGGCGGTGCGCTCGCCAGCCAGCTCGATGCCTTCGTTCCGCGCCCGGCCCAGCTGCGCCTGACCGCGGCGATCGCCGAAGCGTTCGACCAGCGCGACGTGCTGCTGGCCGAGGCCGGCACCGGCACCGGCAAGACCTATGCGTACCTGGTGCCCGCGCTGCTGTCCGGGCTGAAGACCATCATCTCCACCGGTACCCGCGCGCTGCAGGATCAGCTGTATCACCGCGATCTGCCGCGCGTGCGGGCCGCGCTCGGTGTGGGCCACAGCAGTGCGCTGCTGAAGGGGCGCGCCAATTATCTGTGCCGCTATCGGCTGCAGCAGGCCCGGGGCGAACCCCGTTTCAGTTCCCCTGAGCAGGTCGCGCAGTTCCAGCGCATCCTGGCCTGGGCCGGACGCACGAAGTACGGCGACATGGCCGAGCTGGAGGCCTTGCCGGAGGATTCGCCGCTGTACCCGATGGTGACCTCCACCATCGATAACTGCCTGGGCACCGAATGCCCCTTCTGGGATGACTGCTTCGTCGTGCAGGCACGGCAGCGGGCGCAGGCGGCCGACGTGGTGGTGGTCAACCACCACCTGCTGCTGGCCGA
This sequence comes from Stenotrophomonas sp. TWI377, assembly GCF_039674525.1. Taxonomy (NCBI): domain Bacteria; kingdom Pseudomonadati; phylum Pseudomonadota; class Gammaproteobacteria; order Lysobacterales; family Lysobacteraceae; genus Stenotrophomonas; species Stenotrophomonas sp. TWI377. The sequence goes on from NZ_JBDJNT010000007.1 coordinate 69,423, forward strand.
TCTGGCGCTCAAGCAGGAAGGCTTCGGCGAGATCCTGCCGGGCGCGCAGGCGTTCGTGATCGACGAGGCGCACCAGTTGCCGGAACTGGCGGCCAACTTCTTCGGCGAAGGCTTCGGCATGCGCCCGTGGCAGGAGCTCGCACGCGACTGCCTGGCCGAAAGCCGCAGCGTGGCAGGTGCACAGGCGGCCCTGCAGGAGCCCGCGGCCGCGCTGGAGCAGACCCTGCGCGATCTGCGCGCGGCGATGGATGGCCTGCCGCCGCGCGGCACCCAGTGGCGCGCGCTGACCGTGCCGCAGGTGCGCGATGGCTTCGATGCGGCGATGAGTACGCTGGTGCAGCTGCGTGATGCGCTGGCCGGGGTGCGCGAGGCGTCGCCCGGCCTGGACGCCTGCCATGCGCGCGCCATGGAAGCGGTCTCGCGGTTGTCGCGCTGGCTGGGCGACGATGCGCAGATGCTGGATTTCGATACCGACCCGGATGAGGCGCCGCCGCCAGCGGAGGTGCTCTGGTATGAACTGACGCCGCGCGGTTTCCGCTGCCAGCGCACGCCGATGGATGTGTCCGGTCCGCTGCGCGAGCATCGGCAGCGCTCGATGGCGGCCTGGGTGTTTACGTCGGCGACGCTGACCGTGGACGGGGGTTTCGAGCATATTTCCCAGCGGCTGGGCCTGGATGATCCGGTCAGCCTGCTGCAGCCCAGCCCCTTCGACTGGGCCCAGCAGGCGCTGTGCTATCTGCCGACCGATCTGCCCGATCCGGCCGCGCGCGGCTTCGGCACCGCGTTGATCCGCGCGCTGACGCCGGTGCTGGAGGCCTCGCACGGCCGTGCGTTCCTGTTGTTCGCTTCGCACCGCGCACTGCGCGAAGCGGCCGAGGCCCTGCGCGATGCACCGTGGCCGCTGTTCGTGCAGGGCGAGGCGCCGCGCGCGACCCTGCTGCAGCGCTTCCGTGAATCGGGCAACGGCGTCCTGCTGGGCTCGGCCAGTTTCCGCGAGGGCGTGGACGTGGTCGGCGATGCACTGAGCGTGGTGGTGATCGACAAGCTGCCGTTCGCCGCCCCGGATGACCCGGTGTTCGAAGCGCGGCTGGATGCGATCCGCCGCGACGGCGGCAACCCGTTCCGCGATGAGCAGCTGCCGCAGGCCGTGATCGCGCTCAAACAGGGCGTGGGCCGCCTGATCCGCAGCGAGACCGATCGCGGTGTACTGGTGCTGTGCGATCCGCGCCTGCTCAGCCGCAGCTATGGCCGGATTTTCCTGGATTCACTGCCGCCGTTCCGACGTACCCGTTCGCTGACCGATGTACAGGCCTTCTTTGCGCCACAATGGTCCCTCGCTGACCCCGCACCCGTCGCCGCGCCTGCTTCACCGCAGCCCGTGCAACGTCTGCCGCCCACCGATGACTTCCCCACTTCCCTGTTCTGACCGCCATGAAGCTGCTCGCCTTTGAAACCGCCACCGAAGCCTGTTCCGTTGCCCTGTACGTGGATGGGCAGGTCACTGAGCGCTTCGAGATCGCCCCACGCCGCCACGCTGAACTCAGCCTGCCCTGGGCCGAGGCGCTGCTGGCCGAGGCGGGGGTGGCCCGTTCGCAGCTGGATGCGATCGCATTGGGGCGGGGGCCGGGCGCGTTCACCGGCGTGCGGCTGGCGATCGCCATCGCCCAGGGGATCGCCCTGGCGCTGGACCGCCCGTTGATCGCGGTCTCCACCCTGCAGGCGCTGGCGCTGCGCGCGCCGGCCGAAGCCGATCATGTACTGGCCAGCATCGACGCACGCATGGGCGAGGTCTATGCCGCACGCCACATCCGCGTGGACGGGCAGTGGCAGCTGCAGGGCGAGGAGAGCGTGTGCGCGCCGGGGCAGGTGGTGTTGCCTGAGGGCACGCGCTGGTTCGGCGTGGGGACTGGCTTCGGCGCGGCCGACGGCGTGCTGGCGACGCGGTTGGCCGATCAACTGACCGGCGTGGATGCGCTGGCATTGCCGCGCGCGGCGGATGTGCTGGCGCTGGCGGTACCGGCGTTCGAGCGCGGCGAGGGCATGGCACCGGAGCTGGTGGAGCCGGCCTATCTGCGCAACAACGTGGCGCTGACCCTGGTGGAACAGCAGGCGGCGCGGGCGGCCAAGGCCGCCCGGTAGAGCCGACCGTTGGTCGGCTATCGCCCCCTCAGCGGTCGTCGCGCAGCTCGCCGCCGGGCAGGAACACCCAGGTGCGGGTCACCTGCAGGATGTCGATCGCATCCTCGGTCTTGGGCAGCGGCGGGAACGGCTGGGCAAGCGTGATCACGCGCAGCGCGGTTTCATCCAGCAACGGCGTGCCGCTGGACTGCAGGATGCGGGCACTTTCGACGGTGCCATCGCGGCGCACACCGACGGTGATCACCACCTGGCCACCGAGCCGGCGGGCGCGCGCCTCATCGGGGTAGTTCAGGTTGCCGACGCGCTCGGCGCGATCGACCCACGCGCGCAGATAATTGGCATAGGCGTATTCGCGGGTACTGGCCGAGACGAACTTGCGGTTCGGGCGTTTGGCGTACTGGGCCGAGCGCAGGTGCACTTCGGCGGCCAACCGCGCCATCTCCACATCGCGCTGCTCGCGGGCCGTCATCGGTGCATCCGGGCGGGGGTGCTCGGGCAGCGGCTGTGGCTGCGCCTCGGCGATGGTGTCGGCGCCATTGCGGCTGTTGACCACGCGGGTCTGCGGGGGCGGCACGCTGGCCGCCTCCTGGCGCTGCTGCGGGACCGGTGACAGCCCGGCCTGCGCCTGGGGCACGATTCCGGCCTGGTTGTCGCGCGGGCGCTGGGCCTTGTCGTGGTCGCCACCGCCCTGCTGATTGGCCTGGGCCAGGAAATCGGCCTGCTTGGGTGTCAGTGGGGTCTGGGTCTGGCTGAAGATCACATCCAGCGTGGGCACCAGCGGCGCGCTGTCACTGACCGCGAAGCCGACCCCCAGCAGCAGCAACGCGTGCACGAGCACGGACAGCGTCAGGGTCGCGCCCAGCCGCTGGGATTCGCGCGCCTGCCACGTCGGGGCCGGGACGACGCTGGCGCTCATCGCGGCAGGCTGGCCTCGATCGCATCGAACAGAGTGCCGGCGATGTTCAGTCCGAACTGGGCGTCGAGCTCGCGCACGCAGGTCGGGCTGGTGACGTTCACTTCGGTGAGGTAATCGCCGATCACATCCAGGCCGACGAAGCGCATGCCGCGCCGCTTCATCTCCGGTCCGACCTGGGCGGCGATCCAGCGGTCGCGTTCGCTCAGCGGGCGGCCTTCGCCACGGCCACCGGCGGCCAGGTTGCCGCGGAACTCATCGCCCTGCGGAATCCGCGCCAGGCAGTAGTCCACCGGCTCGCCATCGACCAGCAGGATGCGCTTGTCGCCAGCGGTGATGTCCGGGATGAACTTCTGCGCCAGGGCCAGCGTGCGCTCGCCATCGGTCAGGGTTTCCAGGATCACGTTGAGGTTGGGATCACCGGTGCCGCTGCGGAAGATCGAGCGCCCGCCCATGCCGTCCAGCGGCTTGAGCACCGCCTGGCCATGTTCGAGCACGAAGGCCTTCAGGTCCGCATTGCGGCGACTGACCAGGGTCGGCGGGCAGCACTGCGGGAACAGCAGGGCGGCCAGCTTCTCGTTGTAGTCGCGCAGGCCCTGGGGGTCGTTGACCACCATCGCACCGGCCTGCTGGGCGACGCTGAGTACGTGGGTGTCGTAGATGAATTCGGCATCCACCGGCGGGTCCTTGCGCATCAGCACCACCTGGCCGGGGCCGAACACGGTCTGGCTGAACTCGCCCAGGGTGAACCAGTCGTTCTTGTCCTCGCGCACCTGCAGCGGGGCGGTGCGGGCGATGGCCTGGCCGTCGCGCAGGGCCAGCCCGCCGGGGCTGACGTAGTGCAGGGCATGGCCGCGGCGCTGGGCTTCCAGCAGCATCGCGAAGGTGGTGTCCTTGGCAATCTTGATATGGGCGATGGGGTCCATCACCACGATGACATTCAACGGCATGGTCGCAACCTGGCGGGCAGGCCGATGATGGTAGCGACAATGGGTCCTCAATGCCTGCCCGGGGGCGCGGAACGCAGTGTCCGGCCGGGCGGGCGCCGCCCCGGGTTTGCGCAAACGGCCCGGGCCGGGCGCTCGCCGGGCCGCTGGCACCGGGGCCGCGGTGGGTGTGCTTGAAGCGCGCGCCGGTATTGGGATATAGATACGCTTTCGCAGCGACGCCGGGGATCAGGCAAGCGTCGCGCGCTTGGGGAAAGGTAATGACTGAATACATGGCTGCGGGTGGGGAACTCGCAGGGCTGCGCGTGATGGTCATCGATGATTCGAAGACCATCCGCAGAACCGCGGAAACCCTGCTGAAGCGGGAAGGCTGCGAAGTGGTGACCGCGACCGATGGGTTCGAGGCATTGGCCAAGATCGCCGATCAACAGCCGCAGATCATCTTCGTGGACATCATGATGCCGCGGCTGGACGGGTATCAGACCTGTGCGCTGATCAAGGGCAACCAGCTGTTCAAGTCCACGCCGGTGATCATGCTGTCCTCCAAGGACGGCCTGTTCGACAAGGCGCGCGGCCGCATCGTCGGCTCGGAGCAGTACCTGACCAAGCCATTCACGCGTGAAGAACTGCTGGGTGCCATCCGCACATACGTCAACGCCTGACCAGGGGGGAAAGGCACAATGGCTCGAATCGTACTGATCGAGGATTCACCGACCGACCGTGCGGTGTTCACGCAGTGGTTGACCAAGGCCGGTCATGAAGTCCTGGAAGCGGACAACGCCGAGGACGGGCTCAAGCTCGTGCGCGAGCAGTCGCCGCAGCTGGTGCTGATGGACGTGGTCCTGCCGGGCATGAGTGGCTTCCAGGCGACCCGTGCGATGGCGCGCGACGCGGCCATCAAGCACATTCCGGTGGTCATCGTGAGCACCAAGGCGATGGAAACCGACAAGGCATGGGGGCTGCGCCAGGGGGCGGCCGACTACATCGTCAAGCCGCCGCGCGAGGAGGAACTGATCGCGCGGATCAACCAGTTGGTGGTCTGATGCGTTCTCCTTTCGACATCCTCCAGGCCTACGAGCGACGCAGCCTGGCCCATGCGGTGCAGCTGCCCGAGCGGCAGTTCTCGCAGGACCTGTGGCGAGGCGTCGGCTATCGCGTGGGCAAGCGCCGGCTGGTCTCGGATTTCCGCGAAGTGGTGGAAATCGTCCCGATGCCGCCGATCACCCCGGTGCCCGGCGCACAGCCGTGGCTGCTGGGCGTGGGCAACCTGCGCGGCAACCTGTTCCCGGTGGTGGACCTGAAGTTCTTCCTGGAAGGCGAGCGCACCGTGCAGCAGGAGGGTCAGCGCGTGCTGATCATGCGCCAGGCCGGCGGCGACGTGGCATTGACCATCGATGAACTGTTCGGCCAGCGCAGCTTCGAGCTGGACCAGGACATCGTCGCCGGCGATCTGGCCACCGGCCGCTATGCGCACTTCATCGACCGTGCGTTCCACGGCGATGGCCATGACTGGGGCGTGTTCTCGCTGTCGCTGCTGTCGCGTACCCCCGAATTCAGGCAGGCCGCGGCCTGACCGCAGGCGCCTGTCTCTCCGCATTGAAGATCGAGGTTGAACGATGAGTACTGCTTCGGAATCCGCCAAGGCCGGCAAGCTCGGCTCGGTGGGCACCAATTTCTGGCTCGGCCTGCTGGCCGTGTCGATGATCGTGTTCGGCGTCAACACCGGCGTGGCGACCTGGCAGGGCAGTCGCCTGGCCAGTGCGAGCACCGATGCGGCGAACCTGCAGGTGCTCTCGCAGCAGCTGGCCAACCAGGGCCGTGAGGCGGTCTCGGGCAACGCGCAGGCGTTCACCGCGTTCAAGCTGACCAAGAGCGACATCGAAAGTACCGTCAGTGGGCTGCAGGGCCGCTACGGCACCGAGACCAATGTCGCCGGGCCGCTGAACACGCTGATCCAGACCTGGGAGCCGCTCGGCAAGAGCGCCGGCCAGCTGGTCGCCAGCGAACCGGCCGTGCTGGCCCTGGCCGGCAACGCGAACAACTTCGTCAACGGCGTGCCCGCCCTGCAGGCACAGCTGAACGAAGTGGTCCGCGCGATGTCGGCCAGTGGCGCGCCGTCCTCGCAGGTCTACAACGCCCTGCAGCAGGTCGTGGTGGTCGGCTCGATGGCCCGCCGTGTGACAGAAATGCGCGCCGGTGGTGCCAATGCGGCTGCCGCGGGCGACGCGCTCGCGCGCGACTCGGTGGTCTTCACCCAGGTGCTCGATGCGCTGCGCAACGGCAACGAGGAACTGGGCATTGCCGCGGTCCGCAACGGTCCGGCGCTGGCCGCGCTGGAGCAGTCGCAGAAGCAGTGGGACACCATGAAGCAGGATGCCGACGCCATCCTGGCCAGCTCGCGCCAGCTGTTCGCCGCGCAGTCCTCGGCCGCAGCCCTCACCGGCGGTTCGGCAGACATGCTGCGCGACAGCAAGAAGCTGTTCGAAGCCTTCTCTTCGTTCGGCTCGCTGCGCGATACCCGCCTGTTCCCCAACTTCTGGCTGGGCGTGGCGTCGGGTGCGTTGTCGCTGATCGCCATCATCGGCTTCGTCGGCAGCACGGTGCGCAGCCGCTCGCGCGAACAGGAACTGCGGTACCAGACCCAGGTGGAATACAACAGCCGCAACCAGCAGGCCATCATGCGGCTGCTGGACGAAATCAGCTCGCTGGGTGAAGGCGACCTGACGGTGAAGGCCTCGGTGACCGAGGACATGACCGGCGCCATCGCCGACGCCATCAACTACGCCGTGGATGAGCTGCGCCACCTGGTGACCACGATCAACGACACCTCGGCCAAGGTCGCCGTGTCGACCCAGGAAACCCAGGCTACCGCGATGCAGCTGGCCGAAGCGGCCGGCCACCAGGCCAACCAGATCACCTCGGCCTCCGACCGCATCGGCGAAATCGCCTCGAGCATCGAGCAGGTGTCGCGCAACTCGGCCGAGTCGGCCGACGTGGCGCAGCGCTCGGTGATCATCGCCGCCGAAGGTGCCGGCGTGGTGCGTGAAACGATCCAGGGCATGGACCAGATCCGCGACCAGATCCAGGAAACCTCCAAGCGCATCAAGCGCCTGGGCGAGTCCTCGCAGGAAATCGGCTCGATCGTGGAACTGATCAACGACATTTCCGAGCAGACCAACATCCTGGCGTTGAACGCCGCGGTGCAGGCGGCTTCGGCCGGTGAGGCCGGTCGCGGTTTCGCGGTGGTGGCCGACGAAGTGCAGCGGCTGGCAGAGCGCACCTCCGGTGCGACCCGACGGATCGAAAACCTGGTGCAGGCCATTCAGGCCGATACCAACGAGGCGGTCAGCTCGATGGAGCAGACCACCGCCGAAGTGGTCTCCGGTGCACGCCTGGCCGAAGACGCCGGTACCGCGCTGACCGAAATCGAGCGCGTCTCCAACGCGTTGAACAACCTCATCAAGAACATCTCGATCGCTGCCCAGCAGCAGTCGGCCGCGGCATCGGACATCACCCGCACCATGGGCGTGATCCGTCAGATTACCGGCCAGACCTCGCAGGGCGCGGGACAGACCGCCGAGTCGATCGGCCACCTGGCACAGCTGGCGGCCGACCTGCGCCGCTCGGTCGCCGACTTCAAGCTGCCGGCGTGAGCCGCGGGCAGGGCGGAGAGGGAAGGAACAAGCAGATGATGCATCGCGAGAAATCACCGCACGCCATGTGCGCCGAGCTGCCGGGAGACCTGGCATGAGCACGCTGCGCGATGCCATGAGCCACGCTGCGCTGGGCTGGGTCAAGCCGGAGCTGGACGAGACCCTGCGCCAGGTGCGCAACGAGGTCGAGTACTACGTGGAAGACCCTGCCGATGGCAGCCGGATGCGCTTCTGCGCCGGCTACCTGCACCAGGTGCAGGGCACCCTGCGGATGGTCGAGCTGTATGCCCCGGCGATGGTGGCCGAGGAGCTGGAGCAGTTGGCCAATGCGATCGGTGCCGGTGAGGTGCCCGACCGTGATGAAGCCTGCGCCACGTTGATGCGTGGCAGCGTACTGTTGCCCGATTACCTGGAGCGCCTGCAGAACGGTCACCGCGATATTCCGATCGTGCTGCTGCCGCTGCTCAATGACATCCGGTCGGCCCGCGCCGCCCCGGGCATCAACGAGAGCGTGCTGTTCGCCTTCGCGCCGGACAGCGCGAGCGCCACCGAAGCCGAGCTGGATCACGCGCGCGGCAGCCTGAGCGGGCGCAACCGCGAACTGCTCGATACGGTCGGCAACGCGGTCAAGGAAGAACTGCTGCGCATCAAGGATGCGCTGGACCTGCACCTGCGTACCGGTGGCGAGCCAGTGCAGCTGCAGACCCAGGTCAACGAGCTGGGCGCGGTGGCCGATACGCTGGGCATGATGGGCCTGGGCGTGGCCCGCGGCGTGGTCGTACAGCAGCGCGATGCGCTGCGCGAAGTGGTCGAGGGCGTGCAGCAGATCGATGAAACGCTGCTGCTGGATATCGCCGGCGCGCTGCTTTACGTGGATGCCTCGCTGGATGACCAGGTCGCCCATCTGGGCGCCGGCGGCAGCGGCGAGGACGATCCGAGCGCGGTGGAGAACCGGCGCACGGTGGAGGTGCTGGCGCATGAAGCCATCGCCAACTTCGCTGCGGCGCGCGAGCATTTCGTCGCCTTCATCGAAACCAACTGGAACCACCAGCAGCTGCAGGAAGTACCGCGCCTGCTCGGCGAGGTCGCCGGTGCCCTGCGCATGCTGGATCTGTCGGTTCCGGCCGATTACCTGCAGGGCGTGCGCCAGTACATCGCCGTTGAACTGCTCGGCAAGCAGCGCGTGCCCAGCGGGCGCCAGCTGGACACCCTGGCCGACGCCATGGCCAGCCTGGAGTATTACCTCGAGGCCCTGCGCGAACGTCGTCCGGGCCGCGATGACATTCTGGACATCACCCGCAGCAGCCTGGAAACCCTGCGTTACTGGCCGCTGCCGGCTGCCAACCAGCCGACCCCCGATACCGGACCGGAGTCGTTGCCGGTCGCGGCCGAACCCATCGAGCTCACCCCGTGGGACACGCCTGCACCCGAGCCGATCCAGCTCGGCGTCACCGCTGACATCCCGCGCCCGGCCAACCTGCCGCCGCCGCTGCCGGACTTCACCTTCGATCCGCCGCCGACGATCACCGCCCCCCTGCCCATGGCACCCGTGGCGCTGGTGTTCGACGCCTCCACCGCCCCGGTCGCCGCCGATGCGCCGCAGTGGACGCTGGCCAGCCATGACGATGTGGACGAACTGCCTACGTTTGCCCATTTCGATCCGGTCATTGCCGACGTGCCGGCCGGCGCCGGGTGGGACGTCGCGCCGCTGCCCTCCGTGCACGCCGATGCTGCGCACGATGAGGTGGATGTGGCGACGCCGGAGCGTGCGCCCGAGGTTTCCGACGTGTCGCTGGAGATGCCGGCCTTCGTGGCCACGGGCGCCGGGTTCGATCCGGTGGCCGCCGAGCACGAGATGCTGGAGCTGAGCGACGAGCCGATCGACTTCACCTTCGATGAGGACCTGCGCAACGCCGACGACGTGGTGTCGCTTCAGATCGATGACAGCGACACCGACACCGACACCGATAGCGTTGCCGCGCAGACGGCCGCGTCCAGCCCGTTCGCGCAGCGCGCGGTGGATGTGGAGGCCCTGCCGACGTTCCTGCAGGAGATTCCGGTGGCCTCGGCGGACGACGGTGTCGCCGAGCCGATCGAGGCGTTCATCGATGGCACCGACACGGTGCCGCAGGCCGCGGCAGATGCCGCGCTGCCGCCGCCCGCCGTGCAGGATGCGGTCATCCGCCGTATCGAACTGGACGACGCATCCACCCGCTTCCTGGCCGAACTGGACGCCGCCGCCGCGCAGTTCCGCCCGGAAGGCGCCGACACCGGTACCGTGCCGGCCGCGTCTGCACCGGCAAGCCCGGCAGTGGCAGTGGCCGCCGACGACACCAGCATCGAGGCCGGCTTCGAGGACGATGGCGAGAACATCGACCAGGACATCCGCGAGGTCTTCATCGAAGAGTTCGACGAAGAACTGGTGAACCTGGGCAACCTGCTCCCGGCCTGGCGCATCGCGCCGGACAACCTGGACCGCCTGCGCCCGATCCGCCGCGTGTTCCATACCCTCAAGGGCAGTGGCCGGCTGGTCGGTGCGCGTACCTTGGGCGAGTTCAGCTGGAAGATCGAGGGCATGCTCAACCGCGTGCTCGACGGCAGCCGTCCGGCCTCGCCGGCCGTGGTCGCCCTGGTCGGCCAGGCCTACGAGGTGCTGCCGCAGCTCAACGCCGCGCTGCGCGATGGCAGCCGTGTCACCGCCGATCTGCAGGCCATGCAGGCCATCGCCGATCGTGTGGCCGCGGGTGAGGAGACCTTCCATGTGCCGCTGCAGCGTGCGGCTGCAGCGCCCGTGGCGATGGCCGTGGACAGTGGGACGACTGACGCTGCGCCGATGATCGAGAGCACACCGGCCAATATCGACAGTGTGCTGCGCGAGATCCTGGAAGCCGAGGTCGAGGTCCATCAGGCCACGCTGCAGGCGTGGCTGGATGCTGCCACCGCTGCACCGCAGCCAGTGACCGACGGGCTGCTGCGCGCCGTGCACACCATGAACGGCGCCTTCGCCATGACCGACGTGCCGGAGATCACGGCGGTCACCGGTGCGGCGGAAAGCTACATCAAGCGTTCCCTGGCCGCCGATGTACTGCCCAGCGCGGCAGGTATGGACGCGCTGGCCGAGACCTGCATCGCGATCACCACCACCATGGCGGCACTGCAGGACGAGGCGCCGCGGGTGCCCGTGCAGAACGCGTTGGCGGCCCGCCTGGTTGCCCTGGCCGATACGTTGCCGGAAGCGCGCTGGCCGGCACTGGTCGAGGACGATCTGGACCTTGTGGATGACGAACCGTACGCCGAGGCGACTGAAGCGGCAGATGCGGGAGCATTCAACGAAGCGACGGCTGCAGATGCCGTGGAAGCGGCTGCCATCGACGTGGATACAGTCGAGGGCAGGGCAGCAGACGCGGATACGGTTGAAGCGGTTGAAGCAGTTGAAGCAGTTGAAGCAGTTGAAGCAGTTGAAGCAGTTGAAGCAGTTGAAGCAGTTGAAGCAGTTGAAGCAGTCGAGGCCGTTGAGGCATACGACGTCGTCGAAGCAGCAGATGCGCACGACGCTACGGTTACCGACGAGCAGCAGGCCGGGATCGATGCCGATGGCCTGAGCGTGATCGAGCCCGGTCGCGCGGTCGCTGTGGCCGACGACGATGCCCTCATCGCCATGGAACTGACGGGCACGGACGACCTGTCCGCCTATTTTGATGCCGAGCTGCCGGACACCGCGCGCGAAGCAGATGCGCTGGCGTCGCCGGACGTCCCGGCCGACGCGGATCTGGCGTCTGTGCATGCAGGCCCGGAAGCAGTCGAGCTGACCTCGGCCGAGGATCTCTCACGTTACTTCGATCATTTCGCCGAGCCGGTCACGCCGGAACGTCCGGTCGACGTCGGCGCTGAAACCGCCTCCGCCTCCAACACGGATACGGACACGGACACGGACACGGACGCCAGGGCCGAAGCCGAAGGCGTCGCAGACACCGCGACCGACACCCGGTCCGGCGTGGAAGCGGCGACCGTGGACGTCGCCGACGGTCCGGCCGCTGATGTCGATGCCCATGCCCATGCCGTTGAGCAGGGCAGCGACTACGCGGTCGCCGTCGATGACGCGGCCAACGACAGCGGGAGCGACACCGATCCGGACAGCGAGGAAGACGCGCACGCGCTGGATGAGGTCCTGCCGCCGCCGCCGGCGTTTGGTGAGGTGGTGGACGCCCAGCAGGCGGTGGATGACGGTTTGACCGTCGTCGATGCGCCGGATGCCTCCGATACCGGCGTGCTCGGTCTGGACGCCACGGATGAGAACACCGGCGAAGCCGATGCGTTCGCCGAGGCGATCGAGGCCACGGCGCCCGATGTCTCCGCCGACGCGGCCACCCCGGCGCGCTTCTTCGAACTGGAGGACGCACCCGCTGCAACCTTCACGACCGCCCCGGAAGCCGATGATGTCCGCCCCGTGGACGCCACCGACAGCGCCGACCTCGCGCCGGGCGATGCGCTCGATTTCACCCTGCTCGACCAGGAGCTGGTCGATATCTTCGTGGAAGAGGGCAAGGACCTGCTCGACCACTGCGATGGCCTGATCAGCGAACTGCGTGCCGCGCCCCAGGACCGCGACGTGATCGCCGGCCTGCAGCGCGACCTGCATACCCTCAAGGGGGGCGCGCGCATGGCCGGGATCAATCCGATCGGCGATCTTGGCCACGGCATTGAATCGCTGCTGGAAGCCGTCGCGGCCAACCGCACCGATATCGACCGCAGCGACGTGCATCTGCTGGAGCGCGGGTTTGATCGCCTGCACCAGCTGCTGACCCGGACCGGGCAGCACCGCACCGTGGCGATGCCCGACGACCTGATCGCCGCGTTCGAGCAGCGTACCCAGGGCCGTGTCGAGCCGGAACAGATCGAGACCACCGAGCCGCCGCTTGCGTCCGGCGATGCCAAGGTCGAGGCCGCCATCGCCGCGCTCGTGGCGGCGCCGCTGTCGGCACCGGTCCCGCTGGAAACCGTCAGCGAGGAAGATGGTCTGCCGCGGCCGCAGCAGGAACAGGTGCGCGTGCGCGCCGATCTGCTCGACCGCCTGGTCAACCACGCCGGTGAAGTAGCGATCTACCGTTCGCGTCTGGAGCAGCAGCTCGGTGCCTTCCGGGGCGCCATGGGCGAACTGGACCGTACCAATGCCCGTCTGCGCGATCAGCTGCGCCGCCTTGATCTGGAAACCGAAGCGCAGATCGTGGCGCGCTATCAGCGTGAGCAGGACCAGGCCGATCACAAATTCGACCCGCTGGAACTGGACCGCTTCTCCACGCTGCAGCAGCTCAGCCGCGCGCTGAACGAGTCCGCGGCTGACTTGGGCGGTCTGCAGGGCGTGCTGGACGATCTGTCGCGCCAGTACGACGTGCTGCTGCAACAGCAGTCGCGCGTCAGTTCGGAGCTGCAGGACGGCCTGATGCGCGCGCGCATGGTGCCGTTCGATGGTCTCGTGCCACGCCTGCGCCGGGTCGTGCGCCAGGCCGGCCAGGACACCGGCAAGCAGGTTCACGTCACCCTCGAAGGGACCCACGGCGAACTGGATCGCAACGTGCTCGACCGCATGGTCGCGCCGTTGGAACACATGCTGCGCAACTCGGTGGCGCATGGCCTGGAAACCCCGGAACAGCGCCGGGCCGCGGGCAAGCCGGAGGAGGGCGAAATCGCCATCCGCCTGCGTCGCGAAGGCTCGGAAATCGTGCTGGAAGTGGCCGACGATGGCGCCGGGCTGGACCGCGAGGCGATCCGTCGCCGCGCCGAACAGCGTGGCCTGATCGCCGCCGATGCCGTGCTCGGCGATGCCGAACTGGATGCGATGATCTTCTCGCCCGGCTTCAGCACCGCCGACCAGGTCAGCCAGCTGGCCGGCCGTGGCGTGGGCATGGACGTGGTCCACAACGAAGTGCGCCAGCTGGGTGGTTCGGTGGACATCCACTCGGTCAGCGGCCAGGGCGTTACCTTCACCCTGCGCCTGCCGCAGACGTTGGCGGTCACCCAGGCGGTGTTCGTGCAGATCGGCGAGACCACCTTTGCCGTGCCGGTGGCCTCGGTCAGTGGTATCGGCCGGATCTCGCGCGAGCGCTTTGAAACCGCCAACGGCGGCTACCACTACGGTGGCGAAGAATTCGCGTTGCATGATCTGGGGACGCTGATCGGCCAGGCCCAGGCCCGCGCCGAAGGCCAGGCCCAGGTGCCGCTGCTGCTGGTCCGCGCTGGCGACCTGCGCGTGGCCGTGGCGATCGACCAGGTGCTGGGCAACCGCGAAATCGTGGTCAAGCCGGTCGGCCTGCAGATCGCTTCGGTGCCGGGCATCTACGGTGCGACGATCACCGGCGATGGCCGCGTGGTGGTGATCCTGGACGTGGCCCCGCTGGTGCGCCGCTACCTGGCCAACCCGCACAAGCCGATCACCGCCGCAGCCAAGGTCAGTGATCGCGATGTACCCCTGGTGATGGTGGTCGACGATTCGCTGACCATGCGCAAGGTCACCGGCCGCATCCTGGAGCGCCACAACTTCGAGGTCACGGTCGCCCGTGACGGTATCGAAGCACTGGAGCGCCTGGATGAGCGCGTGCCCGACCTGATGCTGCTGGATATCGAAATGCCGCGCATGGACGGTTACGAGCTGGCCAGCGTCATGCGCGCCGACCCGCGCTACCAGGGTGTGCCGATCGTGATGATCACCTCGCGCAGCGGCGACAAACACCGTCAACGCGCCTTTGAACTCGGTGTCCAGCGCTACCTGGGCAAGCCGTACCAGGAACTGGATCTGATGCGCAACGTGTATGACCTGCTGGGGATCGCCCGTGCACGCGAGTGATGCCCATCCCCTGTTGACGGTGGCCCTGCTGGCCCGTTCCGGCCCGGCACGCGACCGCCTGCGCGAAGCGCTCGACCATGCCGGCGCCCGCGTGGTGCTGGAGGACGACCCCAACACGCTCGACCTGCAGGTCCTGCGTGATGCCGATCCCGGTGCGGTCCTGATCGCGCTGGAACCGGCAATCGAAGACGCCCTGGAGCGGTTGGATCCGGTGCTGGGTTCGCCGTCATTGACCCTGATCTTCGACGAAGCCGAGCTGGCTGCACGCCGCGACGGCTGGGAAGCGCAGCGCTGGGCACGGCATCTGGTGGCCAAGCTGCACGGCCATCAGGACGTGCTGCCGCCGGGTTCGGAACAGGACCAGCAGCTGCAGCCCGAACCGGGTCTGCCGGTCACCCCGGCGCAGCTGCATGCCGACGCACCGCTGGCGTTCCATCTGCGCGAAGCCGAGGATGCGGCCGCCGAGGTGCCGGCCGATGGCCTGTACCAGGCGCCGGCGGAGTTGCACGAGCCGGTGTCGCTGGAAGAGGCGCTGGCGGCGCTGCAGCCGGTGGCGCCCGAGCCGATCGCACCGGCGATTCCAACGATTCCGGCCTCGGCACCACCCGCCGCGGCCGCTGCCGTATCGATCGGCGATCACCGCCGGTGGTCGCTGGTGGACGATGACGGTGCTGTCGCGGCGCCCCCGTCGATCAGCGACACGGCGCCGGCACCGGAGCGCTTCGACATCGAACGTCTGTCACTGGTCGAGCTCGAACCCGAGGCCGGTTCCGCCGGTGGCTGCGCGGGCGCGGTGCTGGTCCTGGCCGGCATCGGCGGGCCGGATGCGCTGCGCCGCCTGCTGGCCGCGCTGCCCGAATCGCTGAACACCGCCGTCCTGGTGCATATGCGCCTGGACGGCGGCCGCTACGGCAATCTGGTCAAGCAGATGGCACGGGTGTCCGCACTGCCGGTGCTGCTGGCCGAGGACGCCCAGCCCGTTGAAGCCGGCCATGCCTACATCCTGCCCGACGACATCGGCATCGCCGTGCGGCAGGGCAGCCTGCAGTTCATCGCCGACACCGCCGGCATCCAGATCGAGGCATTGCCGGCCGCGCACAGCGGCGTGGTCCTGCTCAGCGGGGCGGACGCCGCCCAGGTGGACGCCGTGCTCGCCCTGGCCGCCGCCGGTGCCTGGGTGGCCGGTCAGATCGGCGAAGGCTGCTATGACCCGACCGCAGCCAGTGCGGTGGTTGCTGCCGGGCAGGACGCCGGGGAACCGCCGCAGTTGGCCGCCACCATCGCCGCACGCTGGGGCGTGGACGCCTGAGTGGCGCCGACGCACCTTTGAAGGAAGACCCATGAGCTACGCCAGCAACGACGAAATCCGCGGTGTCCTGATCCAGGCCGGGCACGAACGCGTGCTGCTGCCCAACGCCACCGTGGCCGAAATGATGTCCAAGGTGCCGGTCGAAACCGTTCCCGATGCGCCGGCCTGGCTGGTCGGACAGATCGCCTGGCACGGCTGGGACGTGCCGTTGCTGTCCTTCGCCCGGTTGTCCGGGCAGGGTGACGAGCCGGTGGTGGCCAACAACAAGGTTGTCGTGCTCAAGGCGCTGGGCGGCAATCCGCGCCGGCCCTACTTCGCGCTGCTGACCCAGACCTTCCCGCAGCTGATCGCAGTGCCGCGCGACGGGCTGTTGGCCGACGCCTCCGAGGAAACCCTGCCGCAGGGCGTGCACATGCGCGTGCTGCTGGGCGAACAGAGCGCGCTGCTGCCGGACCTGGACGCGCTGGAAGCGGCGCTGGACGAATCCTTCCCCGTGGCGGGGTGAGGTTGCGCATTCGCGAAACCTCCCCGCGATTTGCTGCGCAAACCGCGGGCCCCCCGCGTCACAATCTCCCAGATCCACGCGCCTGCCGGCGCGCCCCCTTGACTCAAGGGGGCCATGGCTCCAGATGAATCAAGGGGGCAGAAGGAACAACGTTGTTTTTCAGCCCAGATCGCCCAACCGTGCCTGCACGGCAGCGATCGCCGCCAAGCCTGCGGTCTCGGTGCGCAGCACGCGCGGGCCCAGCTGCAAGCCCTGGAAGCCCGCCGCGGCCAGCGCCTGGCGGTCGCGCGGCGACCAGCCGCCTTCCGGGCCGATCGCGATCACCACCCCGCCCGGTGCGGCCGAGAGCGTCGACAAGCGATGCTCGCCCTGTGGATCCAGGGTCAATTTCAATGCCTCGGCCGGGACCGCGTTGGCGGCGTCCTGCAGCGAGCGCGGCGCGGCCACGGTCGGCACGCGGGCGCGGCCGGATTGGCCACAGGCCGAGACCACCACACTGCGCCAGTGCGCCAGTCGCTTCTCGGCACGCGCTGCATCCAGCTTCACTTCGGTGCGTTCGGCGTTGACCGGCACGAAGGCCTGCACCCCGAGTTCGGTCGCCTTCTGCAGGATCAGGTCCATCTTTTCCCCGCGGGCAATGCCCTGCAGCAGGGTGATGTGCAAGGGCGATTCGTTGTCCAGCGCTGTGGCCGCCTCGATCCGTACCTGCGCATCGCGCTTGCCGACGGTCACCAGGGTGGCGCTGTAGTCCTGGCCATCGCCGTTGAACAACACGCAGCCATCGCCTTCGCGCAGGCGCATCACGCGCACCAGATGGTTGGCGGCGTCTTCGGGCAGTGCCAGTGTTTGTCCGACCGCCAGCGGATGGTCGATATGGCTGCGGGTCACGCGCATGCGATGGCCTCGTCGATGGCGGCGAGGGTGGTCAGGGCAAGCAGGTCCAAGTGTTCATCCTCAACGCAGTACGGCGGCATCCAATACAGCACATTGCCCAGTGGGCGCAGCACCACACCGCGTTTGAGCGCCGCTTTATAAGCATGCAGCCCGATCCGGGCCTCGGCCGGGAATGGCGTGCGTTTGTCGCCGTTGCGGGTCAGCTCGAAGGCCACCACCATCCCGGCCTGGCGTACATCGGCGACATGCGCGTGGTCGGCGAACGGTGCGGCCAGGGTGCGCATCACCTCGGCAGTGCTGCGGTTGCGTGCAATCACGTCTTCGTCGGCGAAAATATCCAGGGTCGCCAGCGCGGCGGCGCAGGCCAGCGGATTGCCGGTGTAGCTGTGCGAATGCAGGAAGGCGCGCTCGCGTGAATCATCCAGGAAGGCGTCGTAAAGCGCCTGGGTCGCCAGCACCGCCGACAGCGGCAGGAAACCGCCGGTCAGGCCCTTGGACAGGCACAGCAGGTCCGGCATCACCCCGGCCTGCTCACAGGCGAACATCGTGCCGGTGCGGCCGAAGCCGGTGGCGATCTCATCGGCGATCAGGAAGGCACCATTGGCATCGCACAGCGCGCGCGCACGCTGCAGATAGACCGGGTCGTACATGCGCATGCCCCCGGCGCACTGCAGGCGCGGTTCCAGGATCACCGCGCAGATTTCGCCCGGGTGCTGGTCGAACAGCGTGGCCAGTGCATCGGCCGCCTGGTGCGCGCGCTGGGCGGCACTCTGGCCCGGTTCGGCCAGGTAGGCGTCGGGCGACGGGGCGAACAGCGCCTCGGTCAGCAGCGGCGCATACACGCGCCGATACAGCGGGATATCGCCGACGGACAGCGCCCCCAGGGTTTCGCCGTGATAGCCGTTCTCCAGCGCGACGAACCGGGTGCGGTGGTTCTCGCCACGGTTGCGGAAATAGTGGAACGCCATCTTCAGCGCCACTTCCACCCCGGCCGAGCCGTTGTCGGCATAGAACACCTTGGCCAGCGGGTCGCGCCCGGCCTGGCGGGGGGCGATCGCCAGCAGGCGCTCGGCCAGCCGTACCGCCGGCTCATGACTGAAGCCGGCCAGCATCACCTGTTCCAGCTGGG
Source organism: Stenotrophomonas sp. TWI377 (assembly GCF_039674525.1). Lineage (NCBI taxonomy): Bacteria > Pseudomonadati > Pseudomonadota > Gammaproteobacteria > Lysobacterales > Lysobacteraceae > Stenotrophomonas > Stenotrophomonas sp. TWI377. The sequence continues at coordinate 87,753 of NZ_JBDJNT010000007.1, forward strand.
TGGCCTGCTGGGCAATGGCCGCACCGATGCGCGGTTGCGCATGGCCGAACAGATTGGTCCACCAACTGCTCACCGCATCCAGATAGCGATGGCCGTCATGGTCGATCAGCCACGGGCCTTCGCCGCGGGCGATCGGCAGCAGGGGCAGGGTGTCGGGATGCTCACGCATCTGGGTGCACGGGTGCCACAGCACGGCCAGATCGCGTTGCCGCCACTGATCGGCCAGCGTGAGGGGGGCTGGGTCTGCTAGCATTTCGGGCTCATGAACACGTTTTCACCAGTACCCATTCTAGAGATGCTCGCATGAGCCGTCGCCTGCCCATCATCCACCAGATCACGGACGAGGAAAGCGGGCCGTTCCAGCGCCAGCATCTGGATCTGGAGTTTTCCAATGGCGAACGCCGCCGCTTCGAGCGGCTGGTGACCCGCGGTCACGGCGCGGTGGTGGTGGTGCCGATGCTCGATGACGAGACCGTGCTGCTGGTGCGTGAATACGCCGCCGGCATGCACCGGTATGAGCTGGGACTGGTGAAAGGCCGCATCGATGCCGGCGAAACCCCCGAGCAGGCCGCCGACCGTGAGTTGAAGGAAGAGGCCGGTTACGGCGCCCGCCGGGTCGACGTGCTGCGCGCGATGACCCTGGCCCCCACCTATATGAGCCACCAGTCCTGGCTGGTGGTGGCGCGGGATCTGTACCCCGAGCGCCTGGTCGGTGATGAACCGGAGGAGCTGGAGGTCGTGCCGTGGAAGCTGGCCGATCTGGACCAGTTGATGCTGCGCGAGGATTTCTCCGAAGGCCGATCGCTGGCGGCGCTGTTCATCGCACGCGAGTGGCTGGGGCGGAAGGAATGATCAAACTCACGACGGATCTGCGCGAAACCGTCATCGCCATCGCCCAGGACGCGGCCGCCGCCATCATGGCGGTGTATGCCACGCCGTTCGATGTGGAAATCAAATCCGACCACAGCCCGGTCACGGCAGCCGATCTCGGCGCCAACCAGGTGATCGAGCGTGGGCTGGCCCAGCTCACCCCGGAGCTGCCGATCCTCTCCGAAGAATCGGCGCAGGTGCCGTGGGAGATCCGCCAGCACTGGGGCGCCTACTGGCTGGTCGATCCGCTGGATGGCACCCGCGAATTCGTCAAACGCAACGACGAGTTCAGCGTCAACATCGCGCTGATCTACCAGGGCGCGCCGGCGTTTGGCGTGGTGCTCGCCCCGGCCAGCGGCCAGATATGGCATGCGATGCGCGGCGAACTCGCCTACCGCCGCGACGGCATGCGCGATTCGGTGCTGCGCACCCGCACGCCCGCTTCGGCCCCGCTGCGGGTGGCCGCCAGCCGCTCGCACCGCAGCGAGCAGACGCAGGCGCTGCTGGATCGCATGGGCGATATCGAGGTGCTCGCACAGGGGTCCTCGCTCAAGTTCTGCCGCCTGGCCGAAGGCACGCTGGACGTGTACCCGCGGCTGGGCCCGACCTCCGAGTGGGACACCGCCGCCGGGCAGTGCGTGCTGCACGCCGCCGGGGGCGCGGTGCTCTCGGCCGAGACCGGCAAGCCGTTCCGCTACAACCGCCGCGAGAGCCTCTTGAACGGCGACTTCATCGCGCTGGGCGATACCCGCCTGCCGTGGCGCGCGTGGCTGCCCGCCTGACCTGACTGGAGCAACGATGCCTGCCACCCCCGAACTGGACCGACTGCTGGGCATCATGGCGCGCCTGCGCGACCCGCTGCAGGGCTGCCCCTGGGACCTGCAGCAGGACTTCGCGAGCATCGCGCCGTACACCATCGAAGAAGCCTACGAGGTCGCCGATGCGATCGACCGTGGCGATCTGGATGACCTCAAGGATGAGCTCGGCGATCTGCTGCTGCAGGTGGTCTTCCACGCGCAGATGGCGCAGGAGCAGGGGGCGTTCGGGTTTGCCGACGTCGCCCGCGCGATCAGCGACAAGATGGAGCGTCGCCATCCGCACGTGTTCGCCCAGGTCCAGGTGGACGGGGCCGAGGACGTCAACAGCAACTGGGAGGCGATCAAACGCGCCGAGCGCGTTGCCAAGGGCCACACCGATACCTCGGCGCTGGCCGGCATCTCGCGTGGCCTGCCGGAGTGGCAGCGGGCGGTGAAGCTGCAGGCACGCGCGGCACGGGTCGGGTTCGACTGGCCGGGCCCGGCGCCGGTGATGGACAAGGTGCGCGAAGAACTGGACGAAGTCGCCGCGGAATTCGCGCGTGGCCCGGTCGAGGAAAATCACGCGCGCCTGCAGGAGGAGCTGGGCGATCTGCTGTTCGTCTGCGCCAACCTGGCCCGCCACGCCAAGGTCGATGTGGGCGCTGCGCTGCGTCTGGCCAACCACAAATTCGAACGACGCTTCCGCGCGATGGAGGCCCAGGCCGATGCAGCGGGGCAGTCCATGGCCGCGCTGGATCTGGAGGCGCAGGAGGCGCTCTGGCAGCAGGCCAAGGCGGACGAGCCCGCCGCGTGAAGACGCTGCTGCTGTTCGTGCTGACCGCCGTGGCCGAAATTGTCGGCTGTTACCTGCCGTGGCTGTGGCTGCGCAAGGACGGCAGTGCGTGGTTGCTGCTGCCGGCGGCCGTCAGCCTGGCGCTGTTCGCCTGGCTGCTGACCCTGCACCCGACCGCCAGCGGGCGCGTCTACGCCGCCTACGGCGGGGTCTATATCGGCACCGCGCTGATGTGGCTGTGGCTGGTGGATGGCATCCGCCCCAGCCGCTGGGACCTGCTCGGCGTCGGCCTGTGCCTGGCCGGCATGATGGTCATCATGTTCGCCCCGCGCACCGCCTGAACCTGGTTGACGGCCCGCCAGGGCACTTCCCGATGCCGGTGTGAAGGTGCCGTGGCTATACTCGGCGTTACGAATCCGGGGAAAGGGAGTGACCTGATGTTTCCGACCATGCTGTTCTCGCTGGTGCTGGCCTTCGTGGCCATCGTCATCCTCTTCAAGGCCGTGCGGATGGTGCCGCAGGGCTACGAATGGACCGTGGAGCGCTTCGGCCGTTACACCCACACCATGTCGCCCGGCCTGCACTTCCTGATCCCGATCGTCTACGGGGTCGGCCGCAAGGTGAACATGATGGAGCAGGTGCTGGACGTGCCGAGCCAGGAAGTGATCACCAAGGACAACGCCGCCGTGCGCGTGGATGGCGTGGTGTTCTTCCAGGTGCTCGATGCGGCCAAGGCGGCCTACGAGGTCGCGAACCTGGAGGTGGCGATGATCGCGCTGGTGCAGACCAACATCCGCACCGTGATCGGCTCGATGGATCTGGATGAATCGCTCAGCCAGCGGGAGGTGATCAACGCCCAGCTGCTGAGCGTGGTCGACCATGCCACCAACCCGTGGGGCGTGAAGGTGAACCGCATCGAGATCCGCGATATCCAGCCGCCGCGCGATCTGCTCGATGCGATGGCGCGGCAGATGAAAGCCGAGCGCGAAAAGCGCGCGCAGATCCTGGAAGCCGAAGGCTCGCGTCAGTCCGAGATCCTGCGCGCCGAAGGCGAGAAGCAGGCCACCGTGCTGGAGGCCGAGGGCCGCAAGGAGGCGGCCTTCCGCGATGCCGAAGCGCGCGAGCGCCTGGCCGAGGCGGAGGCCAAGGCGACCACGATGGTCTCCGAGGCGATCGCCCAGGGAGACGTGCAGGCGATCAACTACTTCATCGCGCAGAAGTATGTGGAAGCATTCAAGGAACTGGCGACCTCGCCGAACCAGAAGCTGGTGCTGATGCCGATGGAGGCCAGCGGCGTGATCGGCTCGATCGCCGGCGTGGCCGAACTGGCGCGCGAGGCGTTCGCCAAGCAGGAAGAGAAGAAAGCCACGCGCGGCGTCCCGCCGCGGATCGGAGGCTGACATGCGCTGGGAAGTGGTGGCCTGGGGCGCGCTGGCACTGGTGCTGTTCGCCGCCGAGGCGCTCGCGCCCGGCGCCTTCATGTTGTGGATCGGGATCGGTGCGGCGGCCGTGTTCGTGCTGGTCGCGGTGTTCGCCGAGATCCCGCTGCTGTGGCAGGTGGTCGCCTTCGTGGTGCTCAGCGTGGTCTCGATCCAGTGCTACCGGCGCTGGGGGCGATCACACGATCGCCAGAGCGACCAGCCGCTGTTGAACCGGCGCGCCGAGCAGTTGATCGGGCGGGTGGTCGTGCTCGACCAGGGCATCGTGGCCGGCAAGGGCCGGGCCAAGATCGACGATGCATTCTGGGTGGTCGCCGGGCCGGATCTGCCGGCCGGCAGCCCGGTGCGCGTGGTGGCGGTGGAAGGGATGACGCTGAAGGTACAGCAGGCCTGATCCTCGGTTTTCCCGCACCGCCGCAGGCGTTGTGAAGACGGTTCTGGGATAATGATGGCTTGCCTTCATTCCCCCGGAACCGGTCATGACCCAGAAGACGCTTCTCAACGATACCCACCGCGCACTCGGCGCCAAGATGGTCGACTTCGGTGGCTGGGACATGCCCATTCATTACGGTTCGCAGCTGGACGAGCACCACCTGGTGCGCAGCGATGCCGGCATGTTCGACGTCAGCCACATGACCGTGGTGGATCTGCGCGGTGAGCAGGTCAAGCCGTTCCTGCGCACGCTGCTGGCCAACTCGGTGGACAAGCTCAAGGCCACCGGCAAGGCCCTCTACTCGTGCATGCTCAATGCCCGCGGCGGCGTGATCGACGACCTGATCGTCTATTACATGGCTGACGATTTCTTCCGCATGGTGGTCAACGCCTCCACCCGCGAAAAGGACCTGGCCTGGATCCGCGAGCAGGCGGCAGCCTTCAACGTGGAGGTCATCGAGCGCGAAGAGCTGGCCATCATCGCCGTGCAGGGCCCGACCGCACGCGAGCGCGTGATCGGCCTGCTGGGCGAGGGCGACCGCGCCGCGCTGGAAAAGCTGGGCCGCTTCGCTGCCCTGGAGACCGCCACCGCCGACGGCACCGCGCTGTTCGTGGCGCGTACCGGCTACACCGGTGAAGACGGTTTCGAGATCCTGCTGCCGCAGACCGCCGTGGTCGCCTTCTGGAATGCGCTGAGCGCCGCCGGCGTGCGTCCGGCCGGCCTGGGTGCGCGCGATACGCTGCGCCTGGAAGCCGGCATGAATCTCTATGGCCAGGACATGGACGAGGAGATCACACCTTATGAGGCCGGCCTGGCCTGGACCGTGGCACTGGACGAAGGCCGCGACTTCATCGGGCGCGACGTGCTCGAGGCGCAGAAGGCGGCGGGCAACGCCCGCCAGCTGATCGGCCTGGTCATGGATGAGAAGGGCGTGCTGCGTCACGGCCAGGCGGTGCTCACCGCCAGCGGTGAGGGCGAGATCCTGTCGGGCACCTTCTCGCCGACCCTGGGCAAGGGCATCGCGTTCGCCCGCGTGCCGGGCGGCGAACTGGGCGAGGTCCGCGTGGATATCCGTGGCAAGCAGATTCCGGTCCGCGTGGTGAAGTTCCCGTTCGTGCGCGAAGGCCAGGCCCAGCCCGGCGTGTTGATCGACGGCTGATGCCGTGATGTATCCGGTGCGGACGCGTTCGTGTCCGCGCCGGTTGGTTACACTACCCCCGTTTCTTGACCCCCCCTGATATTCCTCGGAGCAGTCCCATGAGCGAGATCCCCGGCGACCTCAAATTCCTCAAGTCCCACGAGTGGGCACGCGTTGAAGGCAGCGGCCGCGTCACCGTCGGTATTTCCGACCACGCCCAGGGCCTGCTTGGCGACCTGGTCTATGTTGAACTGCCGGAGGTTGGCCAGGAGGTCAAGGCCGGCGAACAGGCTGCCGTGGTCGAGTCGGTGAAGGCCGCTTCGGACGTGTACAGCCCGATCACCGGCACGGTGGTCGAGGTCAATTCGGCCCTGAGCGACAAGCCGGAAACCATCAACGAAGACGCCTACGGCGACGGCTGGATCTATGTCGTCGAAGTGGCCGGCCTGGACGAAGTCAACGACCTGCTGGGTCCGGACGACTACGCCGAGCTGCTGGAAAACGAAGATCACTGATCGTCGTTTCCGCTGAAGAACGGCCGCCCGGTGCGGCCGTTTTTTTTTGCCCGCGCGTCGGGCGCGCGCCGATCGCGTTAGTAGTGCGTGAGGATTGCAGTGCGCGCGCGATGGGCGTTGATCGCGACGGCTGGCTCATGACGATCGGTTCGGTGCCGATGCGCGCCGGCGATCTGGTCTGCGCCGACGCGCCAATGGCATGCCGAACAGGTATCCCGGCGGACGTGCGGCGATGTTCAACGGCGAACGCCAGGCGCGAACGTGTCGGTCCCGAACGGTCAAAAGTTTGCGCAGTTACGCAAATCGGGTGGAAAAAAGCGCGGGCAGATGTGAAAAGTTTTGCGGTCTGTTTAAGGTGCGCACGGGGAGTCCTGTGGCAGGGGTGGTGGCATGCGATGCGCGCGTGGCGTTGCAGGACGGCGCACGGCGTTGTTGCGATGTCGCTACACGAAAGTGCTTCTTTTAAGTGCTTTTCTTTTCTGTGTTGCCTGTGTTCGGTTGCGTGGGGTGTTCGCGGTGGCGTTGGCATGGCGCTCTCGTCGGCTCGATGACGGGTACGCAGAGGGGGCCGCGGCAGGGTGCCGGTGTGAAAATTTTTCGCCGGGGTTGTTGACAGTGAAAAAAAGCGTGATTAGGTTTCGCCTCAGCAGACCTTGCCTGCGAACAGAGTGAGCAGAATCGACATCAAGTCGCGAAGCACAACCTGGACATCCACCTCGCGTCCGATGACGGTGGAGATGGCTTCGCTTCCTTCAGCGAACCGCAAGACCCTTCCTGATCCGATATCTGCCTGGCCGCATGTGGCAGGTGTCTCCGTATCCGTCACGACGCGCATGACGCGACGGCGGTCCCCGCGACGCAGCAACGGCGGGTTTGCTTTACCTGGGCGTTTCCACTCCATAGATCACTGACGAGGAGCCATCCCATGGCAACCAAGAAAGCTGCGAAGAAAAAGCCGGCCGCCAAAAAGGCAGCCAAGAAGGTCGCTAAAAAGGCGACTGCCAAGAAGGCCGTGAAGAAGGTAGCCAAGAAAGCCGCTGCCAAGAAGACGGTGAAGAAGGCGGCCAAGAAGGCGACCGCTCGCAAGGCAGCCGTAAAGAAGACGGCCAAGAAGGCCGTGAAGAAGACGGCAAAGAAGGCTGCGACCAAGAAGACCGCAAAGAAGGCAGTGAAGAAGACGGCGAAGAAGGCCGTCAAGAAGACGGCGAAGAAAGCCGTCAAGAAGACTGCAAAGAAGGCAGCTGCCAAGAAGACCGCGAAAAAGGCGGTAAAGAAGACGGCCAAGAAGGCGACCCGCAAGGTAGCCAAGAAGGCCGCTCCGAAGAAGGCTGCCAAGAAGACCGCCAAGAAGGCCACCCGCAAGGTAGCCAAGAAGGCCACCGCCAAGAAGGCGACTGCCCGCAAGGCTCCGGCCAAGAAGGCATCCGCGAAGAAGGCAGTGAAGAAGGTCGCAAAGCGCAAGCCGGCCGTTCGCAAGAAGAAGGCCGCGCCGGTCGCGCTGCCGGCAACCCCGGCACCGCTGATCTGAGTTTTTCCCGATAGCCGTACCTGAGACTCCTTCCCTGGCAGCCCAGCGGGGAAGGAGTTTTTTTATGGGCGATACCAAAAAACCACAAAAAAGGCGGCCATCCGGCCGCCTTTTTCGATGCCACCTGCGGGCGGGATCAGCGCGGTGAAGCGACCGCGCGGTTCGACGAGACACCCTTGCGCTTGCCTTGCGGGGCGGCGTCTTCGGCCATCAGGTTGTCGCTGCCGAAGTCGGTGTCCACGTCCAGCCAGCGCTGGGTCGGCAGGCCCATGGCCTGGTCCAGTACGGTGGGCAGCAGGCCGCTGGGCAGGCTGCTTTCGCCGTTCCACATGATGGCAATGCCGAGGTCGCGCTCGGGCACCAGGGCGACCAGGCCGCGATAGCCCTGGACGGCACCGGCGTGGAAGATCACTTCATGGCCGGCGTAATCGAAGGTGCGCCAGCCAAGCGCGTAGCCGGCCGAGTTGAGGCGCTCGCGGCGCCAGCCCGAGCGCATCTCACCGGGGGTGCTGATCAGGCTGGCATGCAGCGTGGCCAGCAACGGAGCGGGCAGTACGTCGGGGCGATGGCCGGTGTGTGCCAGCAGCCACTGCGCCATGTCGCTGGCACTGGCGTTGACGCCGGCGGCCGGGGCGAGGCGGTAGTAGGTCGGCTTGGGCGTGAGCGCGACCCAGCCATTGCGGCTGCGCACATGCGGGCGCGCCCAGCGCGAGCTGGCCTGGATGCCGGCCAGGCCAAGGCTGGCATCATCCATGCCCAGCGGCTTGAACAGGCGACGCTCGACGGACTGTTCGTAGAAGCTGCCGGAGGCGGCGTAGACCACATCACCGATCAGGCTGAAGGCCACGTTCTGGTAGGCGTAGCAATCGCCGGGCAGGCACTTGAGCGAGGTGGCCGCCAGCTTGTGGGTGAGCGTGTAGTACTCGGCGTTGGCTTCGACGTCGCGGTCATAGGCGTTGTAGGGCAGGCCGACGCGGTGGCTGAGCAGATCGGCCACGGTCAGGCGCTCGGTTGCTTCGGGCGTGCTCAACTGGAAGCCGGGCACGTAGTCGGTGACCTTGCTGTCCCAGCGCAGGGTGCCATCGTTGACCAGCAGGCCGGCCATGGTGCCGGCGAAAGCCTTGGACAACGAGGCCAGGCGGAACACGGTGTGGGCATCGACCTGCTGTGGATTGTTGACGTCGGTGACACCGTAGCCGCGCGCGCTGAGCACGCGGCCGCCCTGCACGATGGCAACCGCCATGCCCGGCACGCGCTCGCCGTAGGTGAGCTGCTGCGCCATCGATTCGATCGAGGCCACGTTGAAACCCTGCGCGGGCGGCTGCACTTTCAGGCCGGCCGGCGTGGTGCGATACGCGGCAGGCTGGGTATGCGGGGCGGCGGTCGGCGCCGATTCCTCGATGTTGACCGGGAACCCGGCGGGCGCAGCGGCGGGTGTCTGTGCAGTGGAAGACATGGCGATGGGCATCAACATGCCCAACAACCCGGTTGCCGCCGAACGGATCGGTCGGCGCCTGTTGTTCTGGTTCATCGTATGGGTGCCCGTGCGCGACTGCTGTGACCGATTCTAGCGCCGCTTTTCGTGATTGCACAAACGAATCGAAGATGAATGCGTATCGCGTTGAAAACGCGTGGGTTTTGCCAATCCCGAGCGGATCCGGCGCGCCGGGGGGAGGGCGGTCCAGCGCACCCCTGTTCAGGCAGTGGCGGCGGTCCGGATCCAGTGTGCGGCCCGCTCGGCGATCATCATGGTCGGTGCATTGGTATTGCCGCTGATCAGGCGCGGCATCACCGAGGCGTCCACCACCCGCAGCCGTTCGGTGCCGTGCACGCGCAGGGTGCCCGGATCGACCACCGCCTCGGCATGCTGCCCCATCGCGCAGGTCCCGACCGGGTGGTAGATGGTCTCGGCCTTGGCCCGGATGAAGGCTTCCAATGCTGCGTCGTCCAGCGCGTTGTGCGCGGGGAACACCGGCGCGCCGCGCCAGCGGTCAAACGCAGGCTGCTGCAGGATCCTGCGCGACAGCCAGGCGCATTCAAGCATCATCTTCAGATCGTGGCCGGCGGCGTCACCCAGGTAGTTGGCGTGGATGCGCGGCGGTGAGCGCGCATCGGCATCACGCAGGCGCAGCTGCCCGCGGCTGTGCGGGTGCAGCGGGCAGGCATGCAGCGTATAACCATCGCCCGGCAGCCGGTGGCGGCCGTGGTTGTCCAGCATCGCCGGGACGAAATGGAACTGGATGTCGGCGCGGGCCTCCGTAGCCAGCGACGAGCGGGCGAAGCCGCCGGCCTCGGCCAGGTTGCTGGTGCCGGCACCGCGGTGGCCGCGCAGGAAGTAGTCCACGGCGATGCGCAGTTCGCTGCTGCGGTCGTAGCTGACACCCGGGCCGGTGTGCACGACGGTGCAGATGTCCAGGTGGTCCTGCAGGTTGCGGCCGACACCGGGCAGATCCACGCGCGGGGTGATGCCGTGGCAGCGCAGCGTGTCCGCCTCGCCGATGCCGGAGAGCATCAGCAGGTGCGGGGAGTGGATGGCGCCGGCGCTGAGGATCACCTCCGCGCCCGCGCGTGCGTGGAGGTGGTGCGCGCCACGCCGATAGTGCACGCCGGTCGCCGTCGTGCCCTGGAAACTCAGCGCGGTCGCCTGCGCCCCGGTGAGCACCGTCAGGTTGCGCCGGTGGCGTGCCGGGCGCAGATAGGCGTCCGCGCTCGAACACCGTGCACCGTCGCGCTGGGTGACCTGGTACAGCCCGACGCCGAGCTGCTGGTCACCGTTGAAGTCCGCATTGTGGGGATGGCCGGCCTGCTGTGCGGCGGCGATGAAAGCGGCCGACAGGGGATTGTGGTGGCGCAGGTCGGACACCGACAGCGGTCCTGCGGCGCCGTGCAGCGCGCTGGCACCGCGGCTGTTGCGCTCGCTGTGCAGGAACCAGGGCAGCACCTGGTCCCAGCCCCAGCCGATGGCGCCACCCGCTTCCCAGTCGTCGTAGTCGGCCGGTACGCCGCGCACGTAGCACATCGCATTGATCGAACTCGAGCCCCCCAGCACCTTGCCGCGCGGCCACCACAGGCGACGGCCCTCCAGTGCAGGCTCCGGCTCGGTCTCCAGGTTCCAGTTGATGCGGCGGTTGTTGACCAGCCGCGCCAACCCGGCCGGCATATGGATGAAGGGGTTGGTATCGCGCGGGCCCGCTTCCAGCAGCAGTACCCGGCAGGCCGGGTCTTCGCTGAGCCGGTGGGCCAGCACGCAGCCGGCAGAACCGGCTCCAATCACGATGTAGTCGTACATGCCGCTCCTTGCCGGGGTGCGCACCGAGCATAAGACAGGTTGGGGCAGGCAGGGGCTGCGGGGTGCGCCACGCAGCGTTGCGCCGATGGGCGTGCCGGAGGCTGGCGATGTTGCGGTGCATCGTTTACCTTGCGCGCTTTCCTGCCCGGAGTTTCCACGATGCCGCCGTTGTCACGCCGCCCAAGCCGGGAGTGGGTGCGATGAGTGCTGCCGCAGCAGCACCGGTGCAATCGGGCCTGCGCGGGGCGCTGCGGCAGTCGCCGCCCCTGATCTGGGCGTGCCTGTACTTTTTCTGCCTCTTGAGCGGCTATTACGTGCTGCGTCCGGTGCGCGAGGCAATGGCTGCCTCGGCCGACGCTAGGGCGGTGTTCCCGCCGGTACTGATCGACTGGTTCAGCGCGCATGGCATTGCGGTGCAGGACTTCGTGCTGCAGTTCCTGTTCACCGGGGTGTTCTTCATCATGCTGGTGCTGCAGCCGCTGTACGGCGCGGTGGTCAGCCGCTATGCGCGGAGGGTATTCCTGCCCGCGGTGTATGTCTTCTTCATCGTCTCCCTGCTGGGCTTCTACCTGCTGTTCGACAGCGGCGTGCCAGGGCGTGGCATGGCGTTCTTCTTCTGGGCCGCCGTGTTCAACCTCTTTGCAGTGGCGGTGTTCTGGAGCTTCATGGCCGACGTGTTCTCCAACGCTCAGGCACGCGAGGTATACGGCTACATCGGCGCGGCGGGCACTCTCGGTGCGTTCCTGGGGCCGATCATCACTGCGGCGCTGGTGGAGCGGGTGGGGATTGCCAACCTGATGCTGGTCTCGGCCGGCTTTCTGAGTGCCTGCCTGGTCTGCATCTGGCGGCTGCGGTTGTGGGCGGTGGCCCGGGAGCAGGAGCAGCAGTTGGTGTCGGGTGAAACCCCGATGGGCGGCAGCGTGCTCGACGGCCTGAAGCTGATCGTGCGTGAGCCGCTGCTGCGCTGGCTGGCCGTGCTGGTGCTGTTCGGCGTGGGCGTAGGCACGATGCTCTACAACGAGCAGGCCTCGATCGTGCGCCGCCTGTACCCCGATGCAGCGGCAAGCACGGCGTTCTTTTCACGCGTGGACCTGGCGGTGAACACGCTGACCCTGATCATCCAGCTTGGCTTCACGCGCTGGTTGCTGTCGCGGTATGGGATCGCCCCGGCGCTGTTGATTCCCGGCGTGGCGATCATCATCGGGTTCTCGATCCTGGCGGCCTCGCCGTTGCCGCTGATGGTGGCGATGGTGCAGGTCATGACCCGCGCCAGCGAATTCTCACTGGCCAAGCCGGCGCGCGAGACGATCTACACCCGTGTGGACCGCCAGTGGCGCTACAAGGCCGGCGCGGCGATCGACACCGTGGTCTACCGCGGTGGCGATCTGACCTTCGCCTGGGTGCACAAGGGACTGTCCCTGTTCGGTTCGCACATTGTGTTCGTCGGTGGGCTGGTCGTGGCCGGGGCGATGACCGTCGCAGCATTGGGCCTACTGCGCGAGGAAAAGAAGCTGCCGGGCGAGCGTCCGGAGTAAGCTCTCTGCAGTCTTCCAGGAACCTGAGCCCATGTATTGGATCGCGCTGTCGTTGACCCTGTTGGTCGCCCTGCTGCACGTGTATTTCCTGGTCCTGGAAATGTTCCTGTGGACCAGGCCGCTGGGCCTGAAGACCTTCCGCAATACGCCGGAAAAGGCGCAGGCCACGCGGGTGCTGGCGGCCAATCAAGGGCTGTACAACGGCTTCCTTGCCGCGGGCCTGTTCTGGGGCCTGTTCGATCACCTGCCGATGCTGGTCAACTTCATGCTGGGCTGCGTGATCGTGGCCGGCTGCTATGGCGCGTACAGCGTCAACAAGCGGATCTTCTTCATCCAGGCTGTGCCGGCAATGCTGGCCGTGGCCGCGTGGTGGATGGTGCCGGCCTGACAGGTGCCAGCCACGCATGGCGTGGCGCTACCCTGCGACAGACGGATCGGATGCAGAGCCACCCCATGGGTGGCTGCGCGTCACCGATCAACGCTTGACCGGCGACACCCACATGGCGATCCGTGCCTCGAACACGGCCGTGCCGGCGTCATCGCGCACCTGCACCTTCACCGGCAGCGCGTAACCCGCCTCGGCCGCCACGAGCGGCTGCTCCGGCGTGGCCACGGCATACTGGGTGCCCGTCGCCTTGGCCAGGTACTGCACCTCCATGCCCTTCGGGATCCAGCGCATGCCCTTGGGCAGCGAGGCATCCACCATCAGCCCGGCGGTGAGCTCAGCCAGGTTGCACAGCGCGATCGCGTGCACCGTGCCGATGTGGTTGGTGACCTTGCGCCGGTGCGCGATGCGGCCTTCGCAGCGGCCCGGTTCGAGCAGCGTGATGCGCGGGGCGATGCTGGCGAAGTAGGGCGCCTTGACGCACACCGCGCGCGAGAACAGCCAGTTGCCGACAGGCCAACGCTGCATGCGGCGGTAAAGCGTGAGCAGTGGAGCGGACATCGGGGGTCTCCCTAAAGAAACGGCGGACCGAAGTCCGCCGTTGTGGTTTACCTGGTGGCCGGGATCACGCGGCCTGCGACTGCGCGTCCTTCTGCTGGCGCTTGTAGTAGCCCGCCGAGCGCAGTTCTTCCGGATCGAAGTCGTCCACGGTGATCGTTTCCAGGGTGAGCGTGCGCAGCTCTTCGAGCAGGGTGCGTTCGTCCTGGGTGATCACACCTTCGGCCACGGCTTCGTCCAGCTGGGTAACGAAGTCCAGCGCCTCGATGCCCTTGGTCTTGAGCGCCTTGATGAACTTGCGCTCCACCGGCTCGGCCATGATCGCCTTGGACAGGTAGCTGTTGATGCGGCCACCCGGGTTGTTCTCGCACGGGGTCAGGAACACGCCACTGGCCAGACGGTCGCGGGCCTCGTTGGGCGCCATCAGCAGCGCGGCCACGCGGTGGCCGAGGCGGTCGCCCGGGGCTTCGGCACGGCGGCCGAACGGGAAGATCAGCGCCCACATCAGCCAGCCGATCGGGCGCACCGGGAAGTTGCGCAGGGCGGCCGACAGCGATTCTTCGATCTTGTGCACGCTGTCATGGAAGGCCCAGGCCAGCAGCGGCTGGTCGGCGGCCGGGGCGCCTTCGTCGTGGTAACGCTTGAGCATGGCGCTGGTCATGTAGATGTGGCTCAGCACATCGCCCAGGCGGCCGGACAGCGATTCCTTGAACTTCAGCTTGCCGCCCAGCGTCATCATCGAGATGTCGGCCATCAGCGCCAGGTTGGCCGAGTAACGGTCCAGCTTGCGGAAGTAGCGGCGGGTGTAGGCATCGCCCGGGGCGGCACCGAAACGGGCACCGGTCAGGCCGAACCAGAACGAACGCACGGCGTTGGAGATGCCGTAGCGGATGTGGCCGAACAGGCTGCGATCGAATTCCTGCAGGCCGGCGCGGGTGTCCGGATCCTGCGCGGCCTTCATTTCCTTGAGCACCCACGGGTGGCACAGGATCGCACCCTGGCCGAAGATCAGCAGGCTGCGGGTCATGATGTTGGCGCCTTCCACCGTGATCGCGATCGGCGCGGCCTGCCAGCTGCGGCCGGCGAAGTTGCGCGGCCCCAGGATGATGCCCTTGCCGCCGATCACATCCATCACGTCCGAGATCACTTCACGGCTCATGGTGGTGCAGTGGTACTTGGCGATGGCCGACGGCACCGACGGCACGTCGCCGCGGTCCACCGCCGCCGCCGTGGCCTGGCACAGCGCGCTGATCGCGTAAGCCTTGCCACCGATGCGGGCGAGCGCTTCTTCCACGCCCTCGAAGCGGCCGACCGACAGGCCGAACTGCTTGCGGATGCGGGCATAGGCACCGGTCACCACCGCACCGGCCTTGGCACCGCCACTGGCGGTGGAGGGCAGGGTGATGGAGCGGCCGACGGCCAGGCACTCGTTGAGCATGTTCCAGCCCTTGCCGGCCTTCTCGGCGCCGCCGATCAGCTGGGTCAGCGGGATGAAGACATCCTTGCCGCGGATCGGGCCGTTCTGGAAGGTCGAGTTGAGCGGGAAGTGGCGACGGCCGATTTCCACGCCGGCGGTATCACGCGGCAGCAGCGCCAGGGTGATGCCGATGTCGCGGGTGCTGCCGATCAGGCCATCCGGGTCGTACATGCGGAAGGCCAGGCCGATCAGCGTGGCCACCGGGGCCAGGGTGATGTAGCGCTTGTCGAAGGTGAGCTTGACGCCGAGCACCTGCTCGCCGTTCCACTCGCCCTTGCAGACGATGCCGTAATCGGGAATCGAGGTGGCGTCCGAGCCGGCGAACGGACCGGTCAGGCCGAAGCAGGGCACTTCACGGCCATCGGCCAGGCGCGGCAGGTACTGGTCCTTCTGTTCCTGGGTGCCGTAATGGTTGAGCAGTTCACCCGGGCCCAGCGAGTTGGGCACGCCGACGGTGGAGCTGACCACGCTCGACACCGAGGCCAGCTTCTGGATCACCTTGTGGTGGGCCAGCGCGCTGAAGCCCAGGCCGCCGTATTCCTTCGGAATGATCATGCCGAAGAACTTGTTCTTCTTGATGAAGCTCCACAGCTCCGGCGGCAGGTCGGCGTAGACGTGGGTGATTTCCCAGTCGTTGACCATCTTGCACAGCTCTTCGACCGGGCCGTCCAGGAACGCCTGTTCCTCAGCGGTGAGCTGCGGCTTGGGGTAGTTGAGCAGGATGTTCCAGTCCGGGTCACCGGTGAACAGCTCGCCTTCGAAACCGACCGAGCCGGTTTCCAGCGCGATGCGCTCGGTCTGCGACAGCGGCGGCAGCACCTTGCGGAACACCTTCATCATCGGCGCGGTCAGCAGCGGCTTGCGGATGAAGGGCAGCAGCAGCGGCACGGCGATCACGGCGACGATGGCCGCGGCCACGATCGTGGCGGTCTGGTTGACGTACGGGATGAACCAGCAGGCGGCCAGCAGCACGAGGCTGATGATCGTCCAGGTGATCAGGCGCATCCGGTGGTAGGCGACGAACGCACCTGCCAACAGGACGACGAGGAAGGGAACGACAATGCTCATGAGCGTGCTCCGGTGACGTGCTCGGTAATGGCGGACGATGCGACGGCGGAGGCCGAGGGCAACACGTCCAGATAGTCCAACACAGTAGCGGTAAAGGCGTTGTTGTCATCACCGGCGACCATATGCGTGGCCTCCGGCAGCTGCACGTGGCGTGCATGTGGCACCAACGCGAGGAACTCGGCCACCGTCTGCGGGGTGACCAGGGTGCTGCGGCCACCGCTGACCAGCAGCAATGGGCATTTCACCTGGCGCGCCGCGTCGGCGAGCGCGTCCTGGTGGTGTTCACTGTCACGCGCCAGTTCGGCGACCAGGCGCGGGTCCCAATGCCAGCGCCAGCGGCCGTGACCGTCCTCGCGCAGCAACGCGCGCAGGGAATCGTCCGACTTGCGCGGGCGGTGCGGCAGGTAGGCGGAGATCACATCGGCCGCCTGCGACAGCGAGGCAAAGCCGTCGGGGTGTGCGGTCATGAACATCAGGATCTTTTCGACCCCGGCGGTGTCCCAGCGCGGGGTGATGTCCACCAGCACCATCGCCGAGAACAGGCCCGGCCAGCGCGACTCGGCGAGCAAACCGAACAGGCCGCCCATCGAGGCGGCGATCAGGATCGGCGGCTGCGCCTGCTCGCCGGCCAGCACGATCAGATCATCGGCGAACTGTTCGCCGTGGTAAGGGCGTTCGGCCGGATTCCAGTCTGAATCGCCATGGCCGCGTGCGTCGTAGGACAGGGTCTGGTAACCGGCGTCGACCAGCGCGGCCGCGGTGGCATTCCAGGCATGCCGGGTCTGGCCGAAGCCGTGGGCGAACAGCACGGTGCCGCGACGCCCCGGGCCCGACCGGGTGGCGGCCAGCACGGCGTCGTGCGCGCCGGTCAGTCGCTCATAGTCAAAACGGGGCAGAGTAGAAGAAGGAGTGACCATACTCGCTAGTATGGACCTGCCCTGTGCGATGTCAATACTTGGGAGTATGGTGGGGACATCCCTTGTGCGGCGAGGCTCCAGGCGCCCCTGTGTGCATTGACGTACTGCAACCAACCCCGGCGTATGGTTAAATCCACCTATGAATGAACCCGAAGCTTCCGCCGGCGAGCCACGTGCCGGCCGCAACAGCCGCCTCAGTGCCGAAGACTGGGCCCAGGCCGCACTGGATCTGATTGCCGAACAAGGCGTGGGCGCGGTTGCGGTCGAACCGCTGGCGCGGCGCCTGGGTGTCACCAAAGGCAGCTTCTATTGGCACTTCCCCTCGCGCGATGCGTTGCTGCAGGCCGCGTTGGAGCGCTGGGAGCTGTTCGAGCAGGAGCAGGTGTTCGGCAGCCTGGCCGATGTGACCGACCCGCGCGTACGCCTGCGCCAGCTGTTCCAGGTGGTGGCGCATGAAGTGCAGCCGCACATCATCTACAGCGAACTGCTCAAGGCGCTGGATCACCCGATGGTGCGCCCGGTCATCGACCGTGTCTCGCATCGCCGCCTGGAGTACCTGGTCGCCTCGTTCCGCCAGGCGGGGCTGAGCCGGACGGATGCGCAACACCGCGCGCGACTGGCCTATGCGGCCTATGTCGGCTTCCTGCAGCTGTCGCTGCAGCTGCAGCAGCCCAAGCAGGCCCGCGAAGATTTCGAGGCCTATGTGGAGCACGTGATCGAGACGCTGATCCCGCTGGGGTGATCTGATCGCTGCAGGCAAGCAGAAGGCCGCGGAAACGCGGCCTTTTTTGTATGCGGCCGTTGGACGGGGCCGCGTGTCGCCACAAAAAACAACGGCCCCTTTCGGGGCCGTTGCATCAGACGTTGTTGATCAGTGGATCGATCAGAACTTCTGCGAGTACTTCATGTACAGGAAGCGACCGATGTCGTAGCCGCCGTAGTACGAGAAGTTCGAGCTCGGCTGCGAGGTCATCATCGGGCCGACCTTGTTGAACACGTTGTTGGCGCCCACGGCGACGGTGGCATTCCACGGGGTGGCATAGGACACCTGCACGTCGTGGAAGGTCACTGCGCCCAGCTCGGTCTGCGGCGAGATCACGCCCAGGGTGTCCGGTGCGCTGTAGGTGGGCAGGGTGCAACGCGTGGCGAAGCGGCAGCTTTCCTTGGTGCCGGAGAAGTAACGCACGTTCCAGTTGACCGACAGGTCGTTCATGCTCCAGCCCAGGCCCAGGTTCGAGCGCACGCGGAAGAATGCACCGAAGCCATTGTTCTGCGACGGCACGGCGTCCACATCGTCCGTGGACTTCTCTTCGTACTTGCCCACGTACGTGGTCGACGACTTGGCCGAGAAGCGGCCGAAATCGGTGTCACGGCTGTAGCTGATGTCGAAGTCGAAGCCTTCGGTTTCGGTGTAACCGGCGTTGCGGTTGCCGTAGTTCAGGGTGCCCACGATGTTGCCGTTGTTCGGGTCACGGCTGAACATCGAGCAGCGCGATTCGATCAGGCGGACATAGCAGTCTTCCATGATCAGGTTCGGGCTGTCGCTGACGATCGTGTTGTCGATGCGGATGCTCCACCAATCCACACCCACGCTCAGGCCGGTGACATAGCTCGGGCTGTACACGAAGCCGACCGTCTTGGACTCGGAGGTTTCCGGGGTCAGGTTCGGGTTCGAGCCGGAGTTGAACGGCACCGGGCTCTGTGCGGCACGGCCGGTCGTCGGGACGAAGCCCTGCGACAGCTGGCGGTAGCCCTGGCCCACATCCTGGACGCAGCGCGCGCTGCCGCGGACGTCGCCGTAGACGCTGTCGCACGGATCGACGAAGTTGGTCGGGAAGGTCTGCGAGCTGCCGCCGTACAGATCACCGATGGTCGGGGCGCGGAAGCCCTCGGCATAGGTGGCACGGACCAGCAGGTCGTCGATCGGACGCCACTTCAGGCCGAACTTGTTGTTGGTGGTGTCACCGAAGCTGGTGAAATCCGAGTAACGGGTGGCCAGGTCCAGGGTCAGTTCCTTGGCGAACGCCAGATCCGCCAGGATCGGGATGTTCAATTCCAGGTAGAACTCATCCAGGGCGTAGGAACCCTTGGTCGGACCGGACGCCAGGTTGGTCGAGTCACCCGACTGGGCGATCGCATCCGGGTTGAACGCACCGCTTTCCTTGCGGTATTCATAGCCGACCGCGAAGCCCAGGTCGCCCGCCGGCAGCGGCACGATGGTGCCGGACAGGTTGGCGAAGTAGTTGTGGGTGGTGGTCTTGCCGGTGGCGTGTTCTTCGCGGAACAGGTAGTTCTGCACGTTCGGATCGCCCAGCGAGTACTGGTCGCTGCCTGCGCCGTAGCCGGCATACGGGTTCCACGGCACGCAGCCGGCGATCTCGTTGCCCGGGGTGCCGCAGACGACCTGGCCGGCGGAGTTGAGGAACGACGGACCCACAGCCGCGGCGACGGCCGGGATGTAGAAGTTGCCGTTGTTGATCAGCAGGCTGTCGTTTTCGTTGTACAGCGCGCCGACATCCCAGTTGAAGAAGCGGTCACCGATTTCGAACGAACCTTCCAGTGCCGCGGCGAAACGCCAGGTGGTCAGGGTCGAATCGGTGGTACGCGGGACTTCCCAGCCACGGCGACGGAAGTCGACGTCGTTGGTCTGCTGGTACAGCGGGTTGCCATCGTCATCGAGGTAGGTGGCGACGTCGGCCTGGTAGAAGTCACGATTGCCGTTCGGGTTGAAGTAGCTGCCGTTGCTGACCAGGGTGCGGCTGCCATCCGGGTTGGTCTGATAGACCGCGCCGGCCATCGGCACGCCGAAGGCGGACGACTGCAGCGGGTAACCGGCGATCTGACGCTGCGACTGGCGCTTGGTGTAGGACAGGTCCGTGGTGAAGCGGACGTTGTCGGTGATGTCGTAGTTGCCGCTGACGAACAGCGAACGACGCTCCAGCGGGGTCAGCAGGTGCATCTGGTCGGACGAACGGCTCTGATCCGCAGCGGTCTGCGGGTGGAAGTCGTTGGCACCGATGGCATCGCTGCCCTGATTGGCGACTGACCAGCCGGCGCTGCGGCGTACCGGGATGCCCTGGGCATTGAGCACCAGCGCGCCCGCAGCATTGCGGTTGAACTGGTTGGCAAAGCGGTTGTAGTTGCCGTACTGGCCGACCGGGGTCAGCGAGGAGGCCGGATCCCAATCCGGGTAGGTGTCGGCCGTGAACGGACGATCCTTGGCCCACACGCCTTCTTCCTTGTGGTACTCGGCGCCGACGGTCAGCGAGCCGCGGTCACCGGAGAAGCCCATGACGAAGTCGTAGGTTTCCTTCTCGCCATCACCCTGGCTGTACTGGCCCTTGTAGACGTTCGCTTCCAGGCCGTCGAAGTTCTTGCGGGTGATGATGTTGATCACACCGGCCATCGCGTCCGAACCGTAGATCGACGAGGCGCCGTCCTTCAGCACGTCGATGCGCTCGACCATCGAGGTCGGGATGATGGAGATGTCCTGGTAGCCGTCCGGGCTGATGCCCAGGCGCTTGCCATTGACCAGCACCAGCGTGCGCTGTGCGCCCAGGTTGCGCAGGTCGATGTACTGACCACCGGCTTCCTGGTTGGAGGTCAGCGGCGAGGCGCGGCTGAAGTTCGGGCTACCGGCGGCCGAAATGTTCTGCAGGATGTCGCCGACCGAGCTGAAGCCCTGGTTCTGGATATCTGCACGCGAGATGGTCAGCACCGGCTGCGCGGTCTCGACGTCAACCTGGCGGATGCGCGAACCGGTGACCGAGATGCGGTCCAGATTGGTGGTGCCAGTGGCTTCCTGGGCGACGGCGCTGCCGGTGCCGGCAGCGCTGGCGATCAGCGCGAGGACGACGGCGTCACGCAGTTTGTTGCTGTTGCGATTCATTGGGCTCTCTCTCCAAGTTGACTTGGGTGCAACGTGTTGGGATGGGCTTCAGCGCGGGGACGAAAGGCGTTCCCAATCCGTGAAGCTGACTCGATAGTAACCACGTGCAACTAAAAATTAAAGAGCCGTTAATGTTCCATGTGATTTAGGTGAAATTCGGCAAAGCCTTTGCAGCATAAGGCTCTAAGCGATATCTGCCGCCCAAAACGTCTCATTTGTTAAGATTTTTGTTAAAAAAATTTCACCCTGAATGGGCCGTGTGCGCCCTTGACAGGCAGCCCAAACGAAAAAGGGCGCCTCGTGGAGGCGCCCTTTGGATGACGTGTATTGACGGGTCGTCGCAAAGACAGGTCAGAGATCCTGCTCGTACCGCACGTAGGGGACGGTGCCCTCGTCCGTGCTCTCGTTGCGGGGGGCGAACGGGTTCTTGCCGCGGGTGACCACGTTCTCGGCGCCCACGGTGAGCTGCCCGCTCCACGGCGTGCGCCAGGTCAGGCCGACCCCCAGGCCTTCCCACTTGCCGGGCTGGCCCGGAACATCGACCACGCGGCCGATGATGTTGCCGCTGAAGTTGCCATAGCCGGCACCGATGGTGAGGCTCTTGCTGTCCCAGCGGTCCACGATCGCCGGCGAGGCGTCCGCGATGGGGACCAGACGCGCCTTGGCATAGGTGCCGCCGATCGAGACGAAGCCCTCGCGGCCGATGTTCTTCTGCCCGAAGACGGTCAGGTCGTTCTGTTCGGCGCGCAGTGAAGGCGATTTGTTCGGGCCAGCCAGCCACGCGGGCAGGGTGTCGCGGCCGCTGCCGGCGGTGATGCCCACGCGGCCGCCAGGCCGGTTGAACGCGGCGGTGCCACTGACGCGGCGGCTGAGCGTGTTGTCTTCCTCATCGCCCAGTGTCGCCAGCATGCAATGGCTGGCCAATCCGCTGATGCTCGTCCCGCGACTGCTGTTGCACAGCAGACCCAGCGAGTCACCCGAGGACAGGCCGAAGGCCGCGTCCAGGGAGCTGCGGCCGAAATGCCAGCGCGCACCGACCGCCTGCTCGCCGGTGGGTTCCAGATACAGCAACGCCTCCACCTTGCCGCTGCCCTTGTTCCAGACCGGCAACACGGTGCCGTCCTGCTTGCCCTTGGCCTGCGCATGCGCGCCCGAGATCGCGCCTAGGGCGATCATCAGGGCCAGCGGTAGACGCAGAAGGGAATGCATGGGAACTCTCAGACAAGCGCGGTGAACACAAGTTCCCGCCGAAGCGGGACATTGATCCTAGGGCGTTTATGATTTCTTAACAAGTCTTGGTTCTCCCCAGAACAAAACGCTTGCCAAGTTTACTGAAGCCGTTCAGGTGCCGGCGAGGATACATCCATCTCGCGGAACAGTATGTCGAATTCCGTCAACGGAAAGTGATACTCCTGCCCGCAGAATTCGCACCGCACTTCCACCGCGCCGGTTGGCTCGGCGGCAGCCCGGGCCTCTTCCTCGCCAATCGACTGCAACATGCCTGCCACCCGCTCGCGCGAGCACGAACAGGCGAAGCGCAGGGCCTTGTCGCCGAGCAGTTCCGGCGTCTCTTCATGGAACAGACGGTGCAGCAGATCGTGGCCCGGTACCTCCAGCAGTTCCTGCTTGCCCAGGGTCTCGAACAGCGCGCTGGCACGCGACCAGCCGTCCTGGTCGCCTTCATCGCCCGGCAGCTTCTGCAGCAGCAGGCCTGCGGCGCGGGTGCCGTCGGCGGCCAGCAGCAGCCGGGTGGGCAGCTGTTCGGACTGGCGGAAATAATCCTCGAAGGCTTCGTCCAGACCGGCTGCGGTCAGGCCGACCAGGCTCTGGTAGCGCTGCGGTTCGCGCGGGTCCAGGCCGGGGTTTTCGATGGTGATCGCCAGCAGCGCGTCCTCGCCCAGCGCGGTCAGGTCGCGCGGGGCGTCGCCGCCGCCGTCGGCCAGCTGGACGATGCCGCGCAGCGTGCCGGCCGCGGTGCACTCGGCGAACAGGGTACGCATCGCGGTGTTGCTGCGCAGCTGGATCGACAGGCGGCCATCGACCTTGGTGTGGCCGGTGAACAGCGCCGAGGCCACGCTGGCCTCGCCGAGCAGTTCAGCGGCGCCCGGCGGATAGACCGCGTGGGACAGGATCTCCCGCCAGGTGTCATCGAGGTGCACGTGCACGCCGCGGACGCCGGCATCGGGGAGCAGGAAACGGACAAGGGAGTCGGATTGGGCGGTCATCGGTTCGGTGGCTGCGCGAAAGGAGTGCCGGTTGCCGGATAATGCGCCGACAACCGTGCAAGTAAAGGATGCACCAGTAATGGGGGCAGAGCGCAGCAACCTCAAGGTCGAGCCGGACCTGGAACCGTCACGTCCGCGCCGCTGGCACTGGAAGCGCCTGCTGTGGCTGCCGGTACTGTTTGTCGGCTTCAGTGTGCTGCAGGTGCTGGCCCTGCGTTTCATCGACCCGCCGGTGTCCAGCGTGATGCTGTGGCGCTACGGCGAAGCGTTGGGGGAGGGCGACTGGAGCTACCGGCTGCACTACCAGTGGCGCGACCTGGACCAGATGGCGCCGAGCCTGCCGATTTCGCTGGTGGCCGCCGAGGACCAGCGCTTCCCGGAGCACAACGGCTTCGACCTGCAGGCCATCGAGAAGGCGCGCGACCACAACGCACGCGGCGGCCGCCTGCGCGGGGCCAGCACGATCAGCCAGCAGGTCGCCAAGAACCTGTTCCTTTGGCAGGGCCGCAGCTGGATCCGCAAGGGCCTGGAGGTCTGGTACACCGTGTTGATCGAAGCGCTGTGGCCGAAGTCGCGGATCCTGGAGATGTACGCCAACATCGCCGAGTTCGGCGACGGCATCTATGGCGCGCAGGCCGCGTCCCGGCAGTACTGGAACAAGGACGCGTCGCGGCTGAGCCCGGCCGAAAGCGCACGGCTGGCAGCGGTGCTGCCATCACCGCGACGTTACAACGCGGCCCAGCCCGGACCCTACGTCCAGCGCCGCGCGACATGGATCCAGCGGCAGGCGCGGCAGTTGGGCGGGAGTGGTTACCTCAGCGAGGATTGAGCGTTCATGAACGTGATTGGCTGACGCTACAATCGCCGCATGAACAGCCCACGCCTGACCGTCGTCGTCGCCGCCCACAATGAAGCGCTTGCCTTGCCGATGCTGCACCCACGGCTGCGTGCGGTGCTCGATGGACTGGAAGGTATCGACGGCCGCGTGCTGTATGTGGACGACGGCAGTACCGATACGACATGGGACGTCATGCAGGGATTGGCCGCTGCCGACGGCTGCGTCGGCGTGCTGCGGCTCTCGCGGAATTTCGGCAAGGAAGCGGCGCTCACCGCCGGGCTGGATTTCGTCGACGACGGTGCGGTGATGATCCTCGATGCCGATGGCCAGGATCCGCCGGAACTGATTCCCGAGTTCGTCGCGCTGTGGCAACAGGGCTATGACAACGTGTACGGCACGCGCCTGGTGCGCGATGGCGAAAGCTGGCTCAAACGGTCTACAGCCAAGGCGTTCTACCGGGTGATCGGGCGGCTGTCCAAGACACCGATTCCGGCCGATACCGGCGACTTCCGCCTGTTGTCGCCGCGCGCGCTGCAGGCGCTGGGTCAGCTGCGTGAGCGCCACCGCTTCATGAAGGGGCTGTTCGGCTGGGTGGGCTTCCGGCGCAAGGCCCTGCCTTACCACCGCCATGCGCGGCTGGTCGGGGAGAGCAAGTTCGGGTTCTGGCGGCTGTGGAACTTCGCGTTGGAAGGGATCACCGGCTTTTCGACCGCGCCGCTGCGGGTGACCACCTATCTGGGCCTGGCAGCGGCGAGTTTCGCGTTCCTGTTCGCGCTGGTCGTGGTGCTGAAGGCCGCGCTGTACGGCGACCGTGTCGCTGGGTGGCCAACGATGATGGCGGTGATCCTGTTCCTTGGCGGGATACAGCTGATCGCGCTGGGCCTGATCGGTGAATACCTGGGCCGGCTGTACGAAGAATCCAAACAGCGCCCGCTGTACCTGATTGACACCTGGCAGGCCCCGTTCGTGGCAGACTCGGCCCTGCATCCCATCGGTGGAGAGCAGCGAGATGACCACGGTACGACAGCTGTTGGAAGGCAAGTCCCCTGAGGTATTCGCAGTCGCCCCGACGTCGGCGGTGATCGACGCCATCCGGTTGATGGCTGAAAAGGGCATCGGCGCGGTTCTGGTGATGGAAGGCCGGCACCTGGTCGGCATTCTGTCCGAGCGCGATTACGCGCGGAAGATCGTGCTGCACGAACGCTCCTCACGCACAACCGAAGTCCGCGAGATCATGACCCCCAAGGTGGTGACCGTCGCGCCAGGCGAGCAGGTCGAGCACTGCCTGCAACTGGTGACCGATTACCGCATCCGCCACCTTCCGGTGGTCGATGGCAACGGGGTCCTCGGCGTGATCTCGATCGGCGACCTGGTCAAGTCGGTGATCGACGAACAGGCACAGAAACTCGATCAGCTCCAACAGTACATCGTCGCCGGTTGAGCGTGGATCCTTGCTGGCCGGCATGCCGGCCATGAGTCGGCATCCGGCCAGAATGGGCCGGAATCACTTGGCGTAGCGGCCACCGCAGTTGCTGTCCTCGCCCGGCCCGGTTTCGATCGTCGCCAGCAGCGCGGCGGGCGGGGCAATGCTGCCCAGCGCCAGGGCGATCGCCCCGCGGATGCCCAGCGCCTTGAAGTCCGGCCGGAACGAGGGATCCTTGAAGGTTCCGCCGATGCGCAGCGGCGAGCGCAGCGCCAGGATGCTCATGTCCTTCGGGCGCGGTCGCAGCAGCAGATCCAGCTGTTCCTGTTTCAGATCCACCTTGCCCTCGCCAAGGATCAGGGTGTCAGTGGTATCGAAGGCGAGCGAACGCGACTGCATCACGCCGTTGGTCACCCCGAAGTCGCCCCACGCGCAACGCAGTGGAATCTGCTTGTCACCGGTGAACAGGAACTTCACCGATTCGGCGACATCCAGCCCGGCCAGTTCCATGATCAGATTGCCGACATGGCCGCGGCCGATGCCGACCGCCACGGTGCCATCGGAACTGCCAAGCATGGCCGCGACGGAGTTGCCCTGGCCGGTCAGGTTGACGTCGCCACTGATACCGCCGGAGGCCTGCTCGGCCAGCTTCGCATCGGGGAACAGCTTGCCCAGCTGCACCTTGCGGATGGTGGCCTGCAACTGCGTGGAAATGGCCTGCTTGCGGGCATCCATCCGGATCGTGCTGCGGATATCGCCGCCGGCCACACCAAAGTTGAGCGGTTCCAGGCGCAGCAGCCCGTCGTTGAGCTTCAGGTGCGCATCCATGTCATCCAGCGGCAGGGCCGGCGAGTTGATCCGTTGCGCTTTCCAGCGCACATCGGCATCCATCGCGCGCAGCTTGGACAGGTTGTAGGGTGTATCCGGCAGTACCTTGGCACGGGCCGCCAGCGCGGCGGCCTTCGCCTTCTGCTCGGCATTGGCCGATTCCCCCGCGCCGGTCTTCGGCGGCGCCCCGATGAAGCCGGCCAGGTCGTCGAAGTCCAATCGCTTGGACACCAGATCCGCCTTCAGGAATGGCCGGTCACCGCTCACATCGATCTGCGCGGTCCCGCCCAGATCGCTGTCACCGGCCGTGCCCGTGAAATTCTCATAGCGCCAGATCGCGTTGTCGCGCTTGAGCTGTCCCTTGAGCTTGTACGGCGGCGTGGAGGGCATGGCGACCCCGATCAGCGGGTACAGATCCTCCATATCCTGGCCACTCAGCATCAACTCCAGATTGAACACCCGCAACTGGAAAGGATTGGTCAACGTCCCACTGGCGATCGCATGCGTATTCCCGGCGCGCCCATCCAGATGGATGCGGAACGGATGGCCGGTATTGGTCAGCTCGAGCGGCGACTCGGTATTGCCCTCCAGCGAGAACGGATTGCCCTGCCAGCGCCCTTTGCCCTTCACCAGCAGCGGCGGACCACTGTCCTTGTCGCGTGGCTTGCCACTGTCGAGCGACACCAGCACATCGGTCCGGCCCGCCGCATCCCGGAACTGCAGCCGCCCATCATCGACCAACAACCGCTGCAGCACCGGCGGATCACCGTCGCTCGGCCCCAGGAAATCCCAATTGCCCGGCTGATTCTTCTCCGGCGCGGTTTCCAGCAACAGATCCGGCCGCGTCAAGCGGATCTCCGGAATCCGCACCTGCCCACGCAGCAGCGGCCACACCCGCAGATCGATCTCCACCCGATCCGCCGTCGCCATCTGCGGCTGCTTGGCCCACGTCGCATTGGCAAAGGTCAGCCCATCACCGCGCAGCGTCGTCACCCGACCCAGATCGACATCCAGATCGCCCGTGATATGGAACTCACGCCCGGTCTTGGCCTGCACCGCCCGCTCCACCGGTCCCTTGAACCAGTTCCAATCCCACAATGCGATCAGAATCAACAGCGCAGCGAACAGAAACACCAGGATCGCCAACCACCGCTGCCCCCGCTTGCCAGGACGACGCCAGCGCCAGCGGGAACGGGAAGGGGCATCGGACGGAACAGGGGAGGGCACAGTATTCACATCCCCATGGTTGCCCTTGCATCGTGCAGGCAGCGCGAAGCATTGGTAAGGGTACTGTCAGGGTGAGGCGTGTCGACCGTCGGCGCCGCCGTTGTCGATGACTGCTCCAGGCGCGGTGCGTCGGCCATGCTTGGCATCCGGTCCAACCAGGATTCTGACCTTCTCAGGCCACCGGCCAAGGGTGAGCGGGGCGGTGCGGGTGGGTTGGCGGGACCATGAGCGCCATGGATGGCGCGACATGAGCCTCCAGGGACGGATTCACGGCGTGTCCCGCCGACCCACCCGTGCCGACCCCGCCTGGCGCATTCCTGACGCCCGAGTCGCTCTTGGTCTTGCTCTTGCCGTTGCCGTTGCCGTTGCCGTTGCTGTTGCTAGTCCTGGTGCTAGTGCTAGTGCTAGTCCTAGTGCTCTCGCTGGTCCGGGTGCCGTCGCACTTGCCTGGCAGAAAACAGCACTCAGAGAATCTGCGCCGTCACCGCAACGAAGTGGCACACACTCCCACCGATCACGAACAGATGCCAGATCGCATGCGAATACGGCACCGACTCCCGGTGATAGAACACCGTCCCCAACGTATAGAACACCCCGCCGGCCAACAGCCACCCCAGCGTCCACGCATCCAGCGAATGCCACATCGGCTTGATCGCCACCATCACCATCCAGCCCATCGCGATATAGATGATCGTCGACAGCAGCTTGAACCGGCCCGTGTAGAACAACTTGAACACCACCCCGAACAGCGCCAGCGCCCAGATTGCCGTGAACATCCCCCAGCCCCACGGACCCCCGCGCAGACCGATCAGCGTGAACGGCGTGTACGTACCGGCGATCAACAGGTAGATCGCACAGTGATCGAACACCTTCAGCCGGCCCTTGGCGACCGGATGCTGGATCGCGTGATAGAGCGTGGACGCCGTATACAACAGCAACAGCGCCACCCCGAATACGATCGCACTGGCCAGCTGCCAGCCGTCGCCATAGATGGCGGCCAGGGTGATCAGTACCGCACTGCCGGCCAGTGCAGCGACGGCGCCAAGCCCGTGGGTCAGGGCGCTGGCGATTTCTTCTCGAACGGAAACGACAGAGGTCATGGCGATGATCGGAGTGCGGGGAGGGGGAGCCCGCTCCCCCCTATCATCGCCGCGATGGCGCGCGCATGCACGCGCGCCTGTTCAGCCGGTAGACCGGTGGAGCGATCAGCTGACCGAGATGCTGTGCGCTGCTTCGCGGGTGGCCGCGAAGCGAACATCCGGTGCGCGCTCCTGCGCCAGCTGCAGGTTGACCCGCGTCGGTGCCAGATAGACCAGCTGGCCGGCGGCATCGATGCTCAGGTTGCCGGCGTTCTTCTCGCGGAACTCCTCCAGCTTCTTCTCGTTGCTGCAGGTGACCCAGCGCGCCGTGGTCACACTGACCGGCTCGAAGGTGGCTTCCACGCCGTACTCGTCCTTCAGGCGATACGCCGCCACATCGAACTGCAGCACACCCACCGCGCCCAGGATCAGGTCGTTGCTCATCAGCGGGCGGAAGAACTGCGTCGCGCCCTCTTCGGAGAGCTGCGCCAATCCCTTCTGCAACTGCTTGAGCTTGAGCGGATCGCGCAGGCGTGCGCGGCGGAACAGTTCCGGCGCGAAGTTCGGGATGCCGGTGAAGCTGACCGCTTCGCCCTCGGTGAAGGTGTCACCGATGGAGATCGTGCCGTGGTTGTGGATGCCGATCACATCGCCCGGCCATGCCTCGGCGGCGATCTCGCGGTCGCTGGCCATGAAGGTCAGCGCATTGGCCAGCTTCATTTCCTTGCCGGTGCGCACATGGAAGGTCTTCATGCCGGCCACGAAACGGCCCGAGCACACCCGCATGAAGGCCACGCGGTCGCGGTGCTGCGGGTCCATGTTGGCCTGGATCTTGAACACGAAGCCGGTCAGCTTGTTTTCCTGCGGCGCGATGATGCGGCCAGTGGTCGCGCGCGGCTGCGGTGACGGTGCATGCTCGACGAAGAAATCCAGCAGCGGCTGCACGCCGAAGTTGTTCACACCCGAGCCGAAGAACACCGGCGTCTGCTTGCCGGCCAGGTAGGCCTCCACGTCGAACGGATGGCTGGCGCCCTGCACCAGTTCCAGCTCGTCACGCAGGTCGGCCAGCATGCGCTCACCGATCTTCTCGGCCAGCCCCGGCGAATCGATCGACGGGAAGATGGTCGAATCCTGGCGGGTGAAGTTGCGGCCCTGCTCGTACAGGTGCACCTCACCGCTGATCAGGTGGACCACGCCCTTCAGGCGCTGGCCCATGCCGATCGGCCAGGTGACCGGCGCGCACTGGATGCCGAGCACGCTTTCCACTTCATCCAGCAGATCGATGGGCTCCTTGCCCTCGCGATCGAGCTTGTTGATGAAGGTCATGATCGGGGTGTCGCGCAGGCGGCAGACTTCCATCAGCTTGATGGTGCGCTCTTCCACGCCCTTGGCCACGTCGATCACCATCAGTGCCGAGTCCACCGCGGTGAGCACGCGGTAGGTGTCCTCGCCGAAGTCGGCGTGGCCGGGGGTGTCGAGCAGGTTGACGATCTTGCCTTCGTACGGGAACTGCATCACCGAGGAGGTGACCGAGATCCCGCGCTCCTTTTCCAGCGCCATCCAGTCGGAGGTCGCATGGCGCGCGGCCTTGCGGCCCTTGACCGAACCGGCCATCTGGATCGCACCGCCGAACAGCAGCAGCTTTTCGGTCAGCGTGGTCTTGCCGGCGTCAGGATGGGAAATGATGGCGAAGGTGCGGCGGCGCGCAGCTTCGGTAGCGACTTCGGACATGGCGTGACGCGCCCGCCCGGGGCGCTTTTCATGGAGATGAGCCGCCCAGTATAACGGGGGCGGGCGTAGCCGGGGTCAGGGCAGGGCGGATGCGCCGGCCTCGTCCGTTGTCCGGGCGAAGTGCAGCTCGCCGTGTGGGCTGACGATCCGTGCCGGGATCGAGCGCAGCCGCATGCCCGCATTGACCTGGACCGCGAAGTGCAGGTGCGGCGCGGCGCTGTAGCCGGTGTTGCCCGAGAGCCCGATCCGCTGCCCCGCCTGGACCTGCTCGCCCGGGCGGACCAGTACGCCGTGGTGCTGCAGGTGGGCATACACGGCCATGCTGCCGTCCTCATGCAGCACCCGCACCAGGTTGGCCCGGCCCAGATCGTGGTCCCGGTCCTGCCCATTGCCCTGATACCCGGCCTGGACCTGCATGACGGTTCCTGCCCGCGCCGCGAGCACGGGCGTGCCCTCGGGCAGGGCGAAGTCGATGGCCTCGCGGTTCTCTGCATCGTTGTGGCTGAACTGCCCCTGCGGTGCTTGGCTGACCTGGATGCGCGCGGCATCGAACGGCAGGAGGTAGGTCACATTCTGCGGGCGCGCACCGGGGTCGCCCGGAACGGCCGTCAGATCCAGGCGGAGCGTGGTACTACCGGCCGGCGGCTGCAGGCGGGTCACCACGACGCTGGCGCCGGCGGCCACTACCGTCTGAACGGGTAGCCCCGGCAGCGCGGGGGCGCCGGCGGCGGCGCGCAGTTCGACCTGGACCGGCCCGGCCACGCGGTTGTCGACCCGGGCCTGCCAGCGGTCTCCAGCCCCTTCCAGGGTCAGTACGGCCAGGGCCGGCACCGGCGCGCCAGCGGTGCGCTGCGCCGGGGCAGCGGTTGCAGGCCGGTCGACCCGCCAGCCGTTCCGCCAGTTCGCCCCCGGGCCGGCCCAGGCGTTCAGCACCGGCATCATCATCAGAATCACCGCGGTGAAACGTAAGCAGCGCAAGGCGTCGGCCGGTCAGGGAGGATCCCGGAGTATGCGCGACTGATGATCATCTGGGATATATATCGCTTCATGCCGATGAAGGGATTGACATGGGCCGGGAGCGCTGGCATCGTAGCTCCACCATCGAGACCGGCAGAGGGACAGGCCCTTTGAAGCCGGGGCAGCCCGCAGACGCGAAAGCGACCTGCGTAGGTGCCAAATCCTGCGGAGACCGTTGGTGTCTTCCGAAAGATGGTTCGAACCGTGCACCGTGCGTGCGCTTCGAACGCGAGCTCCGCGAAAGCTCGATGGCCGACTCCTACTTTGGATACCGCCATGCGCTTCGCCACCGCCGCCCCTGTCGCCACCGACTCCTTCGCCCCGCTCAGCGTCCCCGTCGACGCCGGGCTGAACGCCGTGCGCGGCGATATCGCGGCGGTACTGTCGATGCGTCACGGCGGACCGCGGCCGGTACGTCTGCGCTACGAATGCGTCGGCCGTGCCGATGCGCCGGTGGTGGTGCTGGCCGGCGGCATCTCCGCGCACCGCCATGTGGCGGCCAATGCCGAATTCCCCGAAAAGGGCTGGGCCGAGGGCCTGGTGGCCGCAGGTCGCGCGCTGGATCCGGCCTCGCTGCGCATCCTGGCGTTCGATTTCATCGGCGCCGACGGCGCGCTCGACCTGCCGATCGATACCGCCGACCAGGCCGATGCGCTGGCCTTGCTGCTCGACCATCTTGGCATCGCCCGCCTGCAGTGCTTCGTGGGCTACTCCTACGGCGCGCTGGTCGGCCAGCAGTTCGCGATCCGTCACCGCCAGCGCGTACAGAAGTTGATCGCGGTGAGCGGTGCGCATCGCCCGCATCCGTATGCCGCGGCCTGGCGTGCGCTGCAGCGCCGTGCGGTTGCGCTGGGCCAGCTTCAGTGCGCCGAGAGCCACGGGCTGTCGCTGGCGCGCCAGTTCGCCATGCTCAGCTACCGCACGCCGGAAGAATTCGGCGAACGCTTCGACGCCGCGCCGGAAGTGGTCAACGGCCGCGTGCGCGTTGCCGCCGAAGACTATCTGGATGCCGCCGGTGCGCAGTACGTCGCCCGCACCCCGGTCGATGCTTACCTGCGCCTGTCCGAATCCATCGACCTGCACCGCATCGACCCGGCCGCCATCCAGGTGCCGACCGTCGTGGTCGCTGTGGAAGGCGATCGCCTGGTCCCGCTGGCCGACTGCGTCGGCCTGGTCGAGGGGCTGGGCCCGCGCGGCAGCCTGCGCGTGCTGCGCTCGCCGTATGGCCACGACGCCTTCCTGAAAGAAACCGATCGCATCGACGCGATCCTCGCCACCGCTTTTCGATCCCCCGGAGAAACCGCATGAGCCGTTCCGCTGGTACCGAGCCGTCCTGTAGCCGCGTCACCGCCGCCGTGCGTGCCGGCATCGACCGTGACACCGCCCACGGCGCGGTGACCCCGCCGATCGTGCTGTCCTCGAACTTCAGCTTCGATGGCTTCGGCAACAAGCGCCAGTACGACTACACGCGCAGCGGCAACCCGACCCGCGATCTGCTCGGTGAAGCGCTGGCCGAACTGGAAGGCGGCGCGGGCGGGGTGATCACCTCCACCGGCATGGGCGCGATCAATCTGGTGCTCAATGCGCTGCTGCAGCCCGGCGATACGCTGGTGGTGCCGCACGATGCGTACGGCGGCAGCTGGCGCCTGTTCAACGCATTGGCGAAGAAGGGCCACTTCGGCCTGATCACCGCCGACCTGACCGACCCGCGCTCGTTGGCCGACGCGCTGGCGCAGTCGCCGACGCTGGTGCTGATCGAAACCCCGTCCAACCCGCTGCTGCGCATCACCGACCTGCGCTTCGTGATCGATGCCGCGCACAAGGCCGGTGCCAAGGTAGTCGTCGACAACACCTTCCTGTCCCCGGCGCTGCAGCAGCCGATCAGCTTCGGTGCCGATCTGGTGCTGCACTCCACCACCAAGTACATCAACGGCCACAGCGACGTGGTCGGCGGGGCGGTGATCGCGCGTGATCCGGCGGTGCACGAGCAGCTGGTGTGGTGGGCCAACGCGCTGGGCCTGACCGGTTCGCCGTTCGATGCCTTCCTGACCCTGCGTGGCCTGCGTACGCTGGGTGCACGCCTGCGCGCACACCAGGAAAACACGTCGGCCGTGGTCGAGCTGCTGGCCGCCAGCGATGCAGTCGCCAGCGTGTACTACCCGGGCCTGGCCGATCACCCCGGCCACGCCATCGCAGCCCGTCAGCAGAGCGGCTTTGGCGCGATGCTGTCCTTCGAACTGGCCTCGTGCCCGGGCGAGGATCCGCATGCGGCGGTGCGCGCCTTCGTGGATGGCCTGCGCTGCTTCACCCTGGCCGAATCGCTGGGCGGCGTGGAAAGCCTGGTCGCGCATCCGGCGACCATGACCCACGCGGCGATGACCCCGGAAGCGCGTGCGCACGCCGGGATCAGCGAAGGGCTGCTGCGCCTGTCGGTCGGTATCGAGTCACCGGAAGACCTGGTGGCCGATCTGCAGGCTGGGCTGGAACGCGCCCAGGTTGTGATCGATCAGCACCGCGATGTGCAGCGCCGTAAACAGGTGGATGCATGAGCGCGGTGCTGAACCTGCCGCTGGCGGCCCATCGCAAGCTGGCCCTGCTCGGTACCGGCACGGTCGGCACCGCGTTCGTGCAGCGGTACGCCGCGCTGCAGGATCGCGGTGTCACGCTGCCCTCGTTCTCGTGGCTGGCCAACTCACGCACGGCGCGTGCCTGCGAACAGACCCCCGCGGATGAGCTTGCACAGGCCAACCTGGCCGCGCGCGGTGCGGTCGCATTGCAGCCGTGGGCGGAAGCCGAGGGCCTGCAGCGCGGCGATGTGGTGGTCGATGCGACCGCCAGTGACGACGTAGCCAACTGGCACGAACAGTGGCTGGCACGGGGCGTGCACGTGGTGACCGCCAACAAGCTCGGCCAAGGCGCACAGTTGGCCCGTGCGCAGGCCATCGCCGACAGCGGCCAGCAGGGTGACGCGCGCTATGGCGACAGTGCCACCGTGGGCGCAGGCCTGCCGCTGCTGAGCAGCCTGCGCGCGCTGGTCGCCGGCGGCGACCGCATCCATCGCGTGGAGGGCGTGCTGTCCGGTTCGCTGGCGTGGTTGTTCCATCACTACGATGGCCAGCGTCCGTTCTCTGCGTGGGTGCGGGAGGCGGCCGAGGCCGGCTACACCGAGCCGGACCCGCGGGTGGACCTGTCCGGCGAAGATGTCCGGCGCAAACTGCTGATCCTGGCGCGGGCCAGCGGCATTGCGTTGCGTGCCGAGCAGGTGCAGGTTGCCTCACTGGTGCCGGATGCACTTGCTGGGCTGTCCCCGGCGGATGCGTTGGCGCAGCTGACGCTGCTGGATGCACCGCTGCAGCAGTATTGGCAGCAGGCCAACGACCAAGGTGGGTGCCTGCGCTTCGTCGGTGGCTTCGATCACGACGGTGCGTCGGTGGGGCTGCGTGTGCTCCCGCGCGACCATCCGCTGGCCGGCGGCGCGCAGACCGACAACCGGGTGGCGATTCATAGCGACCGGTATCACGCCCAGCCGCTGTTGATCCAGGGGCCGGGCGCCGGGGCGGAGGTTACCGCCGCCGCCTTGCTGGACGACGTGCTGGCGATCGTGCGGCGCTGAATGCCGTGCGATCGCACCAACGCACACGCTAGCGCCAAGGGTGGGCTTGCTGCGTCGGCGGAGAACGCTGAGGACGGCTGCTGCCACGCATGGCGTGGCACTACCGGGGGGCTGGGCAGGTCAGTCGTGTTGTGAGATTGCCTTCAGCAGTGCCGCATTGAACCGGTCCGGGTCCTGCACCTGTGGCGAGTGGCCGAGGTCTTCGAAGCTCACCAGGGTGGCGCCTGGGATCGCTGCCGCCGCCGCTTTGCCCAGCGCAGGGTAGTTGCCGAGCGTCGCTTTCAGGGCGGGCGGTGCCAGATCGCGGCCGATTGCAGTACGGTCGGTCTGGCCGATGAACAGCGTGGTTGGCACGGTCAGCCTGGGCAGCTCATGAACCACCGGCTGGTTGAACACCATGTCCGAGGTCAGCGCCTGGCTCCATGCCACCGCCTGTTTGCCGGGGCCGTCGTACATGCGTGACTGCATGCGCACCCATTGCTCGTACTCGGGCTTCCACTGGCCGTTGTAATAGACGTCGAGCTGGTACGTCTTGATGCTGTCGAAGCTGGTCTTCAGCTCGCCCGCATACCAGGCGTCGATGCTGCGCCATGGCACGCCCTTGGCCTTCCAGTCTTCCAGTCCGATCGGGTTGACCAGCGAGAGACTGAGGGTGCGCTGCGGGTACATCAGCGCGAAGCGGGCCGCGAGCATGCCTCCCATCGAATGGCCGACGATGTGCAGCTTGCCTTCGCCGTAGCCCAGATGCTCCAGCAGCGCTTCGGTATTGGCAGCCAGCTGGCCGAACGAGTATTGATAGCGCTCGGGCTTGCTCGATTTGCAGAAGCCGATCTGATCCGGCGCGATCACCCGGTAACTGGCCGCACTCAATGCCGCGATGGTGTCCTTCCAGGTGGCCGCACAGAAATTCTTGCCATGCAGCAGCACGACCGTCCCGGCGAAGCCTTTGCCACCGGCGGGCACGTCGATGTAGGCCATCTCCAGCGGCTGGCGCTGGGACTCGAACCGGAAGATCTTCACGGGGTACGGATAGTCGAAGCCTTCCAGCCGCGGGCCGTAAGTCTCAGCGGCGAAGGTGGTCAGCGGCAGGCAGGCAAGCAGGGCGGCGGCCAGGATGCGCATGGCAGTCTCCATGGGGGGAAGTCCTGACTGTACCGGAGCGGCCGTGCAGGCGTACCGACGATGCCACCGGGAGCAGCCGACCAACGGTCGGCTCTACATCCGAGTGGCCGTGCAGGCGTACCGACGATGCCACCGGGAGCAGCCGACCAACGGTCGGCTCTACATCCGAGCGGATGTGCAGGCGTGCCGATGATGCGAACGGGAGCAGCCGACCAACGGTCGGCTCTACATCCGAGCGGATGTGCAGGCGTGCCGATGATGCGAACGGGAGCAGCCGACCAACGGTCGGCTCTACCGCCGGGGGCGGTGGATCAGCACTCGATGACGTTGACCGCCAGCCCGCCGCGGCTGGTTTCCTTGTACTTGTCCTGCATGTCGCGGCCGGTGTCGCGCATGGTCTTGATGACCTTGTCCAGCGAGACCTTGTGCTTGCCGTCGCCGCGCATGGCCATGCGTGAGGCATTGATCGCCTTGACCGCGCCCATCGCATTGCGCTCGATGCAGGGAATCTGCACCAGCCCGCCGATCGGGTCGCAGGTCAGGCCGAGGTTGTGTTCCATACCGATCTCGGCGGCATTCTCGATCTGGCTCGGGTTGCCGCCGAGCGCGGCGACCAGGCCGCCGGCGGCCATCGAGCAGGCCACGCCCACTTCACCCTGGCAGCCCACTTCGGCACCGGAGATCGAGGCGTTTTCCTTGTACAGGATGCCGATCGCCGCCGAGGTCAGCAGGAAATCGAACACACGCTGTTCGTTGGCGCCGGGGCAGAAGCGGTCGAAATAGTGCAGCACCGCTGGCAGTACGCCGGCTGCGCCGTTGGTCGGTGCGGTCACCACGCGGCCACCGGCGGCGTTTTCTTCGTTCACGGCCAGCGCGTACAGGTTGACCCAGTCCAGCGTGGTCAGCGGGTCGCGCATCGCCGCTTCCGGCTTGGAGGACAGTTCGCGGTACAGCGCCGGGGCGCGGCGTGATACATGCAGGCCGCCGGGCAGGGTACCTTCCTGACGGATGCCGCGCTCCACGCAGGCCTGCATGGCGCTCCAGATCTCGCGCAGACTGTCCCGGATCTCGTCCTCGGTACGCCAGCACTTTTCGTTCTCGAACATCATCTGGGCGATGCTCAGGCCACTGCGGGCGGTCTGCGCGAGCAGCTCATCGCCGCTCTTGAACGGGTAGGGCAGCGGGGTTTCATCGGGCACGATGCGGTCATCGGCCGCGTCATCCTGGTTGACCACGAAACCGCCGCCGACGGAGTAGTAATCGCGCGTGGCGATCACCTGCTCGTCCGCACCGTAGGCCGTGAAGCGCATGCCGTTGGTGTGGTACGGCAGCTTCTGGCGCTTGTTCAGGCCCAGGTCGCGCTTCTCGTCGAAGGCGATCTCGTGCTGGCCCATCAGGCGGATGCGCTTGCTGCTGCGGATCCGGTCCAGCGTTTCGGGGATGATGTCCGGATCGATCAGGTTCGGGCGCTGGCCTTCCAGCCCGAGCAGCACGGCCTTGTCGGTGCCATGGCCACGGCCGGTCAGGGCCAGCGAGCCATAGACGTCGGCGCGGATGCGCACCACGTCCTGCAGATGGCCCGGATCGAGCAGCCAGCGGTGCACGAAACGTTCGGCAGCCTTCATCGGTCCTACGGTGTGCGAAGAACTCGGGCCAATGCCGATCTTGAAAACGTCGAACGTGCTGACAGCCATGATTGCCAAACTGCGGGTATCGGATGGAGCGCTATTCTATGCGCTTCGTGCCGCCGGCTCTGGCTGCGGCGCAACATTTTCCGAGGTGGGTGGGCCGGTGTTTACCTTGTACCAGCGTGATGACTGCCAGTTGTGCGACCAGGCCTTGACGGTGCTGGCGCAGGCCCGGGTGGCCGATCTGGACAGTGTGTTCATCGATGACGACCCCGCGTTGGAGGCCCGCTACGGGCTGCGGGTGCCGGTGTTGCGCGATGCGCGGGGCCGCGAGCTGGACTGGCCGTTCGATGTGGCGGCGGTAGACGCCTGGATCCGGTAGAGCCGACCGTTGGTCGGCCGCCCTGGCGACGATGACGTCCTGGCAGCCGACCAACGGTCGGCTCTACCGCGGGCGTCGTTGCTCTGGAGGCCGACCAACGGTCGGCTCTACCCGGTTTGGGCGAGCCGGCCGGCACCCGTCCGGTCGGGTTACTTTGCTTTGAGCACGACCTTCGTGCTGATCGCGGTCTCGTTCGGAATGGTCTTGGTATCGGCCCAGTCGCCGCCGCCCACGCCGAAGTCCAGCCGCTTGACCGTGGCCTTGCCGGCCAGCACGGGCTGCGCCCCCGGGGTCCAGGTGAAGGTCAGGGTGACCGGCTTGCTCACGCCGCGCAGTTCCAGCGTGCCGTCGGCGGCGTACTGGTTGTTGCCCAGCGAGCGGAACTTGGTGGCGCTGTACTTGGCCTGGGCGAACTTGCCCACGTTGAAGAAGTCCGCGCCCTGCAGGGTCGAATCGCGGTCGCTGTTGCCACTCTTGGCGCTGGCCAGCGGAATGGTCACTTCCAGCTTGGCATCGTCCAGCTTGGCCGGATCGAAGCTGATCCGGGTATCGAAGCCCGGGAAGGTGCCGGTGAACACTTCGCCGTCGTACTTGGTGGCGAAGGCTAGTACCGAGCCAGGCGCCTGCACGTAATCGGCGGCCAGGACCGGGGCGGTGGCCAGCAGGCCGGCCAGGGCGGCGGCGACCGCGGCGGGGGAGGTGAGCTTGATGTTCATGGTCAATCCTTCTGGGGGGAGGCAAGCCAGCGCTGCGGGAGCATGCGCGCAAGCGTGGCATCGCGTTGGTAAAAATGGTGATAAAGCGCGGCACCGGCATGGGCCAGGACCACGGCGATCAGCAGCCAGAAGCCCCACTCATGGATGGTGTGCGAGATCTGGGTGACGCGTTCGTCCGGTGGGCTCAGCTTCGGCACGTCGACCAGGCCGAACCAGCGGAACGGGCGCAGGCCGCTGGCCGAGTCGTACAGCCAGCCCGACAGCGGAATGCCGAACATCAGCACGTACAGCAGCCAATGCGTGGCCGAGGCGATGCGCTCCTGCCAGGTCGGCGTGCCTGGGACCGGACGGGGTGCGCCGGCGTACAGGCGCCACAGCAGGCGGGTCACGACCAGCGCCAGCACGGTGATGCCGATCGATTTGTGCATGGTGTAGACCCAGAAGTACTTCGGGGTCTTGGGCAGTTCGCCCATGGTCAGCCCGACGATGCCGAGGGCGAGGATCAGCACGGCGATCAGCCAGTGCAGGGTCTGGCTGACACCGCCCCAGCGGGTCGGCGTGTTCTTGGCGGTCATGGCGTGGTCTCCTGGACCGGCTGTGGGGTATCTGAGTCGATTGGCGCGGCTGGAGTTCCCGGCGCATCGGTGGGCGCGGCATCGGCAGGATCGCCGGCGTTGCGATCACGCACGGCTTCGGCCTCGATCCGCAGCTGCACCTCATCGCCGATCATCGAGGCCCAGCCATCCACGCCGAAGGCACTGCGGCTGAGCGTGGCGGTGGCCGAGAAGCCGGCGGTACGGCGGAACGGCGGCAGTGGATGGCGCTTGAGCGCATTGAGGGTGACGGCCAGCGTGACCTCGCGGGTCACCCCCCGTACGGTGAGCTGGCCGGTAACGTTGGCGTGGGTCGGGTCGATGGGCTCGACATGCGTGGAGACGAACCGCGCCTGGGGGAAGCGCTCACCGTCGAGCAGGTTGCGCGCCAGCGTGGCGGTGTTCCATTTGTCATCGCCCAGGTCCAGCCGCTGGATCGGTACGCTGACCTCCAGGCGTGCCGTGCGCCAGTCGTCCGGGTCGAATACCAGCACGCCTTCGCTGCCGGACACGGTGCCCAGCGCATGCGAGAAGCCGGCATGCTCCACCGCGAACAGCACGCGGGTATGCACCGGATCGATGCGGTAGCTGTCGGGGGCGGCAGTGGCGAGCAGCGGGGTGGCGGCCAGCAGCAGGGAAAGTGTCAGGCGCTTGAGCACGGCGCAGCCTCCATCAGGGTCTGGGGCGATCATACGCACAGCCACGTCATCGGATGCAGCGTCATGGCTGCAACAGATCGTGGTGCGGCGGACAACAGCGCCGCCCGCCTGTGCTGTCTGGCTCGCCCAGGGCGGAAACAGCCCGTTCCATCCACGGCAGCCGACTCAGAATGCGGACACCGTCCTGATCGCTGTGTGACAATCCGCACCAACAGGGAGACCGGATCGATGAGCACGCGCCGCTGGGGTGCAGGCATCGTGCTGTTGGGGCTGTGGTTGTGCGCAGTGCCGCCAGTGTTGGAAGCCGCAGGGACATCGGCAGAAACGCCACGCTTGCGCCGTCTGGGCGCGGCCGAGGGCATGCCGTCGCGCATGGTGCTGGCGCTGGCCCAGGATCGCCAGGGCTATATCTGGGCCGGTACCGATGATGGCCTGGCCCGCGTGGACGGCGTTGGCCTGCGGGTGTGGCGGCATGATCCGGACGCGCCCGGCTCGCTGCCCGGCAACGAAGTGGAAACCCTGCTCATCGATCCACAGGACCGGGTCTGGGTGGGCAGCAATGGGGTTGGCCTGAGCATGCTCGGCCCCGACCGCAGCGCGTTCGCGCGGTTCCCCGAGCTCAACGCCGCGTGCGAGGGCCAGTTCTGGTCGCTGGCCTATGCCGCCCAATCGCTGTGGATCGGCACCAACCAGCACGGCATCTGCCGCCGCAGCGAGGACGGCACGCTGGTCAGGTACCAGGCCGCGCCGGACGATCCGCGCAGCCTGCCCGACAACACCATCTACAGTCTGTTGGCCGATCCGCAAGGGCGTGTCTGGGTAGGCACTTCCAATGGCGTTGCCCGTTGGGATGGCGATCGCTTCACCCGGATCGCGCCGGCCCTGCTCGGTGGAAAAAGCGTGTTCCGCCTCACCCGTGAGCCTGATGGCACGGTCTGGGCGGGCACCGAAGGTGGGCTGTTCCAGATCGGTGCCGATGATCAGGTCCGGCCCGCACCCTGGACGCTCAGTGCCGATGTGCGTGCGGCCACGGTCATCCATGACCGCAATGGCGGCTATTGGCTGGGCACGGCTGATGGCCTGTACCGCGGCGATGCGAGTGCGGTGCGGCTGCTCGCCGGCGACGCCGGCAGTGGCTTCCTGA
This sequence comes from Stenotrophomonas sp. TWI377, assembly GCF_039674525.1. NCBI lineage: Bacteria > Pseudomonadati > Pseudomonadota > Gammaproteobacteria > Lysobacterales > Lysobacteraceae > Stenotrophomonas > Stenotrophomonas sp. TWI377. The sequence goes on from NZ_JBDJNT010000007.1 coordinate 128,609, forward strand.
CCGCGCGCAGCGGCGTGCTGGACATGCTGCAGGACCACGAAGGTGGACTGTGGGTGGCGATGCTGACCCAGGGGCTGGCGTATCTGCCGCCAGACTGGAAGCGCTTCTCCAGCTGGTACCAGCTCGACGGCAAGCCATTGGACAGCGCCTATCTGCTCGGCGCGGCAGCGCTGGGCGATACGTATTACATCTCCGGTGCGCACGGTCTCTATACGCTGGATGCGCAGGGCCAGCTGCGCCAGATCGCCGACGACAAACAGATCGGCGTGGGCGCGGCGTGGTCGCTGCTGCCGCGCGAAGATGGTGCGGTGTGGATCGGACGCGCCGGTCGATTGAGCCTCTATCAACCCGCCACGCGCACGCTGCGCGAGTGGAAGATCGGTGGCGGGGCGGACGTGCGCCAACGCATCGATCTGATCCGTCAGGCGCCGAATGGCGACCTGTGGCTGTCGATCATGAACTTCGGCATCCAGCGTCGGGATGCCCAGGGCAACGTGCTGGACACCATCCGCAATGACCAGCACCGTGGGCTGACCGAGAACCCGGTTGAACAGATGGTGTTCGATCCGCGTGGGCAGCTGTGGGTGATGGGCGACAGCATGGGCTTGATGCGGTGGCGCAATGGCCGCTTCGAGCAGGTGCCGGGCGTTTCCCGCGGCAGCATCTACGATGCGGCCTGGACCGGCCCGGATGAACTGTGGCTGGCACGCCAGGGCGCGCTGGAGCGCTATCGCTGGGATGGCCTGAGCATGAGCCTGCGCGAACGTGTCGGCGCTGCCCAGGGCCTGCCTGCTGTGTCGATGGGCGGGCTGGCGCTGGGCAGGCACGGGCAGGTCTGGGCAACCACCCCGCGTGGGTTGATCTGCTGGCAGGGCGCCGAGCGTCGGCTGCGCTTGTATGGCGAACGCGATGGGCTGCCGGATGTGGAGTTCAGCAACCGCCCGCCGGTGCAGGCACGCGGCGGTCGTGTCCTGGCAGTGACCGCGACCGGGTTGGTCGGCTTCGATCCGGATGCGGCGGACATGCTGTTGCCGCCATCGCAGCTGGTGATCGACAGCGTGCAGGTCCGCCGCGACGATGCCGAAGGGCAGCAGATGCTGCCGACGCAGGCACCGATCGTGCTGGGGCCGCAGGACCGCGATCTGATCGTGTCCGCGCGTCTGCTTTCATTCGCCAACCCGCACGGCAACCGCTATCGCTACCGGGTGTCCGGCTATGACCAGAACTGGGTGATGCAGGCGGCCGACGGCGAACGCCTGCTCTCGCGCCTGCCCGCCGGGCACTATCGCATCGAGGTGCAGGCCGCGACTTCGCAGGGCGCGTGGACGCCGCCCAGCACGCTGGATCTGGAGGTGCGTCCGCCATGGTGGCGCAGTGGCTGGGCGATCGTGGGCTATGCGCTGCTGGGCCTGATCGGGATCGCCGCGCTGGCGTACGTGGCACGTGCGCGCCTGCGCCGTCGCCAGCAATGGCAGCTGACGGTGCACAAACAACAGTTGGCCGAGCAGGCGTCACAGGCCAAGAGCCGGTTCCTGGCCACGCTGGGGCATGAAGTGCGCACGCCGATGACCGGTGTGCTGGGCATGAGCGAACTGCTGCTGTCCACCTCGCTGGATGACGTGCAGCGCGGCTACGCCGGCTCGATCCAGCATGCCGGCAAACACCTGCTGCGGCTGGTCAACGACGCGCTGGATCTGGCCCGCATCGAGGCTGGGCGACTGGAACTGGATCTGCGGCCGTTCGATCTGATGTCGTTGCTGGACCAGGTCGAGGCCTTGATGGAACCGATGGCCCATCACCGTGGCCTGGCCTTCGAGCGCAGCTTCAACCTGCCCGGTCCGGTGCAGGTCAGTGGCGACGAGATGCGCGTGCGCCAGATCCTGATGAACCTGCTCGGCAACGCGATCAAGTTCACCGAGCATGGCCATGTGGGCCTTGGCGTCGAGCTGCTCGACGGCGGGCGCGCGATCATCTTCGAGGTCTCCGATACGGGGCCGGGCATCAACCAGGACCAGCAGGAGCGGTTGTTCCACCGCTTCGAACAGGCCGATGGCCCTCGCACCGCATCGCGTTATGGCGGCAGCGGCCTGGGCCTGGCGATCTGCCAGGAACTGGCGGTGGCGATGGGCGGCCACATCCGGATCGACAGCCGGCTGGGCGATGGCGCCCGCTTCTCCGTTGAACTGCCGCTGCCGTGGACCGTGCAGTCGGCTGCGGCGTCGGGTGAAACCGGCCTGGAGACGCGCACGCAGCTGCCGCCCCTGCGCATCCTGCTGGTGGAGGACGATGCCACCGTGGCCGATGTGATCGCCGGGCTGCTGCGCACCCGTGGGCATGACGTGGTGCATGTGCTGCACGGCTTGGCGGCATTGTCCGAAGTCGCTGCGGGGAGCTTCGATGTCGGGTTGCTCGATCTGGATCTGCCGGCGCTGGATGGTATTGCCATTGCCGGACAGCTGCGCGCAATGGGCTATGAGCTTCCTTTGATCGCGGTGACCGCACGCTCGGATGCCTACGCCGAGCAGCAGGTGCGGGCGGCCGGATTCAACGGTTTCCTGCGCAAGCCGGTGACCGGTGACATGCTGATCGATGCGATCGTGCACGCCCGCGCCGGGAAGTCGCCGCGACACTGATCAGCCGAGGCGCTGTGCGCATCGGTGCGATCAATGCCATTCCTCGAAGTTTCTTTTTTGATCTGAAATTTCATTGATCGGACTGTGACCGGGTCCAGATCCTGCCAGCCCCCTTCGCGTGGCTTCGACATACCGTGCTGTTCATGCCGGAGAGCAAGGTCGGGGTACGCGTGGGGGGAGGCCGATCCGCACCGATGGGCAATCGCTGGGCTGCGGTGATGCTGGGTCTCGTGCTCTGGCTGCCGGTCCCTGTTCTGGCCGGCGATCCCGTCACGGCGCCCTGGCCCCGGCCGCTGGGCCCTGCAGACGCGCTGCCGACTGCGGCGCTGCGTGCGGTCGTGGAAGACCGCGACGGCTATCTGTGGTTCGCCAGCGACGATGGACTGCTGCGCTTTGATGGTCATCGTTTCAGCGCGTGGCGAAGGGAGCAGGGGCTGCCGGATGTGGACGTGCGCGCGCTGCATCTCGATGCGCAGAACCAGCTCTGGCTGGCGACCGCCTCGCAGGGCCTGCTGACGCTGTCTGCTGATCGCCGCGTGATCCAGAGCATGCCGGGCAATGGCGCGGTGGTCCTGCCCCGCATCGGCGTCGAGCAGATCACCAGCACCCCCGACGGTGTGGTGTGGGTGGGTACCCTCGACGATGGCCTGTTTGCACGGCAGCCTGACGGCCGCTGGCAACGCGTGCCGTTGCAGCTGCACGGTGGCCCCGTGCGCCGGGTGACTGCCCTGATCACAGACCACCAGGGACGGCTCTGGATCGGGACGCCGGCGGGGGCACTGCGGCGTGAGGAACATCGTTTCATCCAGGTACCGCTGCACGATGACCAGCACGTTGACGTGCACGTGCTCTGGCCCGATCCGGACGGCGGGGTGTGGGTGCGCACATCGCGGGGCGTCCACCGGTGGCGCGACGGCGCGGTGCATCGGATGCCGGAGGACACGGAGATGCCGGTGCTGCGCAGTACCGCGGGCGACCTCTGGAGCGCCGGCGCAAGCGGACTGCGACTTCACGCGCGCGGGCAGACGTCGCAGCCGGTGCCGCTGCGTGGATACTCCGGGGCCGTGATGAGCACTGCCGTGGTCAGCCAGGCGATGGAGGACCGGGTCGGCGGTCTGTGGTGGGTCGGCCGCGGCGAGGGCCTGTGGCACCTGCCGGCGCGGTGGCGCCAGTTCACGCTGCTGGCGGCCGCCCGTGACGGTTGGCCCGGACTCGATGGCGACCACGTGCTGGCCCTGGCGCCCGCCCATGGCAGGCGGGTGTGGATCGCCAGCGACCACGGGCGCCTGCAGCGCGTGGACACGGTGAGCGGGCGTAGTGACCTGGGCCTCGACTACCGCCCCGATCACCTGCGTGCGGGCACCGTGGCGATCGCCGAAGACCGTCGCGGTCAGGTATGGGTGGCCAGTGGCAACACGTTGTCGCGCTACCTGCCGGGCAGCGATGGGCGTCGTCACTGGTTGTTGGGCGTGGACGGCGATGCGGGGAGGGTCGATCTGCAGGCCTGCGGCGACGGATCGTTGTGGCTCGGCCGTGCCGACCGTATCCAGCGACGCGATGCCGACGGTGTGCTGCAGTTGTCCGCCGCGCCGCACACCCTCGGGTTGGTGCCACCGAGCCACGGCCCCCAGTTGCTGTGCGATGACAATGGCCTGTTGTGGGCAACCGACCGCAGCGGCATCAAACGCTGGCTGCCGGCACAGGGACGTTTCGCCGCCGTCGAGGGAGCGCCGCGCGGTGAAGCCGGGGCGATCGCCCGCGGCGAGGATGGCCACTACTGGATCAGCAGCCTCGGGGTACTGCGCCGCTACCGCTGGGATGGCCAGCAGCTGCGCAAGACCCACAGCTTCGGGCCCACGCACGGGTACCCGCGTCTGCTGGCACGCGCACTGGTGGTCGACGCAGCGGGCATTGCATGGGCAGGCGATGCACGTGGCCTGATCCGGGTTGACCCGCATGGCGGCGGCGTACGTCAGTTCGGCGGCGATGAGGGGCTGCCGGCCCAGGGCGTGCTGCCGCACGGTCTGGTGCGCGCCGCCGAGGGTCGGCTCGCCGCAGCGGTCAGCGAAGGCGGGCTGTTGCTGATCGATCCGGCCGGTGTCGCGGGCCCTGAACGCGCGCCGGGCCTGGTCATCCATGCGATCACCGCTCGCCGTGGCAAGGCGCAGATCACGCTGCCGGTCGGCGCCGGCCCGGTGCCGCTCACCGGCGCTGATCGGCACGTGCGCGTTGCCGCGCGGCTGCTCAGTGGCGGTGCGCCGTCGCACATGCAGTATCGGTTCCGGCTGCAGGATCACGAGGCCCAGTGGCAGGAAAGTGATGCCACCGGCCTGCGCGTGTTCGAGCGTCTGCCGGTGGGGCTGCAGACGCTGGAGGTGCAGGCCAGGCAGGCAAACGGCCGGTGGTCGCCGGTGCGCCGGGTGACATTGCAGGTGGCCCCGGCATGGTGGCAGGCGCCGCCGGCCCGGTGGGCAGCCACGGCCGCCGGGCTGGGCGCGGTGTGGCTCTGGGGATGGCGCTTGCACGTACGCCGCGGTCGACAGCGGCGCTGGCGCTGGCTGCGCGCCCGGCAGGGGCATGCCGAGCGCGCATCCGTGCAGCGCACCCGCTTCCTGACCTCGCTGGGGACCCGCATCCGGGTGCCGATGACCGCGGTGCTGGGATGGAGCGAACTGCTGCTGCGCTTGCCGCTTCCGCCACCCCAGCGCAGCCGGGTCAGCAGCCTGCACTACGCCGGCGAACACCTGCTGCGGCTGATGGATGACGCGCTGGACATGGCAAGCATCGAATCGGGGGAACTGCAGTTGCAGCCTGCACCGTTCGTGCTGCAGCAGATGATCGAAGCGCTGCACGCGCTGCTGCTGCCGGTGGCGCAGGGCAAGGCGCTTGCGCTGGAGTGGCACAGCACGCTGCCGGCCTCGGCGTGTGTCATCGGCGATGCGCGTCGCCTGCGCCAGATCCTGCTCAACCTGCTCGGCAACGCGCTGAAGTTCACCGCATGGGGAACGGTACGGCTGGAGGCGCACGGCGTAAGCGATGGCCAAGGGGTCGTGCTGCGGGTGTGCGATACCGGGCCGGGCATGACGCCGGCGCAGTGCCAGCGCCTGTTCCAGCGTTTCGAACAGGCCGATGGCGCGCGGACCGCGGCCCGTTACGGCGGCAGTGGGCTGGGATTGTCGATCTCACGCGATCTGGCGGTGGCCATGGGCGGCGATATCACCGTGACCAGCGTTCCCGGCCAGGGCACCTGTTTCCAGGTGGCGCTGCCATTGCCGCGCGGTGAGCTCCCCACCGCCATCGTGGCATCGTGTGCGCCGCCGGGACCGGCTGCGGCCGGCGCACTGCGGGTGCTGGTGGTCTGTCCGTCAGCGGTCGTTGCCGAAGTGCTGCTGGCCATGCTGGCCTCTCTGGGCCATCTGCCCGTGCACTTTTCTGGCGCGGATGCATTGCCGCCCACCGCCGCGGACGGCGCGGGTTGGGACGTCATCGTGGTCGATCCAGCCCTTTGGATCGATGGCGAACGCGTGGGGGCACGCCTGTCGCGGAGGTGGCCGGGGGTGCCACGGGTTGCGCTGTCTGCGCGCGCGGATGCCGTTGCGCAGCGCGAGGCGATCGCGGCCGGCTTCGAGCTGTTCCTGCGCCTGCCGGTGAGCCGGGCGGCGTTGGGCGATGGGCTGGCCAGATGCCGGCGCAGCGCATGAGCGGCCTGCCGCGCCCATGGCGCCGGTGCGGACGGTGGGGGCTGCTGTTCTGGCTGCTGCAGGCGTTTCCGGTGCTGGCGCTGTCCAGCCATGGCATACGGATGACGACAGTCGACGGATTGCCGTCCAACGTGGTGCATCAGATCGTGGAGGACCGCAAGGGCTATCTCTGGTTCGCGACCGGCGACGGCCTGGCGCGCTATGACGGCAGCGGGTTCCGGATCTGGCGGATGGAACACGGTCTGGCCGACAACGTGGTGCGCAGCCTGGCCCTGGATGGCCGTGACCAGCTATGGATCGGCACCGGCAACGGCTATCTGCAGCGTCTTTCGTCGGACCGCCAACAGTTCGCCCGGTGGGCGGGGCCGCCGGCACCCACCGTGGCGGCCAGCCCGATTCTGGCGATCCAGCCCATGGACGATGGCAGCGTCTGGTTTGGTACCCGCGATGCCGGTCTGTTCCGGCTCGACCGCGATCACCTCCTGCGTCAGCACCTGCCGGCCGCTGGCGGTGGTGGTTTGCCGTCGGCACGGGTGGAGCGGCTCGTGTCCGATCCGCACGGCGGCCTGTGGATCGGCAGTGCCGCCGGGCTGGCGAGATGGCAGCACGATCGGTTCCAGACGCCTGCGATGCTGGGGGCTTCCACGCGGCCGGTGACCGCGCTCGGCCTGGATTCGCAGGGGCGGTTGCATTCCAGCACGGCCGAGGGGTCGCGGGTGCGGCAGCTGCCGTCCTTGCAACCCGTTGCCGGGCACCGCACACCGGCCCGTTGGCTCGGGGCGGCGTGGCGCGGCGGGGACTGGTTCGGCGATGGCGACCAGGTGTGGTGGCAGGATCAGCACGGCCGGAACCACCACGCACTCCAACTGCCCCGGCCGCACGGGCGCGATGTGTCGCGCATCGGGCGGGTGTTCGAGGACCGGCAGGGGCGGGTCTGGTTGTCGGGAAGTCGCCAGGGCGTGTGGCGACTCGGCGCCCAGTGGCGGCACCTGGAGCGTTTTGCCGCACCGGCGGGACCCATCTCCGCTGCGGCAGGCAGCCTGGCCCCGACGGCAGATGGCCACGCATGGTGGGCACGCGGCGGCACACTCGCCCGTCTCTCGCCGGAGCAGGGCTTCTCCCAAACGCGGTGGTCCTATGCACAGGATCCAGCCCGTGCCGATCGCCACGTGGTGGTTGAAGATCCGCAGGGCGTGGTGTGGGTCTTCGCGGCGCCGTGGCTGACCCGGTTCGATCCGTCGCGCCGGCGTCGGCAGCGCTGGCAGGTGGGGCCGGCCGGTGTGTCGTCGGGGACGTCGCCGCAGGCCGCATTGCTGGCCTGTGGCGATCGAGTGTGGCTCGCCGGCAATGGCCGCGTGGAGCAGCGTTCGGGCGATGGCAGGGTCCTGGCCGGTGCTGCCTACGAGGCGGCGGGCCTGCGTCCGGGCGTAGCGGGATTCGCGCTCAAGTGCAGCCCCGGCGGAGAGGTATGGCTGGGGGATGGCGAGGGTCTCAAACAGTGGCACGTGGCCGCCAGCCGCTTTCTCCCGGTGCCGGGCAGCGGGCGGCGGGAGATCGGCGCGCTGCATCTGGGCACCGATGGGTGGCTCTGGGCGGCCGATGCGGAAGGATGGTCGGCCTACCAGCATGTGCCTGGCCGCCCGCCTCACAGCCGGCGGGTTGACGCGGGGCAGGGAATACCAGCCGCATTGCCACGCGGATTGACCGGGGCCCAGGATGGTGCGCTATGGGCCACTACGGCGCGCGGGGTGGTGCGTCTGGCCCCGGATCGCGGCAGTGCGCGGCTGTACACCGCCGATGATGGCCTGCCGATGATCGTGTTCGATAACGGACTGGTTGCTGCCGGAGCGCATCTGCTCGCCATGGAGGCCAAAGGCGACGTGCTCGTATTGCATCCGGCGGGCATGGTCGACGCCACGACACCGGCCTCGCTGGTGATCGACCAGGTGAAGGTGCGCCGACAGCGGCGCTGGGTCGAGCTGCCTTCCACCGATCCGCTGCAGCTCAACGCCGATGATCGCGACATCCAGTTGTCGGCGCGCCTGCTGAGCGGCCGACCCGATGGGGTGACGGGGTATCGATTCCGGCTGCGGGGCGAAGACCCCGAATGGGTCCGCGCCGGGCGACGCGGCACGCGCGGCTTCCCCCGTCTGCCGGCCGGTGAGCATGTACTGGAATTCCAGGCACGTGACGTGGATGGGCAATGGTCGGCCCTGCAGCAGGTGCACCTGCATGTGGCCTACAACGGGTGGGCGCATCCCGGGGCGTGGGTGTTGCTGTGGCTGCTCGCCGCCAGTGCGGGCACGTTGCTGGTGTGGGCGCTGAGGCAGCGGCGGCAGCGCGCGCTCGCCTGGCGGGCCGCCACGCGTCGCCAGGCACGGGCCGAGCAGGCCGCGCAGGCCAAGGCGCGCTACATGGCCACGCTTGGGCATGAAGTCCGGACACCACTCACCGGTGTGCTTGGCATGAGCGAACTGCTGTTGACCACGCCGCTACCAGCCGGCGCGCACGAACAAGTGCTGCATATCCAGCAGGGCGGGCGTGCATTGCTGCAGGTGGTGGACGAGGCGTTGGAGATGGCCAGGCTGCAGGCCGGCAAGGTGACGCTGCATCCGCGGGGCTTTGCCATCGGGCCGTGGTGGGACGAGGTACACGCCGCCGTGGCCGGTGGTCTGGAGGCGGGGGGCTGCCGCCTCGCGTTGGCCCCGCCAGTGCAGCCCGGCGCCAGCGTCGTGGGCGACCCGGACCGGTTGCGGCAAGCCGTGGCACTGCTCGCGTGCGGGTTGGCAGAGCAGATCGGGGCAGTGCGGTTGACCCTGCGCATCGGCTGGCGGCCAGGCCGCAGTGGCCTGCTGATGGATGTGCTCGCCGAACCGGGGGCCTGTCCGTCTCCAGCGACGTTGCAGGTGCGCGAGGCGCTGGCCGATGTCGATGTACTGATCGGCGCGATGCACGGGCACGTGAGCGTGGTGCGGCTGCCTGATCACCGCTGGCAGGCCACGCTGAGTGTCCCGCTGGAAGGCTGCCAGCCGATCGAGCCCCACGCGGCGGCACCGCAGGGCGACGCGCTCGATGCCCTGCAGGTCATGCTGGTGGAAGATGATCCCCTGGTGGCCGAGGTGGTCGGCGCACTGCTGCGGCTGCGCGGTCACACCGTCGTCCATGCCGCGCACGCGCTGGCGGCACTGACCGCGCTGGCCCGCCCCGGCACACAGCTGATGCTGTTGGACCTGGACCTGCCGGGCATGGACGGGCTGTCATTGCTGCGCCTGCTGCGTCAGCAGGGCCAAGGCCTGCCGGTACTGGTGCTCACGGCGCGACGGGAGCCGGACCTGGAGATGCAGGTCATCGCCGCAGGGGCGGACGGTGTGGTGCACAAGCCGCTGCAGGGCGATGTGCTGCACGCGGCGATACAACGGCTCGCCTTGCCGCGCGTGGATCGTGCCGGCGCAGGGAACGGTTTACTATGCGGGGCGTTGCCCGACGACCGGGGTGGTCAGGGGTGACAGGCCCGTTCCGGGCGACGGCAGTGAATCGAGGGACAGACCCGGGAGAGCCATTGGTGTTGCGTGTGCTGTGGCCGTTGCTGATCGGCCTGTGTGTGCTCTGGCCGGCGCTTGCGTCGGCCCAGCCGGTACCGCCGACGCCGCGGCAGCTCACCGTGTTCGATGGCCTGCCATCCAACACCGTCAATCGCATGGCCGAGGATCGCTACGGCTATCTGTGGATTGCCACCAATGATGGCCTGGCCCGTTACGACGGCCGCAACTACCGCATCTGGCGTGCCGAGGACGGCCTGCGCGACAACCACGTCTGGAGCGTGCACGTGGATGCGCGAAATCAGCTGTGGATCGGCACGGAGAACGCCGGCCTGGCGATGATGTCGGCCGATCGCCGCGAGATCCGCTTCTACGATCGCGACAGCCATCCGGAAATCGGTAGCAACACGATCTGGAGCGTGGCGTCCACCCCGGACGGTGCGATCTGGTTCGGCACTTACCAGGGCGGCCTGCACCGGCTGGAGCGTGATGGCACGCTGACCCGCTTCATGCCCGAGCCGGGCAATCCACGCAGCCTGCCGGCGGCATCGGTCGGCAATCTGGCCACCACCCTGGATGGCACCTTGTGGATCGGATCCAAAGCCGGCCTGGCGCGCTGGACCGGACACGATTTCGAACCGGTGCCCAGTGCCCAGTTGTCGGCGCGCGTCATCAATGGACTCACCGCCGAGCCCGATGGCAGCCTGTGGATCAGCAGCAATGTCGGGGTGGCGGTGCGCCGCCCGGATGGCCGCTTCGAACCGGCTCCCTGGGCCGTTGCCGATGGCGATCAGATCCTGGGCATGATGTTGCGCGACGAGCAGGGCGGGTATTGGCTGGACACCCGCTCGGGCCTGGGCCGTGCGATGGACGGTCAGTTCCAGCAGGTGCCACTGTACAGCGCGATCGCGCGCGGGCAGGTGCGGCCGAACTGGACCGGCGCTTACGAAGATCGCGAGGGCGGCATCTGGCTGGCCAGCACCAACGGCGGCCTGTGGCATCTGCTGCCGCGATGGTGGCAGTTCTCGGTGCTGTCGCGCCTGGAAGATGACCCGGCCTCGCTGCGCAATGCGTATGTGCTGGGCATGGGCGCAGCCGCCGACGGCGGCGTGTGGACGGTGGGTACGCATGGTGCCCTGGACAAGTTCGACCCGGTCAGCGGGAAGATCGAACAGCACCGGACCTGGGTGGACGGCACGCAATGGCTGCAGTCGGTGCTGGAGGATCCGCGCGGCCAGGTCTGGATCGGATCCTGGGACGCGCTGCTGCGCTATGACCCCCGGCAGAAGCGGATGCGGCGCTGGGGGCGCGACGCGGCGGTGGACGCCACGATGGAGGGCGCGATCGAATCATTGGCGTTGTGCGACGGGCAGCGCCTGTGGACGGCCTCGGCCAACGGGCTGCAGCAGCGCGATCTCGATGGACGCGTCCTGCATCGCGTCGCGCTCGGCCACGCCGGATTGAGCGCTGGCCAGAACGCGCTCGATATCCGGTGCGGTCCCCAGGACCGCCTGTGGGTGGCCACCGGGCGGGGGCTGCTGCAGTGGGTCGCGGCGCGCTCGCGTTTCGAGCCGCTGCCGGGTGGCCCCGCGGCGAGCGTGCATGCGATGGCGCTGGCCGGCGATGACAGTGTCTGGCTTTCCGAGGAAGGCAAGCTCTCGCACTACGGCTGGCAGGGCGATCGGTTGACCCTGCAGGAAGTGATCGGCAGCAGTGCCGGCTACCCCGCGATCACCGCCACCGGCCTGGTGGTGGACCGGCAGGGCGTGGTCTGGGCAGCAAATGCTCGGGGCCTGGTGCGTGTCGATCCGGAGGCGGGCAGCGTGCGCCAATACGGCGTACATGATGGCCTGCCCAGCCAGGAATTTCGCCGCCGCACGCTGACGCTGACCCCGAGTGGTCGGATCGTGGGTGGCACGCCTGCCGGGGTGGTGGTATTCGATCCGGCACAGGTCAAGCCGGCGACGCGACGCGCGCCCCTGGTGATCGAGCGGGTCGAGGTGCGTCGTGGCGAGCGTGTCCTGGACCTGACCCATGCGGTTCCGCTGGACATCGCCGACGGCGACCGCGATCTGCGGATCGTCGCGCGGCTGCTGTCCTTCGCCGATTCCACCTCGAACAACTACCGTTACCGGCTGGCCGGCTACGACCCGGATTGGGTGGAAGTGGGGCCCGGCGGCGAACGCCTGTTCTCGCGCCTGCCGCCGGGCCGCTACCGGCTGGAAATCCAGGCCCGTTCGGCCGACCACATCTGGTCGCGGGTGCAGGTGCTGGAGTTCCGGGTGCTGCCGCCGTGGTGGCGCAGCCTGTCGGGCCTGTTGCTGCTGACCTCGGCCGTGTTGCTGCTGCTCAGTCTGTTCGCCTGGTTGTACCGGCGCCGGCTGCAGCGCCGGCATGCGTACCAGTTGGCACTGCAGAAGCAGGAGCTGGCCGAGCAGGCTTCGATGGCCAAGACCCGTTTCCTGGCGAACCTGGGCCATGAGGTGCGCACGCCGATGACCGGGGTGCTGGGCATGAGCGAGCTGCTCTTGTCCTCGCCATTGAACCCCCAGCAGCGCGGCTACACCGAGTCGATCCGCCACGCAGGCGAGCACCTGCTGCATCTGGTCAACGACGCGCTGGACCTGGCCCGGATCGAGTCGGGGCGCCTGGAACTGCAGGCGCAGCCGTTCCAGCTGCAGCGACCGATCGACGACGTCTGCGCGTTGATGGCCGCGCTGGCCGGGCAGAAGGGGCTGCGGTTCGTGGTCGACAACACCTTGCCGGCCGGCACCCGCACGGTCGGTGACGAGCTGCGCGTGCGCCAGATCCTGCTGAACCTGCTGGGCAACGCGGTCAAGTTCACCAGCCACGGCGAAGTACGGTTGACGTTGCGCGCGATCACGGCCGGCCGCGGGTTGCACATCGAGGTATCCGATACCGGGCCGGGCATCAGCACCGATCAACAGGAGCGACTGTTCCGCCGCTTCGAGCAGGCCGATGGCGCCCGCACCGCCGCGCAGTACGGGGGCAGCGGGCTGGGTCTGGCGATCTGCCGCGAGCTGGCACTGGCGATGCAGGGGCAGATCGGCGTGCAGAGCCAGCTCGGCGTGGGAACGCGTTTCACGGTGACCCTGCCGTTGCCCCTGGAGCAGGGAACCACCGGCGCGCCGGGCGCGGCCGAGGGCGAGCAATGGGTATTGCCGCCGCTGCGCATCCTGCTGGTGGAGGACGATCTGACCGTGGCCGAGGTGGTCAGTGGCCTGCTATCGGCGCGTGGCCACCAGGTGGTCCATGCCGAGCACGCATTGGCGGCGCTGCGCGAGGTCAGCGAGGCACCGTTCGAGGTGGTGTTGATGGATCTGGATCTGCCAGGACTGGGCGGCATCGCCTTGGCTGAGCACCTGCGCAGCCAAGGGTTCGAGATGCCGCTGATCGCGGTCACGGCGCGCACCGATCCATCGATCGAGCAGCAGGCCCGCGACGCAGGCTTCGATGCCTTCCTGCGCAAGCCGGTCACCGGCGATCTGCTGGTGGAGGCGATCGCGCGCGTATTGCACGCCACCCGGTAGCAGCGGACCGGTGGTCCGCTGACGGTGCGTGCCCGCCGTTACTCGGCGACTTCCTCAACGTCGCGTGGCGAGGGCCGCGTGTCCGGCAGTTGCCAGAAGATCAGTGTGGAGGTCAGGGTGATGGCGCCGACGCAGACGAAGGTGGCGTGCAGCGCAGCCGTCGCGCCATGCGAAGCATCGAGATGATTGAACGCGGCGAGCAGGCTGCCGGCAGCGGCCGCACCAAAGCCGGTTGCGAGCATCATCACCATCGAAAGAAGACTGTTGCCGGCACTGGCGAAGTCGCGGTCCAGATCGCGCAGGGTCACGGTGTTCATCACCGTGAACTGCAGTGAATTGACGGCACCGAACAGGGCCAGCTGGATGATGCGGATCCACAGCGGCTGGCCGGGCGTCATGAAGATGAAACTGGCCATCGCCAGGCCGACCAGCACGGTATTGACCATGAGCACGCGGCGATAGCCGAAGCGCTCGACGAGCTTGACCGCGTACCGCTTGGAGACCATGCCCGCCGCGGCGACCGGGATCATCAACAGGCCGGCATTCATCGGGCTCATGCCCATGCCGACCTGCAACAGCAGTGGAATCAGCAGCGGCATGGCGCTGCTGCCGATACGTGAGAACAGGTTGCCGAGGATGCCGATGCGGTAGCTGGGCACGCGGAACAGCGCGAGCGAGAACAGCGGCGCCGTGGAGTTGGCGGCGTGCAGCCAGTAACCGACGAGGGCGGCCAGGCCGGCGACGGTCATGAGCATGACCAGTGCATGCGGGGTGGCCATGCCGGAGATGCCGTCCAGCGCGAGGGACAGTACGACCATGCCGAAGGCCAGCATGAGGTAGCCGGCGATGTCGAAGCGTGTGCGGTGTTCGGCGTAGTGGTCCGGCATGATCTTCATCGCCGCGACGTAGCCGATGATGCCGATCGGCAGGTTGATCAGGAACACCCAGTGCCAGGAGGCGACTTCGACGAGCCAGCCACCCAGGGTGGGGCCGATCAGCGGGCCGATCAGGGCGGGGATGGCGATGAAACTCATGGCGCGAAGGAATTCTTCGCGGGACACCGAGCGCATGACGGCCAGGCGGCCGACCGGCAACAGCATGGCACCACCGATGCCCTGCAGGACGCGTGCGCCGACGAGCTGGTGCAGGGTCTGGGCGAGCGCGCAGGCGAGCGAGCCGAGGGTGAACAGGATGATCGCGACAAGGAAGGTGCGTCGTGTGCCGAAGCGGTCGGCGATCCAGCCGGAGGCAGGGATGAAGGTGGCGACGGCCAGGGCGTAGCTGAAGACGACGGACTGCATCTGCAGCGGGCTTTCGCCGAGGCTGCGGGCCATGGCAGGCAATGCGGTGTTGACGATGGTGGAGTCCAGCATCTGCATGAAGATGGCCAGCGATACGAGCCACAACAGGGGCCGGATCGAGGCGTAGCTGCTGGTCGTCATGGTGCGGGCCTTCGTCAACGAGGGCGATATGATCGCCGATGTGGGATCAGGGTGTGGTCAAGAGCCGAAGCCGAAGCCGAAGCCGAAGCCGAAGCCGAAGCCGAAGCATCGGCTCGGTCGGTGTCGCGGAGAGGGTGCGGCACGGGTGGGTTGGCGGGACACGCCGTAAATCCGTCCATGGAGGCTCATGTCGCGCCATCCATGGCGCTCATGGTCCCGCCAACCCACCCGTGCCACACCCATGACCGTTGTCTGGCTGTCAGGGGAAGAGCGGACATGCAGGAAACCAGTCGCTCGTCTGGAATGGATGTAATGCCGGGACTGACATGGGTAGATCCACGCCATGCGTGGATGGCCGCGCGCAGCGCGGCAATGATTGGCACCCATCGCCTGCGGACGGCACGTGTGGTGCGTCTCGAGGGTGGAAACGAGCTCACGCGTCCTGGATGCAGAACGCGTGCGTCGTCGGCCAAGCCAGGGTAGTGCCGGCCGCTGGCCGGCTACCTGCCGATGGCGATCAGCGTCGGCTCAAGCGGTGTACAGCTTCCACCAGCACCTGGACATGGTCGGGATTCATGTCGGGCGACATGCCGTGGCCAAGGTTGAAGACGTGGCCTTCGCGCGAGCCGCCGTTGCCTTGGGCGTAGCTGTCGAGCACCTGGCCGGCGGCGCGTTCGATGGCGGCGGGATTGCCGTACAGGGTGGTGGGGTCGAGGTTGCCCTGCAGGGCGACGCGGCCGCCTGTGCGGGCGACGGCGTCGGCGAGGTCCAGCGTCCAGTCGACACCGAGGGCGTCGGCGCCGGTGTCGGCCAGGGCGCCGAGGTGCAGGCCGGTGCCTTTGCCGAACAGGATCAGCGGGGTGCGTTCGGCATTTTCACCGCGTTCGAGCTCCTGGGCGATGCGGGTCAGGTAGCGCAGGGAGAATTCGCGGTACATGGTCGGGCTGAGTACGCCGCCCCAGGTGTCGAACACCTGCAGCACCTGGGCGCCGGCCGCGCGCTGGGCGGCGAGGTAGGCGATAACAGCATCGGTGACGACCGAGAGCAGCTGGTGCAGGGCGGCCGGTTCGTTCAGGGCCATCGCTTTGATGCGGGCGAAGTCCTTGCTGCCGCCGCCTTCCACCATGTAGCAGGCCAGCGTCCAGGGGCTGCCGGAGAAACCGATCAGGGGCACGCTGCCATCGAGTTCGCGGCGGATCACGCGGACGGCGTCCATGACGTAGCGCAGTTCGGTTTCCATGTCCGGCACCGCCAGCTTGGCGATGGCGGCGGCGTCGCGGACCGGGTGGCGGAACTTCGGGCCTTCGCCTTCGACGAAGTACAGCTCCAGGCCCATCGCGTCGGGGATGGTGAGGATGTCCGAGAACAGGATCGCGGCATCGAGGTCGAAGCGGCGCAGCGGCTGCAGGGTGACTTCGCAAGCGATGTCCGGGTTCTTGGCCATCGCCAGGAAGCTGCCGGCCTTGGCGCGGGTGGCGCGGTACTCGGGCAGGTAACGGCCGGCCTGGCGCATCAGCCAGACGGGGGTGCAATCCACCGGTTCGCGGCGCAGGGCGCGCAGCAGGCGATCATGGCGGGAGGGGCTGGTCACGGAACGCATCCTTGGTATCTGGTGGCGCGGGGCCGAATGGGGTCAGGGCGGCGGGGGGCCGCTCAGGGCGGCAGATCGCCGCTGGTATAGGTCACGTCGTAGCCGCGGTGCAGGTGTGCATCGCGCACTTTCTCGAACGCGGCCAGTGCCAGGTCTTCCTGCAGGTACAGCTCGCGGCGCAGCTGCCCGCGCCCGCCGATGGGGCCGGACTCGATCAGCAGCTCCCAGCCACCGAACAGATCCGGTTGCAGGGTGAGCTGGAGATAGCGGGCCGGATCGGCACCGCGGGCGTGTTGGTGCAGGAAGACGCGCATGCCCCGATTGTAGCCGTGAACGCCGCACGCGGCCGTCAGCGACGGGACAGGTGCGGCGTAACGTCGCAGGCTCAGCCGGCGGCGAGCACTCGCAGCACGTCGGCCTCGTCGACATCGCCGACCACTTCGGCCCGGCCGATGCCACGCCACAGCACCAGGCGCAGGCGGCCGGCCACGTTCTTCTTGTCCAGCCGCATCCGGGCCAGCAGCGCTTCGGGCTGCAGGCCGGCCGGAATGGCCACCGGCAGTTCATAGCGCAGCAGCAGCTCGCGCAGCTGGTCGGTGTCGGCGTCGTCACTCATGCCCAGTTGGGCCGACAGGCGGGCGGCCAGCACCATGCCGACCGCGACGGCTTCGCCGTGGTTGAGATTGTCGTTGCCAGGTGCGCCGTAGCCCTGTTCGGTCTCGATCGCGTGGCCGAAGGTGTGGCCGAGGTTGAGCAGGGCGCGCTCGCCCTTTTCCAGCGGATCGCGCGCCACGATCTCGGCCTTGTGCTCGCAGCTGCGGGCGATGGCCTGGGCCAGCGCGGTGCCGTCACCGGCCAGCAGCGCGGCGTGTTCGGCCTGCAGCCACTGGAAGAACAACGGGTCGCGGATCGCGCCGTACTTGATCACTTCAGCCAGGCCGGCGCGCAGCTCGCGCGGGGGCAACGTGCGCAGGGCGGCGGTATCGGCGATGACGGCACGCGGCGGGTGGAAGGCACCGACCAGGTTCTTGCCTTCGGGGATGTCCACCGCGGTCTTGCCGCCCACCGAGGAATCGACCATCGCCAGCAGCGAGGTTGGCAATTGCACGCAGTCGACACCGCGCATCCAGCAGGCGGCCGCGAAGCCGGCCAGATCGCCTGCGACCCCGCCACCCAGCGCCATCACGCAGGCATCGCGGGTGGCGCCGAGCGCGGCCAGTGCGGTGATCGCATCGCCGAAGTGGGCCAGCGTCTTGGAGGCTTCGCCCGCCGGCAGCACCAGCTCCCCGATCAGCAGGTCCGGGCGCGCAGCCTGCAGCGCCGATTTCACCTTCGCCAGATACAGCGGCGCGACCGAGGAATCGCTGAGCAGCAGCACATGGCGGCCGCGTACATGGCGGGCCAGCAGCTCGCCCTGGCCGAGCAGGCCCGGGCCGATGTGGATGGTGTAGGGGGTGTCGCCGCTGACGGCAACGGTACGCGGGGCGGGGGTCATTCAGGTGTTTCCTGTCGCTGCCACTGCGCGGCCAGGCGCAGCACCAGCTGCGCGGTGGCCTCGGCGGGCGTGTAGAGGTCGGTATCCAGGGTGAGGTCGGCCAGGCTCTGGTACAGCGGGTCACGGGCGGCAGCCATCTCATGCAGCACCTGCTCGCGGTCCGGGCGCTGCAACAGCGGGCGGCCGCGGTCACGGGCCAAGCGATCCAACTGGGCCGGCACGCTGACCCGCAGGTAGACCACAAAACCGCGGCGGGCGATCGCCGCACGGTTGTCCGGGTCCAACACCGCGCCACCGCCAGTGGAAATCAACTGGCCGTGCCCATCCAGCAGGCCATGCAGGACCTGGCGCTCGTGCTGGCGGAAGCCGGCTTCCCCGGAGTGCTCGAAGATCGCCGGAATGCTGGCGCCGGTGCTGTCCACGATGGCCTGGTCGGCGTCCACGAAGTCCAGCGTGAAGCGCTCGGCCAGCCGGCGCCCGATGCAGGTTTTGCCGGCGCCCATCGGGCCAATCAGGATGAGGTTCGGCGCGGGATTCATTACCCTCGATCCTAACATCTCCGTGCCATCGCCTTTACGTGCCGGCCCCCATGGTGGGCCGGCGCGGACTCTCCCGCGCGCTACCGGAGCGCCCCATGTCCGTCGCCAAAATCATCGAGATCAACGCGTCCTCCAAGACCAGCGTCGAGGACGCGGTACGCAGCGGCCTGAAGAAGGTGGCCGAGACGGTCAAGGGCATCCAGGGCGCCTGGATCAATGAAACCAAGGTCGTCACCGATGGCGAGGGCAACATCACCGAATGGCGGGTGAATCTGCGGGTGACCTTCCTGGTCGGCTGAGTGCTGCGTTTCCGTCGATGCCGCGGTCAGCGCGGCGCGACGATCCGGCGCTGTTCGTCCAGTGCGATCACCGTATCGGCCAGCGCCGGCAACGTACGCAGCGCCTGCCGGCTGACCCGTTCGTAGTACTGCACGAAGCGCTCCAGCTGGGCGCGGCTCATGCTGCTGCGGTCGGGTTGGGCGGCCTGCAGGTTCTGCTCCTGCTGCCAGCGCCAGCGCGGGATCACCGAGAAGTCCGGCGGCTGCAGGAACCACAGCCGGTCGCAACGCTGCCACAGCGCGGGGTAGTCCTGAGCGAGCGCGTGATTGCACCAGCGGCGCCAGCGGCCGTCGGCATCGGCGTCGCGCTCGAGTGCGTTGAGCGGTGGATCCAGGTCGGCCTCGTCCTGGGCCGGGGTCCCGAGGAACCACCCTTCGAACACCAGCAGGTCGAGCGGGCCGTCGAGGCGCGGCCAGTCCTTTTCGGGCAGGCGCTCGTCGGCCAGTTTGTCGAAACGGGGCAGGGCGACCGGGCCGCCGGCCGCGACCGCGTCCAAGGTGGCATGGGCCAGGGCCAGATCGTGGGTGCCCGGCGGGCCGCGGGTCAGCAGCAGCGGGTGCACCTGCCGCGCCAGACGTTGGCGCTGGGCACGGGTGAGGTACACATCGTCGATGGAGAGCATGGCCGCGCGCAGGCCGCGCGATGCCGCCAATGCGACCACCTGGGCCGCCAGCGTCGATTTGCCGCTCCCCTGCAGGCCGCTGATCGCCAATACTGGAACGGCCGCGCCGCAGTTCAGCGCGTCGTCCAGCGCCTGCGCGACCAGTGCATCCGGAAAACCTTTCGTCGGGGGCATGTACGCAGGTGCAGGCATGCAGCGACAATAAACCCAAACCGCGTGACAAGAAAACCGCCATGACCGATCTGTATGCCGAAGCGTTGTCCACCTTTGCCGGGCTGTTCGAAGAAGCCAAGGCAAGCCGCGAAGTCGAACCGAATGCGATGACGGTGGCCACGGCCGACCCGAACGGCCAGCCCTCCGCGCGGACCGTGTTGCTGAAGGCGTTCGACGAGCGCGGCTTCGTGTTCTATACCCATCTGGACAGCCACAAGGGGCGTGAACTGCAGGCCAATCCACGCGCCGCGCTGCTGTTCCTGTGGCGCAGCCTGCGCGAAGCCGGCATCCAGGTGCGGATCGAAGGCGGGGTGGAGAAGGTCAGCGACGCCGAGGCCGATGCGTACTTCGCTTCGCGCCCGCGCATGAGCCAGATCGGCGCGTGGGCGTCACTGCAATCGAAGACGCTGGCCTCGCGCGAAGCATTCGACGCACGCGTGGCGGCCACCGAGGCCAGCTTCGAGGGCCGCGACGTGCCGCGTCCGGACGGCTGGAGCGGCCTGCGCGTGGTGCCGCAGCGGATCGAGTTCTGGTACGGCGCGCAGTTCCGTCTGCACGAGCGCTGGTGCTATGAGACCGGTGTGGACGGGCAGTGGAGCAAGCGGATGTTGTTCCCGTGAACGCCGCCGCGCCGGTCATCCGGCACGCGACGCGTGTGGACGCCACGGCGTGGGCAAGCCTGCGGCGGGGTCTGTGGCCTGATGCCGATGAGACGCTGGGGGAGCTCCAGGACGCCCTGGCTGACGCCGACGCTGCCGTCTTCCTGGCCTGCGCCGATGCAGCGGTCGGATTTGCCGAGGTGCGGCTCCGGCACGACTACGTCAACGGAACCGAGACCACGCCGGTCGGCTTCCTGGAAGGCTGGTACGTGCAGCCGGACTGGCAGGGACGTGGCCTGGGCCGCGCGCTGCTGGCGGCGGCCAAGGCGTGGACGCGCGCAAAGGGCTGCAGTGAGCTGGCCTCCGACAGCCGGCTTGAAGACGTGACTGCCCAGGCGGCGCACCGGGCCTGTGGATTCGAGGAAACCGAGCGCGTGGTGTATTTCCGGCTGCCGCTGGATCCGGCTGGCTGACGCGCGGTCTGTTCAACCCACCGACCCCTCGCGCAGCCACCGCCACAGCGTTGTCCGCGATACGCCCAGCAGCGCGCACGCCTGCTCGCGGTTGCCGCCGCAGTCGGCCAGCAACCGCCGCAGCGCGGTCGCATCCGGTCGCGCCGTCGAGGCAGCAGTGAGGGCTGCCGGGATGCCGCCGCCTGGAACCGCCAGTGGCCGCTGCGCCGCGTGCAGTTCCGGCAACCACTGCAGCATCTGCGGCAACGTCAGCGCGCCCGGCTGTTGCTGCCAGTGGATGCGCAGGCGATCGACCATGTTGCGCAGCTCACGCACGTTGCCCGGCCAGGCGTAGTCGCGCAGCCGCGCGAGCGCCTCCGGCGAGAGCGGCGAATCCGTATCCGCGAGCTGCCGGAAGAAGTGGCTCACCAGCAAGGGCACATCCGCGCGCCGGTCGCGCAGCGTCGGCAGCGCGATGCGCAGCGCGGCCAGGCGGTAGTACAGATCGCGGCGGAAGCGTTGTGTGTCCACCAGCGATTCCAGCGTCTGCAGCGTGGCCGCGACCACGCGGACGTCCACCGGCGTCGGCTCGGTAGCGCCCACGCGCAGCACTTCGCGCTCTTCCAGTACCCGCAGCAGCCGGGTCTGCAACGGCAGCGGAAGTTCGCCGATTTCATCGAGGAACAAGGTGCCGCCCTCGGCGGCTTCGACCAGACCGACACGACCGCCACGACGTGCGCCGGTGAAGGCGCCTTCGTTGTAACCGAACAGCTCGGCTTCCAGCAGTGACTCGCTGATCGCCCCGCAGTTCAGCGCGACGAAACGGCCCCGGCGGCCGCTGGCGGTATGCAGTTGCCGCGCCACCAGCTCCTTGCCGGTGCCGGTCGCGCCGGTCACCAGCACGGTGCTGTCGTACGGGGCGTACAGCGCGATGTGCTCGCGCACCTGCTGCATCGGCGCGCTGTCACCGAGCAGGGCGTGGTCGGCATCCCGGCGCTTGGCCGGTGCCCGCCGCCGCAGTGACGATGCCCCGGAACGGGCCAGGGTCTGGGTCAGCTCCAAGGCATGTTCGAAGGCTTGCCGCACCGAATCGGCCGAGTACAGCAGCACCCCGGGCAGGCCGACCTGCTCGGCATGGTCGATCGCCATGCCGGTGCCGACGATCACCTCGATGCCGTTGGCACGTAGATCGGCGATGCAGTCGCGCGCATCCTCACGGGTGACGAAGCGGCGGTGCTCGATGTCCAGCCCGAAGCTGTGCTGGAAGCTGCCGAACGTCGGCACGTCGGTGGCATGCGTGACCAGACCGATCCGCGGGGCGATCCGGCGCGCGCGCGCCAGCGCTTCCATCAGATCGAAGCCATTGGCCTGGATCGGGACCAGCGGCACCTCCAGCCGGCTGCGCAGGTAGGCCGCGTTCGAACCACCGGCGATCACCACATCGCAGTGTTCGCGGCGCAGGCGCTGGCCGATGACATCCACTGCCTCCTCGAAACCAAGGTTGATCGGCACGATGCGGGCGCGGCGGTCGAACTCGGGAATCACATCCCCCAGCAGTCCGGTCAGGCGCGACACGCTGACGGTCCAGATCACCGGCAGTTGGCCGGCATCGGGATCGGACAGGCGGGCGCGGTGGCGGGGCAGGCTGATCGACATGAGGCTGTTTCAATGGTTCAGTTTCAGCCATGTTACAGATGTTTCAATGTTTCAAGGTGAAACGTCGCAGTCACCTCGCTGCCTCAATGAAATCAGACACTTGTCACCTGGCACGGCCTTTGCGCCTATCAATGGGTCAATCACGATGGAATGTCGCATGAGCACCCCCGTTTCTTCCGCTGGCGCCCGTTTCCGCGCCGCACTGGCCGCCGAATCGCCGTTGCAGGTGATCGGCGCGATCAACGCCAACCACGCGCTGCTGGCCAAGCGCGCCGGCTACCGGGCGATCTACCTCTCCGGCGGCGGCGTCGCGGCCGGCTCGCTGGGCCTGCCGGACCTGGGCATCAATACGCTGGAAGACGTGCTGATCGACGTGCGACGTATCACCGATGTGTGCGACCTGCCGCTGATGGTGGATATCGACACCGGTTTCGGTCCGAGCGCGTTCAACATCGCGCGTACGGTCAAGTCGCTGATCAAGGCCGGCGCGGCCGCCTGCCATATCGAAGACCAGGTCGGCGCCAAGCGCTGCGGTCACCGCCCGGGCAAGGAGATCGTGTCGCAGGGCGAGATGGTGGACCGGGTCAAGGCCGCCGCCGATGCCAAGACCGATCCGGACTTCTTCCTGATCGCACGCACCGATGCCATCCAGGTCGATGGCGTGGATGCCGCGATCGAACGCGCCATCGCCTGCGTCGAGGCCGGTGCCGATGGCATCTTCGCCGAGGCCGCCTACGATCTGGATACCTACCGCCGCTTCGTCGATGCGGTGAAGGTGCCGGTGCTGGCCAACATCACCGAGTTCGGCGCCACGCCGCTGTTCAGCCGCGACGAGCTGGCCTCGGCCGGCGTCGCCATCCAGCTGTTCCCGCTGTCCGCGTTCCGCGCTGCCAACAAGGCGGCAGAGAACGTGTATGAGATCATCCGCCGCGAGGGCCACCAGCGTAATGTGGTGGAGGCGATGCAGACCCGCGAGGAACTCTACGACCGTATCGGTTACCACGCCTTCGAGCAGCAGCTCGATGCGTTGTTCGCCGCCAAGAAGTAAGACCGCACACTGTTTTCTGGAGGGATCATGAGCGACACCACTACCGCCCCCGGCTTCAAGCCGAAGAAATCCGTCGCCCTGTCGGGCACCGCCGCCGGCAACACCGCGCTGTGCACCGTCGGCCGCAGCGGCAACGACCTGCATTACCGCGGGTATGACATCGCCGATCTGGCCAACACCAGCGAGTTCGAGGAAATCGCGCATCTGCTGGTCCATGGCAAGCTGCCGACCCGCGCCGAGCTGGTCGCCTACAAGACCAAGCTGAAGTCGCTGCGTGGCATCCCGGCCGCGGTCAAGGCCGCGCTGGAAGAACTGCCGCCGTCGGCGCACCCGATGGACGTGATGCGTACCGGCGTCTCCGTGCTCGGCTGCGTGTCGCCGGAGAAGGACGACCACAACCATCCCGGCGCGCGCGATATCGCCGACAAGCTGATGGCCTGCCTGGGTTCGATGCTGCTGTACTGGTACCACTGGAGCCACAACGGTCGTGCGATCGACGTGGAAACCGATGATGACTCCATCGGTGGCCACTTCCTGCACCTGCTGCACGGCGAGAAGCCGCAGGATTCGTGGGTCAAGGCGATGCATACCTCGCTGATCCTGTACGCCGAGCACGAGTTCAACGCCTCGACCTTCGCCTGCCGCGTCATCGCCGGCACCGGCAGCGACATGTACAGCGCGATCACCGGCGGCATCGGTGCACTGCGCGGTCCCAAGCACGGCGGCGCCAATGAAGTGGCCTTCGAAGTGCAGAAGCGCTACGACAGCCCCGACGATGCCGAGGCCGACATCAAGGCCCGCGTGGAGCGCAAGGAAGTCGTGATCGGTTTCGGCCACCCGGTCTACACCGTCAGCGATCCGCGCAACAGCATCATCAAGGACGTGGCACGGGACCTGTCCGCCGAGCAGCAGAACGTCAAGATGTACGACATCGCCGAGCGCCTGGAATCGGTGATGTGGGATATCAAGAAGATGTTCCCGAACCTGGACTGGTTCAGCGCGGTCAGCTACCACATGATGGGCGTGCCGACGGCGATGTTCACTCCGTTGTTCGTGATCGCGCGCACCTCCGGTTGGAGCGCGCACATCATCGAGCAGCGCATCGACGGCAAGATCATCCGCCCGAGTGCGAACTACACCGGCCCGGAAGACCAGGCCTTCGTGCCGATCGACCAGCGCAAGTAAGACAGACGTACCGCACCCGTTCGCGGGTGCCTTGCGGACCAGGCCGGCGCGATGCCGGTCTGCTCCGTTGCGGCGTCGCTACTCCTTCTTCGCCGGTGTCACGACGCCCCGGCCCGCCAACAAGCAGCTATCGCCAGCCATGAATACTCAGTACCGCAAGAACCTTCCCGGCACCGCGCTGGACTATTTCGATACCCGGGCCGCGGTCGACGCGCTCCAGCCCGGCGCCTATGCCACGCTGCCGTATACCTCGCGCGTGCTGGCCGAAAACCTGGTGCGCCGCTGCGACCCGGCCACCCTGGATGCGTCACTGCGGCAGCTGATCGAGCGCCGCCAGGACCTGGATTTCCCGTGGTTCCCGGCCCGCGTGGTGTGCCATGACATTCTCGGCCAGACCGCCCTGGTCGATCTGGCCGGCCTGCGCGATGCCATCGCCGATGCCGGCGGTGACCCGGCGCAGATCAATCCGGTAGTGCCGACCCAGCTGATCGTGGATCACTCGCTGGCGGTGGAATTCCCCGGCTTCGACAAGGCCGCGTTCGAGAAGAACCGCGCCGTCGAGGACCGCCGCAATGAAGACCGGTTCCACTTCATCAACTGGACCAAGAAGGCGTTCAAGAACGTCGACGTGATTCCGCCGGGCAACGGGATCATGCACCAGATCAATCTGGAGAAGATGTCGCCGGTCGTGCAGGTGCGCGAGGGCGTGGCCTTCCCGGATACCTGCGTCGGCACCGACAGCCATACCCCGCATGTGGACGCGCTGGGGGTTATCGCGATCGGCGTGGGCGGCCTGGAAGCGGAGAGCGTCATGCTCGGCCGTGCGTCCTGGATGCGCCTGCCCGACATCATCGGCGTGGAGCTGACCGGCCGACCGCAGCCGGGCATCACCTGCACCGACGTGGTGCTGGCGCTGACCGAGTTCCTGCGCAAGGAGCGCGTGGTGGGGGCGTGGATCGAGTTCTACGGGGAGGGCGCCAACGCGCTGACCATCGGTGACCGCGCCACCATCTCCAACATGACGCCGGAGTTCGGCGCCACCGCGGCGATGTTCTACATCGACCAGCAGACCCTGGACTACCTGCGCCTGACCGGCCGCGAAGATGCCCAGGTCGCGCTGGTGGAAACCTACGCCAAGGCCACCGGCCTGTGGGCCGACGACCTGGCCACCGCGCAGTACGAGCGCGTGCTGCAGTTCGACCTCTCCACCGTGGTGCGCAACATGGCCGGCCCGTCCAACCCGCACAAGCGTGTGGCGACGACCGACCTGGCTGCGCGCGGCATCGCCGATGAAGGCAAGCTGGCCTCGGGCAGGCAGGAACAGGCCGATGGCCTGATGCCCGATGGCGCGGTGATCATCGCCGCGATCACCAGCTGCACCAACACCAGCAACCCGCGCAACGTGATCTCCGCGGCATTGCTGGCGCGCAACGCCAACCGCGCCGGCCTGACCCGCAAGCCGTGGGTGAAGAGCTCGCTGGCGCCCGGTTCCAAGGCCGTGCAGCTGTATCTGGAAGAAGCCGGCCTGCTGACCGAACTGGAGCAGATGGGCTTTGGCATCGTGGCCTTTGCCTGCACCACCTGCAACGGCATGAGCGGCGCGCTGGACCCGAAGATCCAGCAGGAAGTGATCGATCGCGACCTGTATGCCACCGCCGTGCTCTCGGGCAACCGCAACTTCGACGGCCGCATCCACCCGTACGCCAAGCAGGCCTTCCTGGCCTCGCCGCCGCTGGTGGTGGCCTATGCGATCGCTGGCACGGTGCGCTTCGATATTGAAAAGGATGCGCTCGGCCATGATGCCGACGGCAACGCGATCACGCTGAAGGATCTGTGGCCGAGCGATGCCGAGATCGACGCGGTGGTCAAGGCCTGCGTCAAGCCGGAACAGTTCCGCAAGGTCTACGACCCGATGTTCACCTTCAAGGTGGAGCACGGCGCCCCGATCAGCCCGCTGTACGACTGGCGCCCGCAGAGCACCTACATCCGCCGCCCGCCTTACTGGGAAGGCGCGCTTGCCGGTGCCCGCAGCCTGACCGGCATGCGACCGCTGGCCGTGCTCGGCGACAACATCACCACCGACCACCTTTCGCCGTCGAACGCGATCATGGCCAGCAGCGCGGCCGGCGAGTACCTGGCGAAGATGGGCCTGCCCGAGGAAGACTTCAATTCCTATGCGACCCACCGCGGTGACCACCTCACCGCGCAGCGCGCGACGTTCGCCAACCCGAAGCTGATCAATGAAATGGCCGTGATCGATGGCCAGGTCACGCAGGGCTCGCTGGCGCGCGTGGAGCCGGAAGGCCAGGTCACCCGCATGTGGGAAGCGATCGAAACCTACATGGGCCGCAAGCAGCCGCTGATCATCATCGCCGGTGCCGATTACGGCCAGGGCAGCTCGCGTGACTGGGCCGCCAAGGGCGTGCGTCTGGCCGGTGTGGAAGCGATCGCCGCCGAAGGCTTCGAGCGCATCCACCGCACCAACCTGATCGGCATGGGCGTGCTGCCGCTGGAGTTCAAGGAAGGCGTCAACCGCAAGACCCTGGGCATCGATGGCACCGAAACCTTCGATGTGCTTGGCGACCGCGTGCCGCGCGCCGAGCTGAGCCTGGTCATCCATCGCCGCAACGGTGAACAGCTGCGGGTGCCGGTCACCTGCCGGCTGGATACCGCCGAAGAGGTCTCGATCTACGAGGCCGGCGGCGTGCTGCAGCGGTTCGCCCAGGACTTCCTGGAATCGGCGCAGGTCGCCTGATCCCACCCGCATCACGACGGCCCGGCAACGGGCCGTCTTTCCATCAGGACTTCGATATGGCGTTTCTCCCCCAGCTCCGCATTCCGGCCACCTACCTGCGCGGTGGCACCAGCAAGGGTGTGTTCTTCAAGCTGAGCGACCTGCCTGCCGCCGCGCAGGTGCCGGGCCCGGCCCGCGATGCGCTGCTGATGCGCGTGATCGGCTCGCCCGACCCGTATGCCAAGCACACCGATGGCATGGGCGGCGCGACCTCCAGCACCAGCAAGTGCGTGATCATCTCCACGCCGTCGGTGCCGGAGCACGACGTGGATTATCTGTACGGCCAGGTGGCGATCGAGACGGCATTTGTCGACTGGAGTGGCAACTGCGGCAACCTCAGCACGGCGGTGGGCCCGTTCGCGATCAGCAACGGAATGATCGATCCGGCGCGGATTCCGCACAACGGCCTGTGCACCGTGCGGATCTGGCAGGCCAACATCGGCAAGACCATCCTGGCGCACGTGCCGATCGTGGAGGGCCAGGTGCAGGAGGACGGCGATTTCGACCTCGATGGCGTGACCTTCCCGGCCGCGGAGATCCAGCTGGAGTTCCTGGATCCCTCCGATGATGGCGAGGGCGGGGCGATGTTCCCGACCGGTAATCTGGTCGACACGCTCGACGTGCCCGGCGTGGGCAGCTTCCAGGCCACGATGATCACCGCCGGCATTCCCACCATCTTCCTCAACGCGGCTGATCTGGGCTACACCGGCACCGAACTGCAGCCGGCGATCAACGAGGACAAGGCCGCCCTGGCGCGTTTCGAAGCGATCCGCGCGCACGGCGCGGTGCGCATGGGGCTGATCGAGACCATCGAGCAGGCCGCGACCCGTCAGCACACACCGAAGGTCGCCTTCGTCGCCCCGGCGCAGGACTACGTGTCCTCCAGTGGCAAGCAGATCGCCGCGGGCGAGATCGACCTGCACGCGCGCGCGCTGTCCATGGGCAAGCTGCACCACGCGATGATGGGCACCGCCGCAGTCGCCATCGGCACTGCCGCCGCGATCCCGGGCACGCTGGTGAACCTGGCCGCCGGTGGCGGTGAGCGTGAATCGGTGAGCTTCGGTCATCCCTCCGGCACGTTGCGCGTGGGCGCGCAGGCGGCGCTCGTTGACGGTCAGTGGACGGTCACCAAGGCCATCATGAGCCGCAGTGCCCGCGTCTTGATGGACGGTGCGGTAAGGGTGCCTGCCACCACCTTGTAAGTCCCAACAGGAGAATCGCGATGTCCGGTCATGACAGCCACAGCAACCAGCGCCCGCCATGGGACACGGTCCTGACCGACATCGTCGATTACGTCCGCGACTACCCGGTCAGCTCGCCGCTGGCGTACACCACCGCGCGGCACTGCCTGATCGATACGCTGGGCTGCGGGTTGGCGGCGCTATCGTTCCCGGCCTGCAGCAAGCTGCTCGGGCCGCTGGTGCCCGGCATGCAGGTGATCAACGGCGCCCGGGTGCCAGGGACGCGCTTCGAGCTGGATCCGGTGCAGGGCGCCTTCAACATCGGCGCGATGATCCGCTGGCTGGATTTCAACGACACCTGGCTGGCCGCGGAGTGGGGGCATCCCTCCGACAACCTCGGCGGCATCCTGGCTACCGCCGACTGGCTCAGCCGCAATGCCGAGGCGCTGCGCCGGGCGCCACTGACCATGCGCGATGTGCTGGAGGCGATGATCAAGGCGCATGAAATCCAGGGTTGCCTGGCGTTGGAGAATGCGTTCAACCGGGTCGGGCTGGATCATGTGGTGCTGGTCAAGGTCGCCTCCACCGCGGTGGTGTCACACCTGCTTGGTCTGGATCGTGAGCGCATGCTCAATGCGCTGTCGCTGGCCTGGGTGGATGGGCAGTCGCTGCGCACCTACCGGCACGCGCCCAACACCGGCTCGCGCAAGAGCTGGGCGGCCGGTGATGCCACCAGCCGTGCGGTGCGCCTGTCGCTGATGGCCGCGGCCGGTGAGATGGGCTATCCCAGCGCGCTGACCGCGCCGACCTGGGGCTTCTACGATGTCTCCTTCGGCGGGCAGCCGTTCCGCTTCCAGCGGCCGTACGGCAGCTACGTGATGGAGAACGTGCTGTTCAAGATCAGCTATCCGGCCGAGTTCCATGGCCAGACGGCGGTCGAAGCGGCGATGCAGGTGCATGCGCAGATGCGCGCCAGCGGCAAACGCAGCGAAGACATCGCGCAGATCACCCTGCGCACCCAGCAGGCCTGCCTGCGCATCATCGACAAACCCGGCCCGCTGCATAACCCGGCCGACCGCGATCACTGCGTGCAGTACATGGTGGCGATCGGCCTGATCTTCGGCCGGCTGGTTGCCGAGGACTACGAGGACGACGTGGCGGCCGATCCGCGCATCGATCCGCTGCGGGCGACGATCACCTGCGTGGAAGAGCCGCAGTTCACGGCCGACTACCTGGACCCGGACAAGCGCAGCATCGCCAACGCGCTGCACGTGACCTTCGCCGATGGCAGCACGATGGAGGCCGTGGTCGAGTACCCGCTGGGCCACGCCCGGCGCCGGGCCGAGGGCATCCCGCTGCTGGAGGACAAGTTCCGCCGGCACCTGGCCGGGGTGTTCCCGACCGTGCAGCAGCGCCGGATCATCGAGGCGTCGCTGGACCCGGTCGCGCTGGAAGCGATGCCGGTGCACGAGTACGTCGACCTCTACGTCGCCGGGTAGAGCCGACCGTTGGTCGGCTGCCCTTAGCGATGGCTCTTGGCGGCTGCCCTTGGCGGTGGCCCTGCCGGTCACCCATGACGCCCGGATCGCCCGGGGTCGCCCGCGAACGGACGGGGACGGCCCGTATACTGGCCGCCTTGTTCAAGGAGTGACGTCATGGCTAGCCGCAGTCGGTTCGGGCAGTGGAGCTGGAAGGGAATCGCGGGCCTGGCGCTGGTCGCCGGCCTGGCCATCGGCGTCGGGGGTTGCAAGCGCAACGACAGCGGCCAGCTACCAGCCCCGTCCGGCGCGCCGATCACGGCCAAGGCCGAGGCGGTCACCGAGTTCACCCTGGTCCGGGCCTACCCCGATCAGAAGAGCGACGGCCTGTCGCTGGCGCTGGAGTTCTCGCGCCCGCTGGTCGGCACCCAGGATTTCGATGCACTGGTCCGCTTCGCCGAGAAGGTCGGCACCGAGGACAGCAGCTGGTCGCTGTCCGATGACGGCAAGACCCTGCGCTATCCGTTCGTGGAGGCGGCCAAGGAATATTCGCTGATCGTTTCGCCCGATCTGCTCGCCGCCGATGGCAGCCGGATCGGCAAGGAGCTGCGCCAGAAGGTCTTCACCGGCGAGCTCAAGCCGGTGGCCGGGTTCGCCTCGCAGGGCAGCGTGCTGCCCGCCAAGGACAGCCGCGGCCTGCCGGTGGTCTCGGTCAACGTGCCGGAAGTGGACGTGGAGTTCCTGCGCGTGCGCGAGAAGGAACTGCCGAACTTCTTCAGCCAGTACCAGCGCGGCGGGCGCCGCGGCAGCTGGGAGCTGGACAGCGACTACGGCGACAAGACGCCGATGTCGCAGTTGGCCGAGCCGGTGTACGTCAACCGCTTCGTGATCGGCGGCAAGCAGAACGAGCGCGTGCTCACCTACCTGCCGACCCAGGACATCAAGGAGCTGCAGCAGCCCGGCCTGTATTTCGCGGTGATGAAGCGCAGCGGTTCGTTCGAAGGCGAGTACGACACCGCCTTCTTCACCGTCAGCGACATCGGCCTGCATACGCGTGCCTACAAGGACAAGCTGTTCGTGCACACCGCCTCGCTGCAGAGCGGGGCGTCGCTGAAGAAGATCGAGCTGCGCATCCTCGATGGCAAGGGTGAGGTGGTGCTCAAGGGCGCAACCGACGGCAACGGCAATGCGCTGCTCAATTACACGTTGGATGCCAGCCATGTGCTGATCGCCAGCAGTGGCGGCGATACCTCGATGCTGCCGTTCAACCAGCCCGCGCTGGACCTGAGCGAGTTCGCCGTGGCCGGGCGCGACAACGCCTGGTTCGACGTGTTCACCTGGTCGGGCCGCGACCTGTACCGTCCCGGCGAGACCGTGCGCATTTCCGCACTGCTGCGCGACAACGACGGCAAGCCGGTAAAGCCGCAGCCCGTCTTCCTGCGCCTGAAGCAGCCGGACGGCAAGACCTTCCGCGAGACCCGCCTGACCCCGGGCGAGCAGGGTTACTTCAGCTTCGAGCAGCTGATCCCCGCCGAGGCCCCGACCGGGCGCTGGCAGGTGGAGTTCCGCACCAACCCGGCCAGCAAGGAAGCGATCCAGGGTATGACCCTGCGGATCGAGGAGTTCCTGCCCGAGCGCATGAAGCTGGACCTGGACAGCGTGCAGAAGACGCTCAAGCCGGGCGAGCCGCTCAAGCTGCAGGCCGATGCCGCGTATCTGTACGGCGCGCCGGCCGACGGCAACCGCTTCACCGCACGGTTGGCCGTGGCGGCCGAGCAGTCGCCGGTCGAGTCGCTGCCGGGCTACTTCTTCGGCGACCCGACCACCGCGCTGCCGCGCGAGGCGCGTGACGTCATCGATACCGAATTCCCGGCCGACGGCAAACTGCGCCAGGACGTGGAGCTGCCGGCGGAGGTCAAGCCGACCGCACCGATCGCCGTGGTGCTCTCCGGCAGCGTGTATGAAACCGGTGGCCGCACCGTGACCCGCACCCTGAAGCGGGTGATGTGGCCGGCCGCCGCGCTGGTCGGTGTGCGCCCGTTGTTTGATCCCAAGGATGGCGCGGATGCCAACAGCAACGCGCGCTTCGAACTGATGCGCGTGGACGCGGCGGGCAAGCCGCAGCCGGCCAAGGGCCTGAAGGTCACGCTGGTGCGCGAGCTGCGCGATTACCACTGGACCTTCAACGACAACCGCTGGGATTACGACTTCACCCGCCGCTTCGAGAACAAGGACACCCGCACCGTCGATGCCGGCAGTGCGGCGGTCGGCGTTGATGTCCCGGTGGAGTGGGGCGAGTACCGGCTGGACGTGTTCGATCCGGCCACCGGGCTGACCAGCCGCTATCCGTTCAACGCCGGCTGGAGCTGGAACGACGACAACCGCGGCCTGGATGCACGCCCGGACAAGGTCAAGCTGGCGCTGGACAAGACCGGCTACAAGGCCGGCGATACCGTGCGCGTCACCGTGACCCCGCCGCATGCCGGCAAGGGCGTGCTGATGGTCGAGAGCGACAAGATGCTCTACGTCCAGGATATCGACGCCAAGCCGGGCAGCACCTACGACATTCCGGTCACCGCCGAATGGGAACGCCACGACGTCTACATCACCGCGCTGGTGTTCCGTGGCGGCAGTGCCCCGAGCAAGATCACCCCGGCCCGTGCGGTCGGCGTGGTGCATGTGCCGATGGACCGCAAGGCGCGGCAGATCGCGGTCGGCCTGGTGGCACCGAAGCAGATGCGCCCGGAGCAGACGCTGCCGGTCACCGTCAGTGCCCCACAGCTGGCCGGCAAGGTCGCGCATGTGACGGTCTCGGCGGTGGATGTGGGCATCCTCAACATCACCCGCTTCCCGGTGCCCGATGCCGCTGCGCACTTCTTCGCGCAGCGTCGTCTGGGCGTGGATGCGTATGACATCTACAGCCGCGTGATCGAAAGCTTCGACGGCAGCAGCGGCAAGCTGAAGTTCGGTGGCGACATGGCGCTGGCCGCGATGCCGCAGGCCAAGCGCCCGACCGCGCGGGTGCAGACGGTGGACCTGTTCTCCGGCCCGGTGAAACTCGATGCCAAGGGCATCGCGCGGATCGCGCTGAAGGTGCCGGATTTCAACGGCACCCTGCGCGTCTCGGCGCTGGTGTACGCCGATGACCAGTACGGCAAGCGCGATGTGGAGACCGTGGTGCGCGCGCCGATCCTGGCCGAAGCCAGCATGCCGCGCGTGATGGCGCCCGGGGATACCAGCACGGTCACCCTGGATGTGCAGAACTTCACCGGCACGCCGGGCGAGTTCAAGGTGCAGGTCGATGGCATCGGGCCGCTGACCCTGGGCGACGCCAGCCGCACGCTCAAGCTCAACGCCGACGCCAAGAGCACGCTGAGCTTCCCGCTGACCGCGCGCGAGGGCTACACGGTAGCCAAGGTCCGCGTGCGCGTGGACGGCAACGGCTTCAAGGTCGATCGCCGCTATGACCTGCCGGTGCGCGCGGCGTGGCCGCAGGTGCTGCGCGCACAGACCCGCACGCTGGATCCGCTGGCCGCCGTCACGATGGACGCCGGCCTGGCCGATGGTCTGATGAACGACTCGGTGACCGCACGCATGCTGGTCAGCGCGCTGCCGCCGATTCCGTTCGCCAGTGCCTTGAATGGCGCGCTCAACTATCCGTATGGCTGCGCCGAGCAGACCACCAGCAAGGGCTATGCCGCGCTGATGCTGGATGAAGCGACCTCGGCCATGCTGGGTGCAGACGGGCTGGATGCCAAGACCCGCCGCGAGCGCATGGAAGGTGCCTTCGGCCGCCTGGCCTCGATGCAGGTCGCCAACGGCAACTTCTCGATGTGGGGCGACGACGGCTACATCAATCCGTGGCTGACGCCGTATATCGCCGAGTTCCTGCTCGACGCCAAGGACGCCGGCTTCGCCGTACCGGACAACGTGCTGCAGAAAGCGCTGAACCGCCTGAGTGAAGACCTGCTGTCCGGTGGCAACCAGTTCTACGGCGAGGACCGCCGCGAGAACCTGAAGTTCGCCAACCAGGCGTATTCGGGCTACGTGCTGGCCCGGGTCAACCGCGCGCCGCTGGGTACCCTGCGCGCGCTGTACGACAACGAACGCAGCAAGTCGCTGACCGGCCTGTCGCTGGTGCACCTGGGCATCGCGCTGTCCCTGCAGGGCGATCACAAGCGCGGCGATGCGGCCATTGCCGCCGGCTTCGCCAAGAGCGCGGACGACCGTCCGGCCTACTTCGGCGATTACGGCAGCGCGGTGCGCGATGACGCATTGATGATCGCGCTGCTGCACGAACGCAAGCTGTCCAAGCCGGCCTACGATGCACGCGCGGTCGATCTCGGTCGCGCGCTGGACGCCCGCCGCAACAGTGGCTGGATGTGGCTGAGCACCCAGGAGCAGGTGGCGCTGGCGCGCATGGGCAAGGCGCTGTCGGCCAACCAGACCAAGCTGGTCTCGGGCGAACTGGTGGTGGGGGGCGAGAGCGAGAGCATCTCGGCACGCCGCATGTTCGGCCGCAGCGTCGACTACGCCGCGCTGGCCAAGGGCGTGCGCTTCACCCCGCAGGGGGAGCCGCCGATGTTCGCCAGCCTGGAAGTGGCCGGCATTCCGCGCAACCCGCCGGAGCCGGACAGCCGCACGCTCGGCGTGGAGCGCAGCTGGTACACCACTGATGGCAAGCCGTGGACGCCGCGTCCGCTGAAGGAAGGCGAGGCCCTGATCGTGCGGGTCAGCGTCACCCCGAACGTGGACATGCCCGATGCGCTGCTGACCGATCTGCTCCCGGCCGGGCTGGAGATCGAGAACTTCAACCTGGGCGATGCCAAGCAGTGGGCCGATGTGGTGGTCGACGGGTTGAGCGTCAACGACCGCGGCGATGCGGCCAACATCAAGCACGAGGAGTTCCGCGATGACCGCTATGTGGCCGCGCTGAAACTCTCGCGGGGCAGCACTGCCAAGGTGTTCTATCTGGTGCGTGCGGTCACGCCGGGCACCTACCGCGTGCCGCCGCCGCTGGTGGAGGACATGTACCGTCCCGACCTGCGCGGGGTGGGGCGCAGCCTCCCGGCCTCGCTGACCGTGGTGCAGCCCTGATCGCAGGGCGGGCCGTCGCGATGACGGCCCGCCTGCTGAATGGACATGATGTCTCTTTTTTCCAAACGGTCGTGGGCATCCGTGCGACGCAACGTGCTGCCCTGCCTGCGCTGGGGAACGGCGGCGCTGCTCACACTGCTGCTGGTGCTGGACCTCGCGTTCCCGCCGCCGCTGCCCAGGCAACGCGACACCAGTACCCTGGTCGTTGCGCGCGATGGCACGCCGCTGCGTGCGTTCGCCGATGCGGACGGGGTGTGGCGCTACCCGGCCTCCGCCGACAGCGTCTCGCCGCTGTATCTGCAGGCGCTGCTGAACTACGAAGACCGCTGGTTCTGGCGGCATCCCGGCATCAACCCGTGGGGCCTGCTGCGCGCGGGCAAGCAATGGCTGTTCGAGCAGCGGATCGTCTCCGGTGGTTCAACGCTGACCATGCAGGTTGCGCGAATCCTCGATCCGCATACGCGCACGCCGTGGGGCAAAGCCAAGCAGCTGCTGCGCGCGGTGCAGCTGGAACTGCACCTGAGCAAGGCGCAGATCCTGGCGCTGTATCTGGAACGTGCGCCCTATGGGGGCACCATCGAAGGCGTGGAGGCGGCGAGCTGGGCCTATCTGGGCAAGCCAGCCTCGCAGTTGTCGCATGCCGAGGCGGCGTTGCTGGCGGTGCTGCCGCAGTCGCCCAGCCGGTTGCGTCCGGACCGCCATCCGGAGGCGGCACAGCGGGCGCGTGACAAGGTGCTCGAACGCATGGTGTCACTCGGTGTGTGGTCACGCGAGGAGGTCGACGATGCGCGCATCGAGCCGGTGGTCACCCGCGCCCTGCAGCCCCCGCTGCATGCGGCGTTGTTGGCGCAGCGCCTGCGCTCGGCGCAGCCGCGGGCGGCGCGGATCGAGAGCACGCTGGATATCGGCCTGCAGCGCACGCTGGAAGAGCGTGTGTCGTCCTACTTTTCACAGCTGCCCGAGCGCACCTCGGCGGCGTTGCTGGTGGTGGACAACCGCACACTGGAGGCACGTGCCTACGTCGGTTCGGTGGCGTTCGGCGACAAACAGCGGCTCGGCCATGTGGACATGGTGCAGGCGTGGCGCTCACCGGGCTCAACGCTGAAACCGTTCCTGTACGGCATGGCGCTGGATGATGGCCTGATCCATTCGGAAAGCCTGATGGTGGATGCGCCGCAGAGCTTCGGCGGGTATCGGCCGGGCAACTTCGATGCGGCCTTCAACGGGCCGGTCAGTGCCGCCACGGCGCTGCGGTTGTCACTCAATGTGCCGGCGGTGGACCTGCTGGATCGCGTCGGCTCGGCGCGCTTCGCGGCACGCCTGTCGCATGCGGGCATCAATCTGCGCTTTCCGCACGGCAGTGCGCCCAATCTCTCGCTGATTCTCGGCGGCACCGGCGCGCGGCTGGAGGATCTGGTCGGCACCTTCGCCGCGTTCAACCGCAACGGTATCGCCGGGCGGGTGCGTTATACCGCCGGGGATGCGGTGATCGAGCGCCGCCTGATGTCCCCCGGCGCGGCGTGGATCACCCGCGAGGTGCTCGAGTCCAATCCCCGCCCGGGCTACGGCACCGGCACCTTCGATGTCACCGGGCGCCCGCGTGTGGCCTGGAAGACCGGCACCAGCTACGGCTACCGCGATGCCTGGGCGATCGGCACGACGCGCCATTACACGGTAGGTGTGTGGGTGGGGCGCCCGGATGGCACGCCGCTGCCCGGGCAGTACGGCGCGGTCACCGCGTTGCCGCTGATGTTCGAGGTGGTCGACAGTCTGCCGCGCCAGGCCGGCGATGCCCGTGCGGCGCCGATGCCGGCGAGCGTGGCGCAGGCCGATATCTGCTGGCCGACCGGTGGTCTGGCCGAGCAGATGGCGCCCGCGCTGTGCCAGCGGCGGATGCCGGCGTTCGTGCTCGATGGGGCGGTGCCGCCGACCTTCGCCGAGCGCGAGGCGCGGCTGTGGCAGCCGGGTCTGCAGCGGTTCCAGGTGGATGCGCGCACGGGGCTGCGGCTGTCGCCGGAGTGCAGCCGACCGCATGCGGCGGAGTCGCGTGAGATCGCGCGCTGGCCGGCGCTGTTGTCGCCGTGGTTGCCGCACGCGCAGCGTCAGGCCTCGCAGTTGCCTGCGTTGTCCCCGGACTGCAGCGACGATGGTCGAGAGAGTGGTGGGACGCTGCATATCGAGGGGCTCAACGACCGCGCCACCCTCGCACGCGCGCCGAATGCCGAGCGCGGCGTTCGCCTGCAACTGCGTGCACTGG
The DNA here is from genome assembly GCF_039674525.1 of Stenotrophomonas sp. TWI377. Lineage (NCBI taxonomy): Bacteria > Pseudomonadati > Pseudomonadota > Gammaproteobacteria > Lysobacterales > Lysobacteraceae > Stenotrophomonas > Stenotrophomonas sp. TWI377. The sequence goes on from NZ_JBDJNT010000007.1 coordinate 166,021, forward strand.
GCAATGAAACGACCGTGGATTGGCTGCTGGATGACCGCTGGATCGCCCGCACTGAAGGCGCGCGGCTGTTCCAGCGCGATTTCGACGAGGTGGGTGAGCACACGCTGACCGCGCTGGCCGCCGATGGTGCGTGGACGCAGGTGCGGTTCCGGATCCTGCGCTGACGGGTTGCTGCCCGCGATCGGGTAGTGCCGGCCGCTGGCCGGCATCATCCCATCAACGGTAGTGCCGGCCGCTGGCCGGCATCACACCATGAACGGTAGTGCCGGCCGCTGGCCGGCATCACACCATGAACGGTAGTGCCGGCCGCTGGCCGGCATTGCACGCCGTTCGGATGCTGCAGGAG